>NZ_CP048877.1:1562448-1924896 GCF_011207455.1 Thermosulfuriphilus ammonigenes
CCAATTATTCTGGCTTTTAATAAAAGCTTTTATCTTTTCTTCCTGAGCTTCACAGGAGGAAAATTCTTTTTCAGCTTGAGTATCGGTTGATACCCTTGTATAGATTGCACAATTCATAGCTGTAAAGCTTGTTTTAAAGAATTAAAAAGAGAGTCCCATTTGGAAAGATTTTGTTTATTAATTTCAGTCTCTGGAAGGATAGAGATTAACGCTTTAGCTACTTTAATTTTATCTATTTTTCCTGATTGTCCAATTTTTTTCTTTCTAAAGTATTTCTTTAAGCCGCTAAAGTTAGGTCTTTCTAAGTCTGAAGCTTCTATTTTTTCTTTGTTAAGTTTCTCTTTAAATATTTTTTTATACGCTATATTTACAGCCTGAAGATATAATTCGAAATCAATTAGGTCTTCTATTTCGGCATCTTCTCCCGGGTTTTCAGTAATTTTATCAAGGGTCAAGATCAGATTTTCTTCTATTTCAAATTTTTCTATTAATTCTTTTTTGATTTTTCTTCCTTCACTATCATGATCTAATAGCACAACAAAATTTAAGTTTTCTTTACTTAGAAGAGTAGAGAAATAAGGCATTTTTTCAGCACCACCAACAGGGATGATAGAAATTTCTCTATTATCTAACTCTATATGATTTAATCCTTCTTCTTTACATATTTTTGAAAATGCTTCTAATATCAAAAAATCAGAAAATCCTTCTACTAAAATGTTTTTCTTAGTAGTAAATAAAGAATCTCCAATTGTCATTCCTATAGAAGCTCTGATAGGTTCTAGTGCATCATATTTGCTAATATAAAATTTTTCCTCTATTTTGGTTCCTATTCGGTCCTTTTCTTTACTTACAATTCTAACTCTCTGCAAATTTTTTCTATCTATTAAAAAGGGAGAATGGGTAGTGAAAATTATTTGATTGTGTTTAGAAATTTTTTCTAGTGTGTTTAATAAATCTCTCTGTCCTGAAGGATGTAAATATACACCAGGATCGTCAAGGAGAATAACTGTATTCTTGAGCTCACCTTTAGACCCTGCTGTAAAATTGATATAAAAAGAAAGGAACCATTGGAAACCTTGACTTCTTCTAGTTGGTGGATCTAAGGCTCCTACTTCATCCTCAATATAAACTATAATTTCCCCACTATCTAGTCTCAGTTTTATGTTTACTTTTTCTTGTTTCCATGATTCGTTTATATATCCAGTTATAGTAGCAGAAGCTTCGCTTTCTGCAGCTAGCCTCTCATAATGATCTACATCTTTTAATCGTTCCACATCTAACCCTGCAAGTTTTAATAGATTATTAAGGGTTTTGTATTTCTCCCTCTCTTCTAAAAATTCATCTATTCTTACCGTATCAGTAAGTTCTTCCATTGTGTTGAAATAGATAAATTGAGGTGTTATTTTTAAAATTTTGTCGATTATACTATCTTCTCCTGCTAAGATTTTTTTGAATTCTAATTTATATTGGTCAAGTTTTTTTATAAATGATTCAATATCATTTTGAATATAAGTATCTTGGTTTGGGAGACTTCTTAATTGGGTGTAGAAGGAGCTAAATGTTGTATCGATATTTGGGTCTTCTTGTGGACTATAGGACTCAATCTGTGATAATATTTGCTCATACTGTTGTTTGGCAGAGGAGAAAGGAGAATATCTTTGAGCGTGTGAATCAAGTTTTTCTTTAAAGGCAGTAATTTCGTTCTTAAAATCAATTGCAATTTTATTAAAACTCTCTTCTTCTATTTTTTCTAAATCAACATTATCTATTTCCACTTCGTAGGTATTATCAAAAAATTTGGTAATTTTAATAGTGTTTATTTTAGTAAGCTGGGAGTGAATTTCTTTTAATTTTTCCTTATCTTCTTTTTCGATTTCAAACCAAATAGTTATAATAGGAACATCTTCTTTTTCTATCTCCCCTGACTCTAATTTTTTCTTTGTCGCAGAATAAATACACAAGTCGCTATCAGTATATTCATAATCACCATTGAAAGATTCTAATGCTTTAAGAATATTAGTCTTGCCAGACTCATTTTTGCCTATTAAGACCGTAATTTCAGGCTCTAAATTAACCTCGCCCGAATTTTTAATTGATCTGAAGTCTTGTATGATAAATTTTTTTATTCTCATTTTTTCTCCTTGGGTAAATTATAAGATCTTTGAGTAAGCCACCTATCGATATCCTCTTTCCTAAATCTCCATTTCTTACCAGCCTTTAAAGCGGGTATTTTCCCTTTTTGTGCCATCTTATAGATAGTATGGACACTAAGCCTTAAATATTCAGCTACTTCTTCTAAAGTCATTAGCTTTTCTGGTATCTTTTCGTCTTTCATAGTATTTAATAGTATAGCTAAGTATTTCTTAAAAGTCAAATAAAGAACACCCTCTCCTCCCTCTCCCGAGCCGAGCAGGTTCTTTTAATAAGAGAAAGAATTGACTCAATAAAATATTCCAAAAAGAGAATCAGGGTAAACTTTAAATATTCTTTAAAGATCAATAACTTAAACCACTCTCAACAAGGTTCTGGTCAAGTGGGGGTGGGTGGTGGGCGTTTAGAAAAAGAGAATCAAAATTTCTTTTCCTCTTGCCCGTCTGATTTAGTTCGAAATAAAGAAATGGCTCCCCATCCTTCCATTCTTCTAATCATTCCTTTTGACTTCCCCAATGAGATTCACGGATGTAAAAGAAAGAATCTTTAAGTAAAGTTTTACCCCACCACCCCGCGCTCTCGGTGCTCGGGCTTCAGTACTTTCGGGCTTCCGTAGTCTGTGTTCTGAGTCTGCTTCCACCTTTGGGATACCTGTTTTTGGGAGTTTCTTTTATGTGGGGCTTTAGCCGGAAATAGAAGCAAAAAGAACAAAAATCTCTAAAGAAAAAGGTATTATCGGAATTCTTTCTTGAACATAAATCCCGTATAGCTTGACTTTTGCTTAATTTTTCCATATAATTATGGACGCTGTTGAACTTTAGTGTATTTAAATAGACTTAGCATTACAAAACTTGGAGGCTTAAAGGAAATGACCAATAAAGAAGAAAAATTGATGACCGTAAAAGAGGTGGCAGAATATTTAAGGCTTGATGAACATACAGTTTACAGAATGGCAAGAAAAGGAGAAATCCCAGCCTTTAAAATCGCTGGTCAGTGGAAATATATTTTTAATTGTTATCAAAAAATTGCTTAATAATCTTTATATCTTCTTCTTCCAATCCATATAGGTGATAAACAATTCGATCAATAAGTTTGTCCGTTTCGGCTATGCGATTTTCACAATTTCTTAGAATATTTAAAGCGATTTCTTTTTTGAGATCTTCTGAGGCAGAATCTTCCCAATGAGGATGTTTTTCTAATAACTTTATTAGCTGTATCATCTTATCAGAGCCATGTTCAAGTTTTCCATCTATGAAAAGTTGAAGCAGATATTTATTCTGATTGAATTCTATCATCTTCTCAGCTAAATAAGCAAGAAAATCGTGGAGAACAGCAGAGTTCGAGGGGAGGGATTGTATCTTTTCGTGTAACTCTACAAATTCATCGTTTTCGTATTTGTGTTTAAGTATGCTTAATTTTTTATCATCACGGGTAGTAAAATCTATTTTGGGAAGAGGCAATGAATCTACTTCATAACTGTTCACATGATTAGTGGTGCTGGTAAGCCTAAATAGCCATTCCAGTAAATTAGAGTTTAATATAGCAAGGATAAAATTCAAAGAAAACTTTTGGGGATTAACAATATAGTTTATCGTATCAGCACAAAAACTTCCTTTTGGTATTAAAGTAGCAATTATTCGTCTCCAATTGTCAAGTGCTGCTCCTCTTTGATAACCTATTCTTTCGTAACGATAGTCAAATCCTTTAGAATCATTTCCTCTAAATGACGACAGAAAATCTTTCCACCGTATATAATAGTAGCCACCTTGTTTGGGTGCATGTATCAGATATCTATCAATATATGCTCCCCTTAAAACTTCCTTATATTCATTTCCAATTTTTTTCTGCGGTTTCTGGAAATGTTTAATGAACCTCCGATGGGTAGAAACATTTACTTCTCCTTGCTTTGAAATGGCAAAGTTTTCAAGAGCAATTCCGGACGATCGGACTTTAATAGCAATTTCTATTTCTTTATTGGTAGTCAATGGTTTTGTTGGAAATCTTAGTAATTGTGGATCAAAAACTTTTATTTCTTCAGCTGACATAAAAATAATTGGTGTTGAGGTTTCAATATACTTATAGGGATGGATTCTAATTTTAAACTTCGCTTTAGGATTTGCGATATGGGCTTTATTCCCTACATACACACATACCGGAAGCTTTGCTTCTTTAAAAACTCTAAGATCTGGATTATCTTTATGAGGGAATGCCTCTATACTTACAAAGTTAAATCTTTTTAACATAAACTTTCTCAATTTTTGACTGTGTTTATCGCCTAATATTCCTAATGGAACAATGAAACTATGGAATCCCCCTTCCCTTGTAAGAAACTTTAAGCTTAAAGATATAAACAGTCTAAAATAATTTATTTTTTGCCCAATAGATGGATGAAACAGCTTATTGTTTTCGTAAAATGTTTTTTCTGCTTCTACATCTTCTTTGCTACGATTCTGTTCTTTTGCGGAAATAATATCATACGGAGGATTTCCAATCACAACATCAAAACCGCCGTTTGCTTTTTTCCTCCCCTTTTCATACCACACTTCTGGAAATTCCAGTTTCCAGTGAAAGAATCGTTTATTTTGGGCAAGATTAAGAGCTGTATCTATTAAATTTTGTTCCTCTTGTGTTAGATCTACTTTTCCAGAAATAACATCTAAAGGATCTCCTTTCGTCCCATCAAGCAAACTCAAGGGCGATTTATACTTTTTAAGATCAGATTTTTTCTTTGGTCTTAAGAAAAACTCAGCGGTATAAACATTTAAAAGCTTTTTATATGGTTCAAGTTGCTTAACAATATTATCGTAGATTTTCGCGCTTTCTTCTACTTCTGATATGTCAGCATCGGTGATCTCCTGAAGCTTTTCAATCATTGCAACGGCATTCATAAGCCCTGCGTATTTTGAGCCAAAGAGTGGGCTTTTCTCAAATATTTTGTCAAAGTCTTCTGGATTTGCACCGATAAGAGAATTACCACATTTCAAATGGTGGTCTAAAAACGAAAGGGGAGCACCTATAGTGAAGGTATGAAGCCATAAAGAGACTTTCGCAAGTTCAACTGCAAGTGGATTTACATCAACCCCATAAATACATCGTTTTAAAATAATTCTTTTGATTAAATTCTTATCTTCGAGTTGCGTTTCATCAATTATGTAACCCTCTTTTTTTGCTTTCTCTAAAATACGTATTCTTATATTTTCCAACTTTTCTATCAGAGGACTGCGATAAATTTCTTTTCCAAAGTAACTTTTATTAGAAGTTTCTGCCAGTATTTCAAGTATTCTGTCCGAAAGATAGTCAACAGCACCGACAAGGAAATGCCCGCTTCCCATAGCTGGGTCAAGAATTTTGAGTTTTAATACTGATTCAGCCGGGTCTTTTAATGTTAAAAGTGCATTCCTATAAGCATTGAGGTTCTTTTCGCTTATGATTCTTCCCCTATCGTCATAAGTCTTGGGGTCAAAAGGAATGTTGAATTCTATTATTAATTTTTGCAATTCACTTTTGTTTTTAGTTTTTAATAGATCTTTCCACTCCTCAAATTCTCTCAATTTTTCTTGTATAAGAGGCTCGATAGAGTTTTTGACAATATATTGAACTATATAATCTGGTGTGTAGTAAGAACCCGTAGCTTTTCGCTCAGACTTATCGTTCGTTAAATATAATTCCCCTTTCTTTATTTTTGCTTCTTTTTCATTTTTAACTGGATGATAAATTTCTTTTCCTTTTTCTTTTTTCACGCCAAGGTGAGTTTCAGCGATTTTTAACTTAAACTCTAATAGCCCTTCATAAATACTCCCTAATTGTCTAACCGAAAGGTCTCTATAATTTATTCTTTTTGGCGGAGTTACTGTGTAGTCTCTGCTTAATTTATCGATAGCCGGTACCAGAAACTTATCTGGGACCGAGTAATTTTCTAAAAATGGATGTTTTTGAGGGTCAAAGAGTCCTCCGTTATAAGGTGGAATTCCTAAACTTTTATCTCCATTATTTATGATTCTGAAAAGGTTTTTTATTCTATCCCAATAGAAAGATGCTATTTCACTTAGACTTTCTTTCTTGTCAATCTTTTCAGCTATTTCGTCTCGAATTTTGCTGAGCGAATAATTTCTGTAACTATTGTTTCTTATAGGAAGAAGATCTCTATCTTCAGCATAAAAAATAAAAAGTAATCTGTATAGCAGAACCAATGTGTTATCATAGATTTCCTGTAAAAGAGAATCATCGTTTCTACCCTTTGCTTTAGCAACCTTCAAAAAACCTTTAGCTATATCAGGGAAGATTTCATAAAATATTTTTTCTTTAAGATCTTCTGATACCCTTTCTTCCCAACGTTTCCCCTCTTCGAGAGCTATTTCTAGAAAAGTTCTGTGAGGTCTCCAATTGGTGGGAATGAAAGCCTCTTTTCTAAAAAGAAGATAAAAAAGCTTGAATTTTTCTCTTTTGTCTTGGACGCTCTCAAATAGAGAAGCTTCCTCCAAAATTTCGCTTAGGTTAAATTCAATATATCCTTCTGCTCTGGAAGGGGCTCGATGATAATATAATCTCCAAATTTCTCCGTTTGTCAGAATCCCCCACACTATATGCCCGTTAGATGCTGGGTCAACCGCTGAAAGGTATCTTAAAATTTGGTTAGATGGAATATAAGGATCGATAGGATCGGTTCTGTCTCCTCTATCTAGATGTCTTTTCCATCTTTTTCCCTCTAAAATGCAGATTCCCTTATTCCAAGGCTTACGATTGCTTGGTTCTCTATCAAAGTCTTCTTTAGATTTTTCATCAGGAAATAGAACAAAATCTGGAACATCTTGCCTGCCCTTTCTGGAGGGAGATTTTTGCCTCGACCACTGAAAACCAAGAAGTTCTATGATAGGGCGAATTAAACCATCTTCGGTATCTGCTTCATCTGGTTTTTTTCTTTTGCTAAAATGTTTAAAAATTTGCTTTGCCTTTGAATAAAAGTTTTCCAGCTCCTGTTCAGAACATTTTTTCCAGTCTTCGGTGAACTTTATTCCTTCTACTAAAAAATAATTACTAAAAAGGCTCCCTTTCATCGTTTTGACCCTTCCTATTCACCACCCACGGATTTTAGTTTGTTTTCAATCCATTTTTCTAGAAGTTCTTTTTTAAATCGCCACTGACCAGCGATTTTAAAGGCTGGGATTTCTCCTTTTCTTGCCATTCTGTAAACTGTATGTTCATCAAGCCTTAAATATTCTGCCACCTCTTTTACGGTCATCAATTTTTCTTCTTTATTGGTCATTTCCTTTAAGCCTCCAAGTTTTGTAATGCTAAGTCTATTTAAATACACTAAAGTTCAACAGCGTCCATAATTATATGGAAAAATTAAGCAAAAGTCAAGCTATACGGGATTTATGTTCAAGAAAGAATTCCGATAATACCTTTTTCTTTAGAGATTTTTGTTCTTTTTGCTTCTATTTCCGGCTAAAGCCCCACATAAAAGAAACTCCCAAAAACAGGTATCCCAAAGGTGGAAGCAGACTCAGAACACAGACTACGGAAGCCCGAAAGTACTGAAGCCCGAGCACCGAGAGCGCGGGGTGGTGGGGTAAAACTTTACTTAAAGATTCTTTCTTTTACATCCGTGAATCTCATTGGGGAAGTCAAAAGGAATGATTAGAAGAATGGAAGGATGGGGAGCCAAATGACACGCTGCACAAAACTCTCTCCTGAGGAAATAGACCAAATATCCTACAATTATTTTGGCCGTCTGGACTTCCTTTCAGTAATAGACGAGCTGCTTTAAGGGTGCAGAAGATCATATTTCTCCTCGGCTGTGAGGTGCTTAAAGACCTCTTTGAAGTATATCTGAAATTGGCCTTGAGGGGCGTGAGGAGGAATGCGGGGAAAGGCCTTGGAAGCGGGATATGGAATGGAGAGTAATATAGGGAGCTACCTGATGAGCCCTCAAAGATAGCCGGAAAGAGAGAAGTTACTTACGCCTTCCCAAGGTTTAGATATGCCCTAAGCGACTGTTTTATGTTCGGATTAATGGTGATTTTTGATTTTGGTTGGCCAGAGGGGGCGGTCTTTTCCGGACTGCCCTCTTTCCTCTTACTCTAAGGGGATGTCTAGGCCGGCCTCTTTTAAGGCGAGCTCACTTGGGCCCTCTTGTTGGCAGCAGGCAACCAGCCTTTCATTGATGGCTATCGCGGGAGCCCGGCGGATCCCCAGCTCCCGGGCCCTTTGGGCCACCTCGGGGTTATGGAGATCTAACACCCGGATCTCACATGAGGGGCAGGCCATCTGCTTGACAAGCTCTACAGTCTCCTGGCATAGGGGACAGCCGGCACTAAAGACTTCAACCTTTCTCTTTTTCATAGGACCTCCTTTAAGTTTAGGATTTTTGAATTCTGGTGGATTTACAGGCTGGACAGGGTGCTTCCTCCCTTTGGACGGGTAAGGCATTCCAGATCGAGGCCATCAGGAGGGAAAATGCACCCAGATAAACAAGCCAGGTGATATTCAGGGCAAATTTGCCGGCCAAAATCAGGCCTGAGGCCAGAATTCCCAACCAAAGTGGACCATAGCCTCTTCTTTCTTTGGCTTTATAGGCCAGAGCGCCCATGGCTAGGGCCAGAAAAAAGACGCTTAAGGGAAGGAGGTATCTCTTCTCCAGTATCATCCCTAGTCCGAAGGAACTTAAGACCCCGGCGTAGGCCGGCAGACAGGCCGGACAAAGCCCCACCGGAAGAAAAGATGCCCCCAGGCCGGGTAAGGCCGCCAGGGGGCTCCACCACCTAATAATGAGCCCCTGCCGTTTGGGGTTAAGGTTTTCTGGGGTATTAAGGGGGTCTTTAGCAGACCTATTCGGGGGTTGTTTTTTCATCTCTTTCCTCCAAGGCCTCAAGTATAGGGCAATTGTGAAGAGGGCCCTTTCCCTGACAGCTATCGGCTAGCTTCTCCAGGACAGCCTTCATCCGTTTGAGGGCTTCTAGTCGGCCCTCTATGTCTCTGATCTTGGCCCGGGCCCTTTGGCGTATGTCCTCGCAGGTAGTCTCAGGTGACATACGGAGATCAAGGAGCTCTTTGATCTCCTTAAGAGAAAACCCGAGCTCTTTGGCCCGCCGAATAAAGCGGATGCGAGCCACGGTTTCCAGGGAATACTGCCGGTAGCCAGAAAGGCTCCGGGGAGGGCTGTCAAGGAGACCCTTTCGTTCATAAAAACGGATCGTATCCACTCCTACTCCGGCCAATTGGGCTACCTTGCCGATGGTAAGTCTGTCCATAAAGGCCTTTCCCTTAAAAGCTTGTTTTTGATCTTACCCCCTGGACCATAGTCCAGGGTCAAGAGAAAAATTAAGGGTAGAGTTTTTTGTGGCTCATTGGGGTGAGGGGAAATACTACCGGCCCTGAGCAGGGCCGGGAAAGGAGTGAGGCACGCCTCTTGTAGGCGTGCCTTGTGGCTATCATCCTAACAGGGCATGGGAAGACCACGTTGCATTCGGAGCTTTAGGAGCTCCCTTAAGGCAAACTGGTCAGCCAGCCATTCCACTTTGGCCTTAAGCTTAGCTAGGTCACGGCGACGTTTGGCCGAGCGACGTCCGCCAGAGAGGGCGTGGCTGACGAAAAGTCGATAGAAGCAAAGGTTGCCAGCCTTGGGAGTGTGGCCGATCTCATGAAGGAAAAGGAAGGTCTGAACTTCGGTGGGGTGGATTCGGACCCCTAACTCTTCAGAGAGTTTTTCGGCCACCCGTCTCTTATCTATATGGGGGTTGAGGAATACATTGTAGCCAAACTTCCCAGGAATATCCGAGGGGGTGGTGCAGGCCAATTTACCAGGCCCCCAGCTAAGATCCTCCTGATCCCCCTCAAGGCCAATGTAGTTAATATCATAGGCTTTGGCATAGTTGATCATGAGGTCAATATCCAAGAGTTTGCGGAAGCGTTCTAGTTTCTCCCGAAATTCGATAAGCTCATCCACAAAAAAGCCGGAGAACTTGGTCCGGATTGTAGTCCGCACTAATCCAAAAATAGGCATATAAAGAGAAAGTACCTCGGCTCCATCCCGTACCTGGACGGCCTTAAAGCGTAAAAGGTAGTAGCTGGTGATAAGCCCGCTTAGAAAACCCAGAAAAAACAATAATGCTACCCACGGAATCCAGCTCGGCAAATGGAACATGGCCTATTCCTCCTTGAACAGAGCCTTAACCTCCCTTTACTTTGCTTTTCGGATCTTTTGGCCCAGGGTTTGAACCTCAGTGAAAAGCTGGACAAATTCTTCCTCCCGACGTTCTTGGGCAATCTCCTTGAGCTTGGAGACTGCCCGGGCAAAGGCCTCCCGGATCTGATCGCCGGCAGGGTTGTCAAATTGGATGGCTGCATAAAGATGCGGATCTTGGTCGGCTAGTCGCGAGAGAATGTTGAGCTGGCGAATGAAGCTAGGAGTGGCCAAATTGACCAGACGCTGAGGGTCAAGACCCTGGCGATTAATTACCTCCCCGAGGGCCAGAAGAATAAAGTGATTCAGGACTTGGATTACAGCCATAAGCTGGTCATGCTCTTCGGGGCTAATAACCACCGTCTCTGCCCCTTGGGTGTCTAGAAAATCCTTGAACCAATTGAACCAGCCGTTCCCA
Organism: Thermosulfuriphilus ammonigenes; assembly: GCF_011207455.1. Classification (GTDB taxonomy): domain Bacteria; phylum Desulfobacterota; class Thermodesulfobacteria; order Thermodesulfobacteriales; family ST65; genus Thermosulfuriphilus; species Thermosulfuriphilus ammonigenes. The sequence continues at coordinate 1,573,200 of NZ_CP048877.1, forward strand.
CGAGCCGGACAAAGGGCCACCCTTTGGCCAACGATGGAATTCTCACCGGGTCCGAAAAGGGGATGGGCGCCTACCACTTGGCAGGTGGTTTCCCGAAGCATAACAGCCACCTGTCGGGCCTTAAGAGAGCAAAGGTCGATAAGGCCGGCCTCTGGAGGCATAAGAGGCCCGACCTGGATAACTACCTCCTCAAAACGTTCCATCGGAACGGCCAGAAAGACCACCGGACATTGTCTGGCCAGATCTTGATTACTCAAGGGAGTGCCAAGATCAGAGATTTCCACCTGATAGCCTGCCCTCTTGAAAAGGTTGGCAAACCAGCGGCCCATTCTTCCTCGACCACCTACTATACCAATACGTTCCGGCCTCATATCCAGCCCTCTATGGCCCGTTGCCGGAGGAGATGATCGGCCAAAACCAGGCGAACCATGGCCTGACATACCGGTACGATTCGAGGGATGGCAGAGGCATCGTGTCGGCCGCCAACTGTGATCTTCCGGGGGGTACCATGTATGTCGATGGTATCTTGTTCTTGGGCTATGGAAGGAATGGGTTTTACCGCCACGCGACAGATGATTTCATCTCCATTAGAGATTCCCGCCAGAATCCCTCCGGCGTGATTGCTTCTGAATCCTTCGGGGGTGATGGGATCGTTATGTTCAGAACCAAGCATTTCAGCAGCAGCAAAACCTGAGCCTATCTCTACTCCCTTTATTGCTCCAATACTCATCAGGGCCCGGGCTAATTCGGCATCCAGTTTATCAAAGACCGGCTCTCCCAGACCAGCTGGCACTCCTTGGGCAATGATTTCCACAACTCCCCCGATGGAATCTCCTTGGGCCCTTACCTCGGCTACTCTGGCCTCCATAGCGGGCAATGCCTCGGGGTCAGGGCAAAAGAGAGGATTTTGATAGATAAAAGAAAGATCTTTTCTCCGGGCCCTTACCCCTCCCAAGGCCAGGGTATAAGCTATGACTTTGATTCCCGACAGATCAAGAATCTTCTGGGCCACGGCTCCGGCAGCCACTCGAGCGGCGGTCTCTCGACCACTGGAGCGACCTCCGCCCCGGTGATCTCGGTGGCCATATTTTCGGTAATAGGTGATGTCTCCATGGCCAGGCCGGAAGACATCTTTGAGGTGATCGTAGGCCCCAGGGCGGGCATCTTTGTTATAGATGATGAGGGAGATGGGGCAACCTGTGGTCAGGCCCTCAAAGACTCCCGAGAGGATCTCCACCCGGTCGGGCTCCTTTCGAGGGCTTTCAACCAGAGATTTACCCGGCCTCCGCCGATCAAGCTCCACCTGAATATCTTCTTCCCTTAGGGGGATTCGGGGGGGACAACCGTCTATGACCACACCCAGAGCCGGGCCATGGGATTCTCCCCAGGTGGTAATGCGAAAGACCTGACCAAAAGAATTTCCTGGCATAAGCGGAATATAACTCAATCTAGCCGTAGTCTCTAGGCGGCCCTGTCTTTGGAGACCAGATAGGCCTTGATAAAGGGATCAAGATCTCCGTCAAGCACGGCCGCCACGTTGCCAATTTCCACCCCGGTGCGGTGGTCCTTAATCAGTCGGTAGGGGTGAAGAACGTAAGAACGAATCTGACTGCCCCAAGCAATTTCTTTCTTTTCTCCCTGAAGCCTTTGACGTTCCTCTTCCCGTTTTTTTCTTTCTAATTCATAGAGACGGGCCCGGAGGATCTTAAGGGCAATAGCCTTGTTGCGGTGCTGGCTACGTTCGTTCTGACACTGAACGACAATTCCTGTAGGGATGTGGGTAATTCGGACGGCAGACTCTACCTTATTGACATGCTGACCTCCAGCCCCACTGGCCCTAAAGGTCTCGATGCGAAGATCCTTTTCGTTAAGGTCTATATGGATATCCTCGGCAATCTCCGGTATCACGGAGACGGAGGCGAAAGAGGTGTGCCTTTTGTGGGCCGTGTCGAAGGGAGAAAGGCGTACCAACCGATGGATACCCGATTCCCCCTTGAGATGGCCATAGGCATAAGGGCCCTCGACGATGAAAGTCACACTCTTTATTCCGGCCTCCTCTCCCGGCAGAAGGTCGATGATCTTTGTCCTATAGCCTCTTCTTTCGGCCCAGCGAAGATACATTCTCAGGAGCATCTCGGCCCAGTCTTGGGCCTCCGTACCCCCGGCCCCGGCATGGATGGTGACAATGGCATTGTTGCGATCCGCTGGATCGGCCAGGAATTGCTTGAGTTCCTGTTGGGAGACCTTCTTTTTAAGAAGACCTATCTGTTGCCGGACTTCTTCAAGGGCCCCTTCATCCTTTTCTTCGCGGGCCAATTCAAGCAGTGTCCAGGCATCGTCAAACTCTTGATTTAACTCCTGCCATTCAGATAGTTGTTCCTGGAGGGAAGCCCTTTCTTTAAGGATATCCTTGGCCTCTGGGCGTTCCCAGAAGCCTTCTTTGATGAGTTCCTGCTCCAGTTCCTGAAGGCGTTTTTCTTTGCTCGCCGGATCAAAGATACCTCCTTAGGAGATCTAGGCGTCCTTTAAGGGATTCAAGCTCTGCTCGAAGCTCTGCCGGATGTAAGGTCATGAGTATATCCCTCCTCTGTAAGAATTTTGGGTTTTATCGTTCTTTTCTATGGTCGGGGCTCTAAAACTCTTCTTGGGCCTATTCTAACCTTTTAGAAAGGCCCTTCAAGCCGATGGCCTCCAGGGCCAGGAGGCCCAAAACTATCATGACCATAGCCAGACATGTTCGGGGGAGAAGCGGGCCTAATTGAAGGTAGATGGTCGCCGGTTGTGGAGAAGGGAGGTTTACTATCTGATACCAACTCTCTTCTAATGGCCCCCGGGACAGGATTCGACCGTAAGGGTCAATGAGGCCTGAGATCCCGGTGTTGGCTATCCTGATCAGGGGCAGACCGGTTTCAGCCGTCCGGATACGGGCCAGAGCGAAATGTTGCCATGGACCAGCCGAGCGGCCGAACCAGGCATCATTGGTGAGGTTGATTAATACCTTGGCTCCTCTTAAAGCCTCCCGCCGGGCAAGTTCTGGGAATATGGCTTCAAAGCAGATAAGCACTCCCATCCTTGGGCCAGACCAAGCAAGGGGGTGGTCCAGGGGGCCGGGTCGGTAATCCCCGCTAGGTCCTACTAGTTTGCGGAGAAAGGGTATGCGACCTCCACCGGGAACATACTCGCCAAAGGGAACCAGGTGTTGTTTGTCGTAGCGGTCGATGATTTTCCCCTCTGGGGAGACCAAGAAGGCACTGTTGTGGTAGGAAAGGCCCTCGGGGCCAAGGGTCGCTATGGGAGCTCCGAATAGAAGATAGACGTCGAGTTGTTTGGCTATGGAGAGTACTTCCTTCCCTAGCCCTTCTTCAGGGTGAAAGATAAAAGGTGTAGCGGTCTCTGGCCAGATGATAAGCTGAGCCCCCTTTTGGACCGCTTGTTTGCTGAGATTTTCGTATATCCTTAATGTCTCTCTTTGAAATGCCGGATCCCATTTTTTGTCTTGGCTGATGTTGGCCTGGATGATGCCCACTTTAAGGCCCAGAAATTCTACCGGAGCCTTAAGTTTTGTTTGACCATAACCCAGGGCTAAGATGGGTAAAAGGAGCCCCAGGAAGGCCCCGACTAAGGCCGGCGGTTTAAAGCCTCGGCGAAGGAGGAGGTAAAAGGCGGCATTAGTGGAGACAATGAGGAAGGTGATTCCCCAGGGGCCGGTAAGACGACTTGAGACAGTGATGGCCGGCCAGGGAGCTTGACTGGCCCAGAGGCTACCCCACGGAAAGCCGCTAAGGGCCTTCTCCCGCAGATATTCTAATCCGACAAAAAGGGCCGCTGAGAGAAAGGGGTAAAAAATCAGATACCAGCCTGTAAGACGCCGCTGGAGATAGCTTAGGGCTAAAGACCAGATGGCGAAGTATCCTCCCAAATAGAGGCTAAGGAGTCCTATTAGCCCCAGGGCTCCAGGGAGGGGGACAAAACCGTAGTAGTTTAAGACGTGAATTAGCCAGTAAAGGAGGCCCGTGAAAAAGACGGTCCCTGACAGGAGAGCGTATTTAGCCGCCTCCTGGGCCGGTAATTCGCAAAGGATCATCAGGGGTACCAGAGCGCCCCAGGCTAAAGGATAATAGCCGAACTTGGGGTAAGAAAGAAGGAGCAGCCCGGCCGAGACCAGGGCCAAAAGAAGGGGTATCATCAGTCGGTCTTTTTGATCATAAGCTTTCTTATTCGCCTGGAGTCTCCCTCGAGAACTTTGATGATTAGCCCCTCAAAGGTGAGTTCTTCTCCCGGGGCGGGGAGGCGCCCCAGACTCTCTACCACCAGGCCTCCGATTGATTCATAAGGTCCCTGGGGTAGCCTTATCCCTAGGGCCTTCTCTACATCCTCCAAGGGGACATGCCCGGCGACTATAAGGCCTTCGGCGGTTTTTTGGAGGTCATGGTTTTGACGGTCATGTTCGTCTTCTATCTCCCCAACAATCTCCTCCAAAACGTCTTCAAAGGTCACCAATCCAGAGACTGATCCGTACTCATCGATAACGATGGCCATGTGACTCCGACGCTCCCGGAATTTACGCAGAAGCTCGCCGATGCGTTTGGTTTCGGGCACCATATAAGCCGGTCTGAGAAGGGCGGAAAGATTGAAATCCTCCGGGCGGGCCAGACAGAACCGGAGAAGATCCTTGACATGGAGGATACCAATGATGTGATCAAGATCCTCCCTGTAAACGGGAATGCGGGAGTGGCCTGACTCCACGGCCGTATCCACAGCCTCCTTAAGGGAGGCTGTGCTTTCCAGGCAGATCATCCGACTCCTGGGGATCATGACCTCCCGGACGATCTTATCTCGGAACTTAAGGATGCTTTCGATCATCTCTCCTTCTTGAGGAGAGATGATCCCCCGTCGTTCCCCTTCGTTGATCAGCTCTTCGATCTCGTGGGCGATTTCTGCGGCCTCTTCCTCTGATGGTCGACGGAAAAGGCTGCGAATGGTCTTTAGAAGACCTTTACCTGGGTCATCCATAGCTGTTTCATGGATAGATTCTAATCTATCTTAGCTCGGCCACCTTCTGGGAGAGGGCAGCCGTTAAAAATACAGCCCGTTGAGCAAGATCTTCATTAAGGGTCCCCATCCCGCAAGAGGGGGTGATCAAAAGCCGCTGGATTAGATCTTTTATCGGCAATCCGGTGGCTCTACTTATTGCTTCAAGGGCCCCTTTTAGGCGCTCAAAAAGACTTTCTTCATCTTCCCGGCTCAAGGCTTCTTTGTCCAGGGTAGGGACTATCCCCAGGGCTAGATTTCCTCCCACTTCTAAAAAGCCTTTCAGAGGCTCAGCGAAGAGAAGGAGACGATCTAAATAGCCGTAGGCATCGAGGTTGACGATTTTCACTCCGGTCTCAAAGATCAGACTCCAGTCCGTGTTGGCGCAAACATGTATTCCGGCGATGGCCTGGCTGCGCTTGATGGCTTGAGCCACCTCGGTCACCATAGTGACCACTTCTTCCCTTGAGATCCCCACGTAGGAGGAGGAACCAAAGCCGGCCAGGGCCGGTTCATCCATAAAAATGACCACCTCAGAGCTCAAAGAGCTCAGTTTTTGGGCCTGCCAGGCGGCCTTAAGGGCCAGGAACTTGACGATCAGGTCCCGGAGCTGGAGATCATAAAATGCGGCCTCACCGTCTTCTTTTTTGATACCGGTAGTCAAGGTAAAGGGGCCGGTTATCTGCCCTTTTACCCCCTGGGGGCGCAACCCCTGAGCGTTTAAAGCCTCTTCCAGCAGGTAGAGCCCCGGAGCCCTATCGGGAGATATTGTGGCTACTTCTGGCAGATCTCCTCCAGCCTCCCAGGCCAGATAGTCTTCGTAGAAGGCCAACATCTTTGATTCAAAATCATCTTTTGGAAGGATGTAAGGCATTTTGTTCTGGAGCCCAAAGCCTGGCAGACCCTCGCAGAACTGAACAAGCATACCCTCCTGAAGGCGCCGGGGCAGCTGGGGCCAGCAGGGAAGCCGGGTGAGGTTAGAAACAATTATCTCCACTGCAGGCCGGGCATCTTCATAAGGCATGCTTCCGATAAGGGTTCCTCTCCCCTGCCCCCAGAAATCCATGGCGCCCTCCTTTTATCTACAGTCTTTAGAAACTTGGTAATACCCATCTTTGGAAGAATTTTCCACTCTTTAGAGGGATTGGAAAGGACTTGCCTTCTCCGGGGGAAGCGGCTTTCTTTGAAGAGTAAAAGCTTTTCCCAGGGAGGTTCCCCTTGAAGGCCTTTGTTGTCTCTGGCACCCATTCCGGATGTGGCAAGACGACGGTCTCTTTGGCCCTTATGGCCGCCCTGGTGAGACGTGGCTATAGGGTGGCTCCTTTTAAGGTCGGGCCGGATTTTATTGACCCTGGCCATCATCGGCAGGTCTGTGGTCATCCCTCTTATAACCTGGATCAGTGGATGATCCCCCTTGAAGAAAACAGACGTTTTCTTCAAGGGGCGGCCCTTTGGGCCCAGGTGGCGGTGGTTGAAGGGGTCATGGGGCTTTTTGATGGTGCTTCGGCCAGGGAAGACACCGGTTCAACGGCCGCCCTGGCCAAAGCCCTTGGTCTTCCAGTGGTCCTGGTGGTGGACGCTCGCCGCCAGGCCCGTTCGATAGCCGCCCTTATCCGAGGATTTGAGGCCTTTGATCCCCGGCTCCAGCTGGCGGGGGTAATTCTTAATCAGGTGGGTTCAAAAAGGCATGAGTCCCTTTTGAGCGAGGCCATCGAGACCTACTGTCAGATAAAACTCTTAGGGACCCTGCCCCGAAGAGAAGATTTGTCTCTACCGTCACGCCATCTCGGTTTAGTGGATGCCGGAAGTTTTCACCTAGGGACAGAGCTTCTTGATCGCCTGGCTTGCTGGGTGGAGGAAGGAGTTGATCTGGATCGGCTTCTTTCTTTGGCTAAAGATATCAGCCCCGGGTCTTTTTTCTCTCCATCTTCGGACTCCGGCCCTCTTGTGGCCTACGCCTTCGATGAGGCCTTTAGCTTTTACTACCAGGCCAATCTTGAAGCCCTCTCTCGGGCCGGAGCCCGTCTGAGGCCCTTTTCTCCATTAAGGGAAGAGCTTCCTTCTGAGACCAGGGCCGTCTATTTGGGGGGAGGTTACCCGGAGCTTTTTGCCGATGCCTTAACAGAAAATAAAAAAATTCTTCACGACTTACGTCAGGCCGCGGCCTCTGGGATTCCCATCTACGCCGAATGTGGCGGCTTCATGTTTCTCTGCCGAGGGCTGCGACAAAAAGGGAGGCTTATCCCCTGGGCGGGAATATTTCCCTTTGAGGTAGAGATGGGGCAGAGATACCGGGCCCTGGGTTATCGAGAGGTTTTATTCCTTAAGGATAACTTTCTTGGCCCAGCCGGATGTCGGGCCCGGGGACATGAGTTTCATTATTCTCATCTCCTCGGTCATTATCAGGGGCCCCGGATCTATCGTCTCTTTGACGCCCGGGGTAGAGAACTGGGAACCGAGGGGTTTCTGCGGGAAAAGGCCCTCGGTAGCTATGTCCATCTCCATTTTGCTAGCAATCCTTTGCTAGCTTCCTCCTTGGTGGCGGCGGCTCAAGGGTGACCAGAGGCTGGCTACATGGTATCTATTCCAGAATTTGGTTTCGATTGTAAAGGTTTAAGGAGGGTTCATGGCGTCCCGCTACCTATTCCTGATCCTGATTCTCTGGCTAGTTTCTTTTTTCTCTCCAGTCTGGGCTCAAGAAGACCAGCCCCTTGAGATTAACCTCTCGGTAAAGTTCAACCTAAAGGAACACGTCCTTCGGGGTACCATGACCACCAACCTGCCTAACGGGAAGGTCGTCTGGTTTGATCTCGGGCAGGTTGTCCTCCGTTCGGTAAGTCTGGCTGGAAAGGCCTTTGAGCCGGAGATAGAAGGCAATGCCTTTCGGGTTATGGCTCTGGGGCACAATCGGCGCCTTAAGATTAACTTCGTGGCCCGATTCGATCCTCGGCAGATTCGTCTCAGTCAGGGAGGTGAGGCTCTTTCAGCCAACGCCATATCTCCTAAGGGGATTCTCCTCACTGGAGGCTGGTTCCCTGCTCCCCGGGCTCTGGCTATCTATCGCTTAACGGCCCTGGTCCCCCATAAGTTCCGGGCGGTGGCTCCGGCCGATGAGATCAAGGTCAAACGTAAGAAGAGGGGGCGATTCTACCGTTTTCGCTTTGAACACCCCTCCGAACCGCCCCCCCTTGTTGCTGGCCCCTACCACATTGCCGATCGGAATGAGGGCCAGACCACCGTGGCTGTCTATACCCTCTCGGAGGATCCCAGCCTGGCGGTGCTCTATTTGGAAAAGACTATAGCCTATCTCCGTTATTACTCAGAGGAAATTGGTCCTTTTCCCTATCAGCGACTGGCTGTAGTGGAGAGTCCCTATGAGGTGGGCTATTCATTCCCCGGCGTTATCCTTTTAGGACGCCGGGTAATGCGTCTCCCTTTTATTCCTGAGACTTCCTTACCCCATGAGGTGCTTCATCAATGGCTGGGATGCAGCGTCTTTGTTGATGAGACCTCGGGCAACTGGAGCGAGGGGCTCACTAGCTACTTGGCTGACCATGCTATGGCCGAAAAGAAGGGAGAGGCCGCGGCCTATCGTCATCGCCTTTTAGTAGAGTATCAAAGTTTTGCCGGCGAAGAGGGAGGAGCCCTTAAAGACTTCAAAGGACGCTATGACCGTCTCTCTAAGGTTATCGGCTATAACAAAGGGGCCATGTTTTTCCACATGCTGCGACGCCGTCTGGGGGAGGAGACCTTCCTGGAGGGAATAAGGCGTTTCTGGGAAGGAAATCTCTTCCGGCGGGCCAGTTGGGATGATCTCCGGGAGGCCCTTTCTGAAGTGAGCGGTCAAGATCTTTCGGCCTTCTTTGGTCAGTGGCTGGAGAGCCGAATGGTTCCCCGGATCAAACTCAGTGGCGCCCTGGTGACCCCAAAGGATTCCGGTTTTGTGCTCACTTTTTCCATTATCCAGGAGGGGCCCATATTCAGGCTTAGGGTGCCTCTTAAAGTCCTCACTGAGGGTGAGGAAGAGACCATGTTGGTAGATCTGACTGAAAGGCGGCAGGTAGTAAACGTAGATCTGACAGCCAAACCCCGCCTTTTGATTCTGGACCCAGACTATGATCTCCTGCGCTATCTGGCCGATGATGAATACCCTGCCTGCCTTTGGCGCCTTTTGGGGGCTAAGGGAGTAGGCATTGTGGCCCTGGCTGAGGATCTCGAAAAGGCCCGTCCGCTGGTGGACTATCTTCTTGATCGAGGAGCGGTCATCATTGCTCCCCAACGGCTGACGGAGTTTGACTTAGAGACCATGGATCTGCTTTTTCTCCGCCCCCAAGCGGCACTCAAGGGTCTCTTTGACACTGATGTCTGGGCCGGACACGGCCTCTACCTTAAGATTCGTAAAAGCCCTTGGAGTTCGGGACACTTTGTCGCCCTTCTGTTGACGGAATCTTTAGAAACGACCAGGCGCCTTTTTCCCCGTTTGATGCACCTAGGACGCTATCAGGAAATTCATCTTGGGGCCGGAAAGCGACTTCTCAAGGAGGCCTCCGTGGGTAAAGGACACCGTTTGGAGTTAGTTCAGGAGGTGCCGGCGGTAGATATTTCCCGCCTGACCTCTCTGTCTGATATCCTTCCGCGCTTGGCCCGCAACCGGGTAGTCTATCTGGGCGAACAACATGATGAGTATGCCCACCATCTGACCCAACTCGAGGTCATCAGGGCTCTGGTAGAGCAGTTTGGTCTTAAGGTGGCCGTGGGGATGGAGATGTTCCAGCAGCCCTATCAGAAGGTCTTGGATGACTATTTGGCCGGCCGCATTGATGAACTGACCTTCTTAAAGAAGACAGAATACTTTAAACGCTGGGGGATGGATTTCCGACTCTACAAACCCATTCTTGACTATGCTCGCGAGAAGAGGTTGCCGGTGGTGGCTCTCAATATCCCCAAGGAGATCTCCGAAAAGGTGGCTCGTCAAGGTCTTGAGGCGTTAAGCCCCGAGGAAAGAGTCTGGGTGCCCGAAGATCTTGATTTTTCAAACGAGGTCTATCGGGCCCGTCTTAAAAAGGTCTTTGAACAGCATCCTGAGGGGGATGTTAAAGACTTTGAGACCTTCTATCAGAGTCAGATCCTTTGGGATGAGGCTATGGCCCTGGCTATCGTGCGCTATTTAAAGGAGCACCCCGATGAGGTGATGGCCGTCATCGTTGGTAAAGGACATGTTATGTACAGTGCTGGCATCCCCGATCGGGTTTGGCGACGTCTTAAAGTCCCCTACACAATTTTGGTCATGTCAAGTGGTGAGAGATTAGAGCCCGGGGTGGCCGACTATGTTCTTTATCCGGCCCCGGCGAAGGCCCCGGCGGGGGTAAAGCTGGGAGTCTTTCTCAAAGAGACAACCAAGGGGCTGGAGATTAAGGGGGTAGCCAAGGAAAGCCCGGCAGAGAAGGCCGGCTTAAAGAAAGAAGATATTATCGTCGCTGCCGACGGTCAGCCAGTGAAAACAGTGGCTGATCTGCGCTTGATTCTCTACGGAAAGAAGAAAGGCGATAAAGTAGAAATAGAGATTCTCCGCGGCCAGAAAAAGGAAAGGGTTACCGTGGGTCCTCTTTAAATAAACTACTTTTCGATTCCGATCCGGGCTCTGACCCCGGCCTGGTAATAGTGCTTTACAGCCTCCATATAGGTGACCAGATCGGCGGCCTGGATAAGCTCTTCAGGGGCCCAGCGCCCGGTAAGAACCAGTTCCACCGGGGTGGGTTTTTCTTTGATGAGCTCAAGAACATTCTCGAGGGAGATGAGACCGAACTTAATGGCCACGTTGGCCTCATCAAGGATCACAACAGGGTGCTTTTGGGCCCGCACAATTTCTTTTACCTCGGCAAACCCCTCTCTGGCGGCCTTTATCTCCTCAGCACTGGGGCGCCCTCTTACAAAGTGTCCGGTTCCATATTGGCGGACAGTGATTAAGTCGGCAAAGCGGGCCAGGGCCTTTATTTCACTGTACTCTCCAGACTTGGCAAACTGGGCGAAGAAGACCGCCAGCCCGGCCCCGGCAGCTCGCAGGGCCAATCCCAAAGCGGCTGTAGTTTTCCCCTTCCCCGGACCGGTATAGACCTGGACATATCCTTGAGGCCAGAGCATCACATCCTCCCGCTGGCTCCTTTTTCTTTGTAGGGCAGGGGAATGAAGCCTACGGATGGTTTTGTCCCTTGGGCCTGAGGATAAAGGGACATCAGCTTATAGACCACCGGGGGCATATCTGTTTGCACGGCAAGTCCTAAATTACGGGCCCGATCGACAAAAATGGGGTAGTCGTGAGTCCAGGTTCCCTGAGAGAGGATATCAGCCAATCTTTGGGCCTCTTCAGGGGGCATTTTGTCTCGGAGGAGCTCAAAGACGAAGTTTCGTACCTGACGGAGGGCTTTCTCGGCTTGATCGGCCATCATTAAAGTCTCATCAGAGATTTTATCTTTGGGTTTTTCCCTTAAGACCCGAAGGATGGAGGCTGCCGCCACCTCGGTCTGACCAGAGACAAATTGAGGATCCACTGGCCCCAGAACGGCATTTTTGTCCATAACGATCTCATCGGCGGCCAAAGCAATTAGAGTGCCACCACTCATGGCGTAATGAGGGACAAAGACCGTTACCTTGCCTCGGTGTTCCTTGAGGGCCTTGGCGATCTGTTCGGCGGCTAAAACCAGCCCTCCAGGGGTATGAAGGATTAGATCTATGGGCATTTCATCGGGAGTCAGCCGAATGGCCCGGAGGATGGCTTCGGAATCATCGATGTCAATGTAGTGGTAGACAGGGATACCGAGAATGGATAGCGACTCCTGGCGGTGGATGAGGGTAATCACTCGGCTACCGCGACTCTCTTCCATTTGTCGCATGACTTGGAGACGCTCCTTCTCCAGGGCCTGCTGCTGGATAAAGGGCCAGATGGCAAACCAGATAAAGAACCCCCAGAAGAGGATCTTGATCAGACCAAATAGGGTATAAAACCCGTGAGATAATCCGCCTCTTTCACTTTCTCGAAACATGTTTCCTCCTTAAGGCAGGATCAATCTGTTCTTACTATGATCTTAAGAAAATTTCACAGCAAAAAGGGCTTTTCCTCCCTTAGATAAGGGCATCTTTGAGGAAGGATAGGCCGATTGCCATCAGGGCCAGCCCCAGGGCACCGCCCATCAGACGACTCAACTTTGGGGACAAGAGCCTTTGTCCTTTATGGGCTACGCGCGAGAGGCCGGTTAACCAGATTAGATTACAAAGAAGATGAAAAATAACCATCAGAGCAAAGCCCAAAAGGCCAAACTTTAGAGACCGACCTATCAACCCGGCCCCGATGGTGGCCCACCAGAGGATAAAATAGGGATTGCCGGCGGAAAGGATGACCCCCGAGGTCAGAGGAGACAGGGTGGTATGGCCGGCTTTGGCATCCAGCGAGCTCCGGGCTAAGTCGATCCCCATAAGGATAAGGAGACTTCCCCCAAGAAAGCCAATTACCCGAATCAGAGATGTCTGAAGGTAATGATTAAGGCCAATGAGCAGGAGAAACATGAGAGGAAGTTCCACCAGGGCATGTCCCAGAGTGATCCAGACGCCGGCCCAGCGATCCTTAAGGCCGTGGCCTAGTGTTGCTGCCGTTAAGGGGCCGGGGGCCATCACCCCTGAAAGGGAGACGATGACCACCTGCCCCACAAAGAAGCCCAGACTAGCGATCAAATCTCGCCGTTTTCCTCCATTTTGGCTAGATCTTCGAAGCGGATGTCCACCCCTAGAACTCCGACAATCTCTTCATACTGGTTGCGGATAGGGGCGGAGACCGTAATGCAGAGGGCTCCGGTAATCCGGGAGGTGTAGAAGTCGGTTACATGGACCCGACCGTCTTTAAGGGGGCCGATGAACCAGGCTCGGTCTGAGAAGTCATCGCCCAGGCCACTATGGGCATATTTACCCCGGTCTTCAGGGTGAGTGATGTTGCGGGTGATCTTGCGCCCTTCAATGTCCACCACGTAGATGAACTGAATGAAGGGATTTTCTTCAAGGACCTGTTTAAGTACTGGTTCTATTTGGGCTGGATCCATAGAGCGGATCTCGTCTTTCTCAACCAGTTCTTCCACAATGCTGGCTGCCAGATCATAGGCCTTCTTCTTGAGGCGGTCAAATTCGGAGACAAAAAGCTCCGGCAAATATTTACGACACAATCGCATCATTTCTTCGTGGGAGATGGAGGTTATTCGGCCGTCTTCATATTGTTTGATGATCCATTTATAAATCTTACTTACTCCGGGGTGACGCTTGTCTACGGCCCGTTCTCCTGAAAGGCCGAAATGGGTGTTGATCCAGTAAGCGATTCCGGCTGTACCACTTTTGTCGGTAATAATGATAGACACCGGTCGCCGGAGGATTTTGGCGGTATTGAAGGGATTGTAGATCTCCTCATTTTTGAGGAGGCCGTCGATATGAATACCGGCCTTGGTGGCGTTGAACTCAGAGCCCACAAAGGGCTGATTGGGAGGAATGTGGTGATTTAGTTCTCGTTCAAAGTACTCGGCGATATCAGTGATCACCGTGGTGTCGATGCCATGAGCCTCTCCCCTTAGGGCGATATATTCGATGATCAGGGCCTCAATGGGGGTATTGCCAGTTCTTTCGCCGAAGCCGAGTAAGGTTCCGTTTATGGCCGCACAACCATAAAGCCAGGCAGTAGTAGCGTTGATTAGGGCCTTGTAAAAGTCATTGTGTCCATGCCATTCGAGAAGCTCTCCAGGAACCCCGGCCTCGTCGATCATAGCCCGAACCAGCTTGGGGACACTACGGGGCAAAGCCGCTCCGGGGTAAGTAACTCCAAGGCCTAATGTGTCACAGAGGCGAATTTTTATGTTGATCCCGGACTCCTCCCGGAGTTTCATTAACTCCTGGGCAAAGGGGATGACAAACCCAAATATGTCGGCCCGGGTAATGTCTTCAAAGTGGCAGCGGGGGACGATACCCAACTCCAGGGCAGCCTTAACAATGGCCAGATAGTCTTCCAGGACCTGACGGCGGGTCTTTTTGAGCTTAAGAAAGATATGATAGTCTGAGACTGAAGTTAAAATTCCCGTTTCCCGAAGCCCCATTTCTTTGACCAGCTTCATGTCCTCTGCTTTGGCCCGAATCCAGCCAGTGATTTCCGGGTAGCGATATCCTCGTTCCAAACATCTCTCTACCGCTTCGCGGTCTTTCTTGGTGTAAAGAAAGAACTCGCTCTGTCTGATGACCCCCTTTTCACCTCCCAACCGATGAAGGAAGTCAAAAAGCGTAACGATTTGCTCTACGGTATAAGGAGGGCGGGCCTGCTGGCCGTCTCGAAAGGTGGTGTCGGTGATAAAGATTTCTTCGGCCGGCGAAGGGGCCAGGAATTTGTGGTCAAAGTCTATCAGGGGAATCTGATCGTAGGGAAAGATCTCTTTCATCAGGTTGGGTTCAGAGACTTCCTTGACCTCGTGACGCCAGAATTTGGTGTGTTCGTGGTCTAGCAGACGACGATAAGGATTCCATTTAGGCATAGCGTACTCCTTTACTTTCTTTCTTTGAGCCAGCCCGGTTTGATATAGAGCTCGGCCAATTGGGTCATGGATACCGGGCTGGGAGCCCCGGTCATCAGACACTGGGCCTTCTGGGTTTTGGGGAAGGCAATAACCTCGCGTATGGATTCACAACCTGCCATTAGCATTACCAGACGATCGAAACCCAGGGCAATACCCCCATGGGGTGGGGCTCCATAGGTCAGGGCCTCAAGAAGAAAACCAAACTTCTCCTGGGCCTCCTGCGGAGATATCTGTAGCAAGGAAAAGACCCTTTCCTGAACGTCTTTCCGGTGGATACGAATGCTGCCCCCACCGATTTCAACTCCATTTAAAACAAGATCGTAAGCTCGAGATCGAACCCGTCCTGGATCGCTCTCCAAGAATTCAAGATCTGTCTCCTTGGGGGCGGTGAAGGGATGATGGACGGCCACCCAGCGTCCCTCATCTTCATCAAACTCAAACATGGGAAAATCTAGAATCCAGACGGGAGCGAAAATCTCTTTAGGGATGAGCTCAAGACGCCTCGCCAGCTCAAGGCGCAACTCTCCCAGGACCCGATTGACGACCGGGGCCTGATCAGCTCCAAAAAACACCGTCTCGCCAGGCTTAAGATCAAGTGATCTTTTGAGTTCTTCTACCTCTTCGGGCCGAAAGAACTTGACAATGGGGGCCTGAAGCCCATCAGCACGGACCTTGATCCAGGCCAATCCCCGGGCTCCGAAGTTGGTGGCAAAGGTGGTTAGATCATCTAAATCCTTGCGGGAGAAATCTGCGGAGACCTTAAGGGCCTTAACGACTCCTCCGGCCTCCAAGGCCTGGCGGAAAACCTTAAACCCTGTTTGCCGGAAAATATCGGAAAGATCGATAAGCTCCAGGCCAAAGCGAACATCGGGGCGGTCAAGACCGTAGCGTTCAATAGCCTGATCATAGCTGAGGCGGGGAAATGGCCGAGGAAGTTCTACCTCTAGCGTCTCCCTGAATATGTGCCTTATCAGGCCCTCCATGAGGGAAAGAATGTCTTCCTCATTAATAAAGGCCATCTCCAGATCGAGCTGAGTGAATTCCGGCTGGCGATCAGCTCTTAAATCCTCATCGCGGAAACAACGAACGATCTGATAGTATCGTTCCACACCAGCGATCATCAGGATCTGCTTGAAGAGTTGAGGGGATTGAGGGAGGGCATAGAAGCGTCCAGGATTCAGACGAGAGGGGATAAGAAAATCTCTGGCCCCTTCTGGAGTGCTTTTGGTCAGAAAGGGGGTTTCTACCTCCAGAAACCCCTGGGCATTGAGATATTGCCGGCAGGCCTGGGCCACTCGGTGTCTTAAGAGAAGATTGCGATACATCTCGGGTCGTCTCAGGTCCAGGTACCGATAGCGCAGTCGAAGAGATTCCGAGACCTCAGGATCTTCATCAAGGGGCCAGGGTGGAGTCTTGGAGGTGTTGAGAATCTTTAATTTCTCAACAGCGACCTCGATCTCCCCCGTGGGAATCTTTGGGTTTTCCATCCCTTCCGGACGCCGTCGGACTTTACCTTTAATGGCAATAACGTATTCGCTTCTTAGGCGGTGGGCCTCCTGGTGAGAGGCCGCGTTAACATCGGGGGAGAAAACCACTTGGGTGATCCCTTCTCGGTCTCTTAAGTCGATGAAAATTAGTCCTCCATGGTCCCGACGCCTCAGGACCCAGCCCATGAGACAGACCTCTTGACCAATATCCGAAGCCCTTAGGGCATTGCAGTGATGAGTCTTCTTCCAATCTCCTAAGTCTTGCATCTTTCCTCCCGGTGGAGCGTTTCCTGAATCTTGGCTATAAAGGGCCAAAGGCCATCGAGGGTGAAGGGCAATTCCTGCTGTTCGTGGGTTTCCATATCTCTAACAATGGCCTTGCCGGAGACCAATTCGTTGTCACCGATGATGACCACCAGCCTAGCCCCAATTCGGTTGGCCTGTCGCATTTTGGCCTTGAGGCTTCGAGGGGCGTGATCTATCTCTGTCTGGATGCCTCGGAGACGAAATTCTCGAGCCAGCTGGAGGCACCTTCGAGTGGCCTCTTCTCCCAATGGGGCAAAGAACAAAAGCGGTGGAGGTTCTATCCTTTCTGGGATTTTAGCCAGAAGCATCAGACGCTCCAGACCGATAGCAAACCCGATGGCCGGAGCTTGTGGACCACCGAGTTCGGCCATCAGTCCGTCATATCGTCCCCCTGCGGCCACGGCATTCTGGGCTCCAAGCCCTCTGGCAATTATCTCAAAGGTAGTTCGGGTGTAGTAGTCAAGCCCCCTTACAAGTCTGGGATTTACCCGATAGGGGATGTTTAATCCTTCAAGGGAGATCTTTACTTTTTGAAAATGTTCCTCACATTCGGGGCACAGATATTCTCCGATTAAAGGGGCTTCGCCATAAATGGCTTGACAGTCTTTATTTTTGCAGTCAAGGACCCTTAAGGGATTGGTCTCCCGGCGTCGCCGACAATCTGGGCACAGGTTTTCCTGCCGATGAAGGAAGGCCACCAGAGCTTCCCGAAAATTAGGACGGCACTTTGGGCACCCTAAGGAATTAAGCTCCAAATCTACCTCTGAAACCTTCAGAGTTTTAAGGAGATCTATGGCCAGGGAAATGACCTCGGCGTCTACGGTGGCCTCAGCAGCCCCAATGACCTCCACATCTATTTGATGAAATTGGCGCAGACGTCCTTTTTGGGGGCGTTCATAACGGAACATGGGGCCAATAGTAAAGAGTTTGAGTACCCTCCCTGGGCGAAATAGGCGGTGTTCAACAATGGCCCTGATGATTCCGGCAGTAGCTTCGGGCCTCATGGTCACCGACTCGCCGCTGCGATCTTGAAAGGAGTACATTTCCTTTTCCACGATGTCAGTGGAGGTTCCTATAGATCGAGCAAAAAGCTCCGTTTTCTCTAATACAGGAATCCTGATTTCCTGGAAGTTGTAGGCTCCCAGACATTGCCGGGCCTGGGCCTCTACCCAGGCCCAACGGGCGGCCTCTCCAGGAAGAATGTCTTTGAAACCCCGTATAGCCACAAAGGGCATAGTTGCCCTCCTTAAAAAAACAAACAATACTTCCCTTCCGGGAAAAGATATAAGAAGGGCTTATTTAAAACAGCAGATAGAAATAAGTCAACGAAGGAAGGTAGCCACCTTGACCAAAAGTGGTGATGTCCCTATCCTCAATTTATAGGAGTTTAAACAAAGGCGGAGGTTAAGATGCTCAAGGCCTATATCCTAATCAATACTAGAATTGGTCGGACCGCGGAGGTGGCTCGTCGGCTTAAAGAGATGCCAGAAGTCCGGCGTCTTGACGTCATTATGGGGCCTTATGACATCATCGCCGAGGTGGAAACCGAGGATCATGATGCCCTTTCAGACATGGTTCTTTCCAAGATTCAGACCATTGATGACATTCAGCACACTATGACCTGCCCGGTGGTTCGGCTAGAAGTGGTCTAACGGAGACAGACGGCCCGGATTTGCTTGACATCTGTGTGCCCCTCAAGCACCTTAAGGATGCCGTCCTGCTTAAGGGTGAGCATCCCCTCAGCCATAGCTTGGTCGCGAATTTGGGCTACAGGCGCCCGTTTCTGGATAAGCTCCCGGATGCTATCGCTGGCTACCAGTAGCTCATGAATGGCCAACCTTCCACGATATCCTGTCTTGTGACACCTGGTACACCCCTTGGGGCGATAGATGGTAATCCCTTTGAGGTCTTCGGCCGTTAGGGGCCGGACGGGATGGTCACCATATTCGTAGAGAATTTCTTCTATTTCTTTAGGACTTGGCTCATAGGGCTCTTTGCAGCTACAGAGCCTTTTGGCCAGACGTTGAGCCAAAATGGCCAGCAGGGCATCGGCGAAGTTAAAGGGATCCATACCCATACCCAGAAGACGGACAATGGTTTCCGGAGCACTATTAGTATGGAGGGTGGTAAAGACGAGATGTCCAGTGAGAGAAGCCTCGATAACGGTATGGGCTGTCTCTTCATCTCTGGTCTCACCTATCATAATTATATCTGGATCAGCCCGAAGAAAGGCCCTTAAAGCTCGAGCAAAGGTGAGGCCGATTTTGGGTCGGACCTGAACTTGACGAAGCCCCTCCTGGACAATCTCCACCGGATCTTCAGCGGTCCAGATCTTTTTTTCGGCTCGATTGACGTACCCTAAGGCAGCGTGCAAGGTAGTAGTTTTACCGGATCCTGTGGGACCAACGACCAAAATGAGACCATATGGTAGCTCAAGGGCCTCTTGAAATCTCTTCAGATTTTCCTCCCTCAGGCCTATTTTGTCCAAGGGCATGGCCTCTACAGCGGCCAGAATACGCATAACCACATCCTCATTGTTGTCGATAGTGGGCAGAGTGGCTACTCGAACCTCGAATACCCGGCCTGAGCGGGTTCGAAATTTGATTTTTCCATCTTGGGGCAGCCTTTTTTCGGCAATATCTAGGTCAGCCATGATCTTGAAGCGAGAAACTAGGGCCTTTTTGTAGGCGTAAGGCACATCTTGATAATGAATACAGTCCCCATCGATGCGGAAACGGATGCGGGCTCCTCTCTTCCCAGAGAGACTTTCTATATGGATATCCGAGGCTCCTTTGTTGTAGGCATCTTCCAAGATCCGATTGGCTAGCTGGACAACGACATTTTCCGCCTCTGGGGTCTCTTCTCCCTCTTCTTCCTCCTCTTCAGGAATAACTTCTAGCTGGCTAAAAACATCTTCATCGTCTTCCGACAAACCATACTTGCCATAGAAATAGTCTATAAATTGATTGATATCTTCCCGAAGGGAGACGACGAACTCGAGGTTTTTGGCCTTAAGGACCCGTCTTATGGCGTCTATTTTGACAATATCATTAGGATTGTCGATAGCTACTACTACAGTGCCCCCGGGTTTTTCCATAATGGGAACACAGACATTGGCTCTGAGAAATTGTTCTCTTACACCCTCCAAACAGGCTGGCTTTTCTCCAACTTCCAGCTCGTCGAATTCAATAAAAGGCCGTTTGTAGAATTCAGCCAGAGCCTTTCCAACCTCCTCTTTGGGGACCCCAAAGTCCTCAATGAGGGTTTTTTCGATAGAGGTTCCCTTTTCCTTGGCCAGCTTGGTGGCCTCTTCGAAGTCTTCTTCAGTAATAATCTTCTTCTGGATGAGATAGTAAAAGCGACCAAAACGTTCTACTTGTCGGGAAAGCTCTTCAATCCTATCGGAGACATTTAGATAGGAAGGGTTTATTTCCTTAACTTTTTCATAATATTGGATGGCCTTGGTATAAGCCCCGGCGGTCTCAAGGGCCAATCCGATTCGATAGCAGGTATCCAGGTATTCTTCGGTTCCTACCCCGGGGGCTTCTAAGGCCTTCTTTAAGGCCTCGATCCCCTCATAGATCATGCCGTGACTTATGTAGGCCTCACCTAGATGTCGCCAGCAGTCAAATTCTCGATAGCCTTTGTCTATTAGGCGTCGAAACTCGTTTATAGCCTCTGGTAGAAAGCCGGAGTCTTTGAGGGCCACAGCATTCAGAAAGGCCTTTTCGTTTTCATCTATTTCTAAAAGAACGGGGGGTTCCTTGTCGTCATCTGTGGCCTGCCCTAATTCCGCTATCTTTTTCTGAATTTCTTCCCGCAGCCCATTTGATTCTTCAGGAAGGTTTTGAAGTAGTTCTTCGTAGACTAATCGAGCCTCGTCGATTAATCCTTGGTCAAGATAGACTTCAGCCTCGGTGAGGCGCTTTTGGATTTCCTCGGGAATCTCCGTTTTCATAGGTCTTGACCCCAAAAGTTTTCTTTAAGGTGTTCAAGGCCGTAATAGGGAATTTTTACGCCGTCTATTTCTACCAGACCGTAGGCTTTTGCCTCTGTAGGGTAGAGCCTTGTCTTAGGTGGAAGCTCAAACTCTAAAGCCTCATCTATCCCTAAAGCCAAGGCCTTTTTGCCGTCCCACAGAATGATCAACATTTCGGCTGTGGGGCTCAGGGGTACAAAGGGGGCAGAAAAGGTTAGAAGACGATTTTCAGAAATCTGACTCAAAGCCCCACGAAACTTTTTGTTAAGACGGATAAAGGGCCATTTAAGCCAGTAAGCCTTGAAAACCCGGCTATTGAGGAGTTTTTTGTGCACTCTTTTAGGAAGCTTATCCAAAAAGCCCACCTGACTCTGAGGAACGACAAATTCTCTCTCTCCGGCGAAGCAATGAACGACCTTGTAGTCAGGAGGCTCGATGTTTTTTTCTTCTTCTGGGAGCTTTGTGGGTGCAGGAACGTTATTTTCGGCCAGCGGAAGCCCTTGGGCCGGGCCAAGATCAATGTCAATCCATTCGGGGACAATTGATAAGGCAAACTCTATCTCTGATCTTATTTGGGTGCAGCTTTCAGCCAGTTTTCCCAGGCCCTTGACTCTGCGGAAGAGTTTCTCAAAGGTTTGAAGAAGGTGGAGACATTTCTTAAGAAGATTGCTTTGAAGCTCAAGGAGATCCTTTAGCCCCTCAGGTGTCTCTGGAGGAGGAGACTTTTCCTTGGCCCCCAAGTCTTGACGTAATTTTTCCAGCCCCTTAGAGATGTCTTTCCCTTGGGCTAAGGCCTTAAGTAGCCCCAGGGCCCTGTAGAGAAGGGCCATGGTTTCCGGGGTGGCTTTAGAGGGGTCCTTAAGTCGTTCTCCGGCCTTTTCCATAAGGCTAGCGATCTCGGCCGTCTCACCACCTAAGGCCTGAAGTTTTTCCAACCAATTTTGAAATTCCTCAAGATATCTGGGAGAGACCTCCCAATCTAAGGCAAGGACAGAGGCCTCAACGGATTCCAGCAAGTTCTCGAAGTTGAGATCTTCCTTCTTGTCTTCTGATGGCTCTTCTTCCAGGGCCTCCGTAGGCTCCAGGATTTGTTCCACCTCCTGGGGGGCTATTTCCTCCAAAGAGAGACTCAGGAATTCCTCATTAGACTCCTCTGTGGGGCCCTCTTTGGCTCCCTCCTTGCCGGAAGTTTTTGGGGGTGCCTCCTTTTCTTCGGGAATCAGTTCCAGTGTAGGTTCAGGTGAAGGCGGAGGTGGTTCAGGTGCTGGCTTCTTTTCTTTATCAACCGGCGATTTTGAGGCTCCTAAGGGATCAAAGACCCTTTCTATAGCGGCCTCGATTTCAGCCTCAAAGTCAGATCTATCTGGGAGGTCAGGGGCCATATTTTCCTCCTAAGCGGCTTTGGTGTCCCGGAAGATGTACTTTCGGGCCACATGCAAGACCGTGAGCTTGCTAATATGCTTAAGGGTCTCAAAGACGCCGATGCCTTGAGTAGCCACGGCCTCATAGTAAGGGGCCTTAAGTTCGCTGTTTAAATCCTGCTGTAGCTCTTCTACAGAGAGGATGGGGACTCCCGTTTTGATTAAATCTCGCTTGTTATACTGGAAAACAAGGGGGACGTTGCTGATGTCCAGATTGTATTCTCTGAGGTTGTTTTTGAGGTCAAGGAGGCTTTCCAAATTTTTTTCCCGCCGAACCCTGAGGCTGTCGGCCACAAAGACTAGCCCATCTACCCCTTTAAGGACTAATTTTCGGGTGGCCCGATAAAGGGTTTGTCCAGGTACAGTATAGAGTTGAATTCTGATATTGAGGCCCTTTATTTTGCCCAGATGGATAGGTAGGAGATCAAAGAAAAGGGTTCGTTCCCCCTTGGTTTCTATGGTGAGCATCTGTCCTCGGTGATTATTGGGAATAGTATTGTAAATATGGAGCAGATTGGTTGTTTTACCGCACCGGCCAGGTCCATAGTAAACAATTTTGCAGTGTATCTCCTTTCGGCTGAGGTCAATTAGTGCCATTTCCCTTCCCGTCCATGTCAAAGATCTGGGCGACCTGCTGGGCCACCTGGGCGGCCCTAAGACGCACTACTCCTAGGGAAATATCGTCACCAAAGATGAGGACCAGAATAAGATGGGGGCCTATTTTACTGAAGTGAACACTTTCTTTTTTCCCCTTGTGGAAAAGAAGGGTAAAATCCTCCTCCCCAATCATGCGGGCAATCTCGCAGGTGGCTCCAAAGTTAGCTGCTGCCAAGGCGGCCAGCGATACGGTGTCCAGACCTCGATTATCTCCGCTATCAACGATGATGTTCCCGGCGTCGTCTATTAGAAGGGCCATGTGAACCCCGGTGGATATGAGGGCCTCCTCGAATAAGGCCCTGGTCTGATTAATTCTTTCAGGAGTGAGGATAAAATCCGCCATCGCACTCACCTTTGAACACTCGTTAAGAAATGTCTCATCTTTTCTTATCGACTTCGCCCTCTGGCTTCTTAACAGGCTCAAGGGGCACCAAAAAACTTCCGATTAGGGAAGGAGGGGAGAGAGATGGACACCATCCAAAAACTGCAAAACCTTGACACCCTGCCTACTATTCCACTGACCGTCCAGAAGGTTCTTCAAGCTCTGGAGAGAGAGGACATTTCGGCTAAGGAGCTGGAGGAAATTATTAAAGATGATCAGGCTCTGGCCGCCAAGATCCTCAAGGTCTCCAATTCCCCTCTCTATCGAGGGGGACAGCCGGTAGTCTCCCTCAGACAGGCGGTCATGCGGCTGGGGTTTGTGGAGGTTAAAAACATAACCCTGGCTTTAGCCCTGACCCAATTTATAGATAACCACCAGCCTTTTGAAGGCTTTGATCTCAATGGCCTCTGGCTCCATGCTGTAGTAACGGCTCGGACAGCGGAGTATCTAGCCAAAGAGATAGGCCAAGATCCGGAAGCCCTTTATACAGCTGGACTCCTTCACGATATTGGCCGGTTTGTCACCTGTCTTTATTTGCCGGAAGATTTTTCTCGCCTTTTAAAGGTAGCCCGAGAGCGGGCTCTTTCTCTTACTGAAGCCGAGGAGATACTTGGGATCTCCCATGAGGAAATTGGAGCTTATTTGGCCGAGAGCTGGAACTTTCCCGAACCCATCGTCAGGGCTATTGGCTTCCATCACCGACCAAGTCAGGCCAAAGAGGATGTCCATATGGCCGGGGCTATATATGTGGCTGATGCCATAAGTTATCTTCTTGGGCTAGGAGGAGATCCCTGGCGCAAACAGACAACCCTTAAAGTACCTCGAAGTTTGGGGCTTTCTCTTGATGTCATCAAAAAGGTGGCCCGAAGGTTGGCTCAAGAGAAAGAGGACCTTGTCCTAGCCTGGGGAACGGTGTTTACTGCCTAATTCTTCAAAGCCTTTTCAAAAATTTAGATTTATTATAAAATACAAACTCTACCATGGGTAGGAGGTGAAACTATGATGACCTATGGAGAGGCCAAAAGAGTGCTCCAGGATTCACCCTGTGGGCGAACAGTCTATCTTTCCTGCGGTGATCCCGATACCTGCGCCGATATTCTCTCTCTCATAAAGCGTAGCCCCAAATACCGCCTCATGAGCCTCAAAAATGAAAAGGCCCGCCTAAGGTTAGTGGTCAAGAAGGCCAAGTGTTAAAATAAAGGCGGGCGAGATGGCCCGCCTTTATTTTTCTTCGCATGTGCTAGTCCTCACATTTTTTAATTGACAAAGAGATTGCCCTATTATACAAAGACTCCGGTGGAAAATGAATGGGCGCTCATTCGCCCATTCTTTATTTCTCTTTGGTAAATCTTTAAAAGGAGGGAGATAATGGCGGACATCAAGAAACACGACACCCCGATGTGCGACGAGCTAAAATCGGGTCCTTGGCCGAGCTTCGTCGATGATATCGAAAATTATGGCTTGGCCAAGGGTAAGCAGGCCTGTATGGATCTTTTGGGGCAGCTGGAGCTTTCCTTTAAGAACAAGGAGACCCACTGGAAGCACGGGGGAATAGTGGGTGTCTTTGGTTATGGTGGTGGTGTTATCGGTCGTTATTCAGATCAACAGGAGAAGTTCCCTGCTATTTGGGCCTTTCACACGGTTCGTGTTAATCAGCCGGCCAGTAAGTTTTATCATTCTGCGGCCCTCCGGAAGCTCTGCGATGTCTGGGATCACCGGGGCTCTGGAATGACCAACTTTCATGGTTCTACTGGTGATATGGTCCTTTTGGGGACTACTACTGAGCAGCTTGAGCCCATTTTCTTTGATCTTACCCACCAGCTTAAGATGGATCTTGGGGGCTCTGGTTCTAACCTGCGGACCCCTTCCTGTTGTGTGGGTAAGGCCCGTTGTGAGTGGAGCTGTATTGATACCCAGGAGCTCTGTTATGACTTAACCATGACCTATCAGGATGAGCTCCACCGTCCGGCCTTCCCCTATAAGTTTAAGTTTAAGTTCTCTGGTTGTCCTAATGACTGTGTGGCGGCTATTGCTCGAGCTGATCTTTCGGTTATCGGCACCTGGATCGATGACATTCGTATCGATCAGGAAGCTGTCAAAGCCTATGTGGGAGGCGAGCTTAAGCCTAATGCTGGAGCTCATGCTGGTCGTGACTGGGGGGCTTTTGATATTCAGAAGGAGGTCATTGATCTTTGTCCTACCCAGTGTATGTCCTGGGATGGCAACAAACTTTCCATCAACAACAAAGAATGTAATCGCTGCATGCACTGCATAAATGTTATGCCGGAGGCCCTGCGTCCTGGCACTGATACTGGTGCCACCATTCTTATGGGTGCTAAAGCTCCTATTTTGGAGGGTGCTCAGCTCTCTACGGTAATTGTGCCCTTTATGAGGCTGGAGCCTCCTTTTGATAACCTCAAGGAGCTCATTGAAAAGGTCTGGGATCTTTGGATGGAAAACGGCAAGAACCGTGAGCGTCTCGGAGAGCTTATTCAGCGCTTCTCTCTCTCGGAGTTTATTCGCCACATTGAGGTTGATCCCATTCCGCAGATGATTCGCGAGCCGCGGGCCAATCCTTATGTCTTCTGGAGAGAAGAAGAGGTGCCCGGTGGATGGAAGCGGGATGTGGCCGAATTCCGTAAGCGTCATCCGGCCTAAGTCGAGTTTAAAATCTGAACATAACCCTTTTAGGAGGTGTAGATATGTCCGAGAAGACGTATGATCCTATTTATGACCAGCCATATGATCCCACTTTGGCGGAAAAACTTTATAATCCCAAAAAACCTATGGAGAACCGGATTACGGATATCGGTCCTCCAAAATATGATCAGTTCTTTCCTCCGGTAATTAAAAAGAACTATGGTAAGTGGGTAAGCCACGAGATCCTTGAGCCCGGTGTGCTGAAGTACAAGAGCGAAACTGGTGATGTGGTCTATGTGGTTCGCTGTGGTACACCGCGCTTAATCACTACTGATTATATCCGGGAGATTTGTGATATTGCTGACAAATACTGTGACGGTTATGTCCGTTGGACTACTCGGAATAACATCGAATTTCATGTGACCGATGAGGAAACTCTTCGGGCCTTGATGGATGACCTAAAAGGCCGGAAACACCCTGGTGGCTCTTATAAGTTCCCTATTGGTGGAACGGGCGCCAGTGTGACTAACATTGTCCATACTCAGGGATGGGTCCACTGCCATACTCCGGCCACAGATGCCTCTGGTGTAGTCAAGGCGGTTATGGATGATCTCTTTGAATACTTCGGAAGCCATCGGCTGCCGGCTCAGGTTCGGATCGCCCTAGCCTGTTGCCTTAATATGTGTGGGGCTGTCCACTGCTCTGATATTGCTATTCTCGGTATCCACCGGAAGCCTCCTCTAGTTGAGGACGACAGAATCACCGGTGTCTGTGAGATCCCGCTAGCTATTGCTGCCTGTCCTCTTGGGGCCATCAAACCGGCCACGGTAGAGATCGAGGGTAAAAAGATCAAGACTGTCCGGGTGAACGAGAAACGTTGTATGTTCTGCGGTAACTGCTATACCATGTGTCCGGCTATGCCTTTGGCCGATGGTGAGGGTGACGGTATTGCCATTCTTGTGGGTGGTAAGGTCTCCAACCGGATCAGTGCGCCTAAGTTTTCTAAATTAGTTATTCCTTATCTGCCCAATGAGCCTCCACGCTGGCCCAGCGTGGTTAAGGCTATCCGCCATATCCTTGAAGTGTATGAAAAGCATGCTCGTAAATACGAGCGTATCGGCGACTGGATTGAGCGGATCGGTTGGGAGAAGTGGTTTGAGCTGACAGAGATTCCGTTTACCGAAAAGAGCATTGACGATTATCGGCTGGCGTATGATACTTATCGTACCTCAACCCACTTTAAGTTCACCAACCATGTCGCGGTAAAATAAAAAAAGGGGGCTTTGAATATGGCCGATATCGAAGAAGTGAAACAGAAAATCTTAGAATTTATGGAGAAAAAGGCCGCTGCTAAGTCCAAGCTCTACCTTAAGGACATGCAGCGGGCCCTGCCGGACTACTCCCCTCGGGAGATCAAAAAGGCTGCTAACGCCTTGGTTCAGGAGGGGAAGCTAGAGTACTTCTCTACAGGGTCAACAGTAATGTACGGCATCCCTGGGAAGGGGCAAGCCGTAGAATAGACCCTTACCTTTGAGTTTAAGAGGCCTCGTATTTCCCGAAAGGGAAGACGGGGCCTTTTTTCATTTTAAAAAGACCCTAATTTTTTAGAGTGATAAACTTCTCCAAAGGAAGGAGGAGATCATGCCCATTTATGAATTTCACTGTCAAGACTGTGGTCATGAATTTGAAGCGCTTTTAAAAAGCCGGGAGGAGATTTCAGAGGTGGTCTGTAAAAAATGTCAGGGGCGCAATGTTAAACGCTTGATGAGCGTGGCTCGGGCCCTTATCTCTGGAGAATCAAAGTCTTCAGGCCCAAGAATTGTGGACCAGAAGACCTGTGATACAGGAACATGTACTCACGTAGATCTTCCGGGATATTCTCGTTCCTAAGGGAATTACCCCCTGAGATCTCTATCCCCTTTGGTACCCTGGTCCGAGAGATAGATGAACTGGTCAGGGGGTTTAATAGACGTTTTCCCAAGGAGGTTCGCTGTCGTCCCGGCTGTCAAGATTGTTGTTACGCTCTCTTTGATGTCTCTTACCTTGAGGCCTTGGTTATACGGGAGGCGGCTCGAGCTCTCAAGCGGGATCAACGCCGAGAGATAGAGCGGCGTAGCCGGAAGGCCTTAAAGGCCTTGGGTTGTTTGGAGCCGATCTCAGACCCTTTTAAAATTGCCCAAAAAAGAGTTCGCTGCCCCCTCCTTGGAGAGGATAGGCTCTGTCTGCTTTATGAGGTCAGACCTTTTACCTGTAGAATTTATGGACTGCCGGTGGAAATTGACGGTCGGGCCAGAGTTTGTGGTTTTTCTGGTTTTGAACCAGGGCAAAAATATCCGACTATTAAGTGGTTGTCCCTCAAAGAGCGCCTTGAAAGAGTTTCTATAAAACTCTCTCCCCAATTGGGAAGGAGACGTTTTACCTTGGCGGAAGTTTTGCTCAATCTGTAGAGGCAGCAATCTCTTCCAGGCGTCTGATTCCCTCCTCGACTATTCGTAGCTGTTCTAATGAGCCTAATCCTTTGTATATCTTCTTGGCCAAGCGGTAGGCCTCGAGGGCCTCTGAAAATCGTTTTTGGCGGCTGTAAAGATCACCGATGCCCACCAGATATCGGGCAGCCTTGTGGGCATCGCCAAACTGCTCAGCAAGCTCTAAGCAGCGGAGGTAGTAGGGCATAAGGCGACCGTAGTCCTTTTTTTGACGGAGAATATCAATAATTTTTTCAGAAATAATCACCGCGCCAATTGCGTCCCCTTGATCTTCACAGACCTCGAGGACGTACTTGTAAGCCAGCAAGGCTTTGTCTAAATTGCCCCGGATAAGTTGGAGATCGCCTATCTTTTCGGCAATATTGGCCGCTACTTCAAGTTGACCTAATTCGTCATAGAGGGCAAAGGCCTCCTGATAATTCTCCAGAGCAAATCCTACGGCCCCTTTGGCTGACCACTCCTGGGCCTTAGCCAGGGCTTCTTGGGCCTTTTTATGGCGATCATCTGAAGGTGATTTCATTTGCTTATCCTTTCCGAGTCTCTAGTGCCTCTTTTGCTAACTGGCCTATCTTTAATTGATGGATACTCTGACCATCAAAGAGGTTAAAGGAAGCCTCATCGTCGAGGAGGGCCTTAAGGCTTGCCTTAAGGCCTGGCCCCCCTATCTGCGTAAGGGCCCATAGGGCATGCCCTCTTATTTGGGGATCGGGATCTTCTAAAAGGGCCCTGATGATTAAAAAGGCCCTGGATCTTACCAGGGTAGGATGACGCCTGCCAATTCGCCCTAGGGCCCAAAGGGCTGCCTCCCGATTGGTATCATCCTTAAGAAAGGCTACTAAATTAGGAATAAACTGGCCAAAAAGATCCGGTCTCCGGGAGATGATCTCTCCGGCAGCCTCTAAGGCTCCCCAATTGGTGGCCGCAGAATCGGCACTGGCCCAGATAAGTCCCTTTACCAGATCCCCCACTGCCGAAACTTTGATTTCACAAAGATCCTCGGCCACCTCGGCCAAGGCTATGACCGCTTTCCAGCGAAGGGTAGCTTCTGGACTGTAGAGGACCTTCTGTAGACTTCTTAGGACGGCCGTTGAGGCTCTGGCTAAAGCCTTAAGCTTTTCTATTTGTCCGGAGTTTATTAGTTCTTCGAGCTGGTGGCGGCTGAGACGGCGGCGCTTAGGGAGAGAGGTCGGGGAAGAAGGGGGCATTTTCAGGGTGTTCGAAGGCCCAGGAGAACGGAGGCCTTCCCTTAGGCGGACAAAATAGAGAACTCCCCTTATCTTACGGCCTTCCCACTCCCCTGTGGGAATTATCCGATGGAGACGATGATCATAGTGTTCCACTAGGGCCTCCTGATAGTCCTCTCCTGGGATGAGATCCCAAGCCATCTGGGGATGAGGACCGCAGGCTACGGTCATGGCCTCTACCATGGCCGCCCCTATATTATGGCCAGTAGCATCATGGACAAAGACAGCCCCACAGGGACAAAAGCCCACCTCGAAATCGCCGGTATAAAGATCTTGAGGCTCCCGGGGAGGGGAGATCTCTTGGTCGCAAAAAGGGCATCGGGGTTTTTGGAGAGAGATAAAAAGGGGCATAGTTGTTATGAAGAAAGTCTTTTTTTAATCTCTTCCACAAGTTCTTCGGAGACCGGATAACCTAATTCTCGGGCCTTTTCTAGGTATTTGAGGGCTTCCTGATAGTCTTCGAGGTAAAAATAGGCCACAGCCAGATTGTTCAAGGCTACCGAGAATCCCGGCTCGAAGTCTAAGGCCTGGTTACAAGCTTCAATGGCCTCCTGATACTCTCCCTTTTCTATTAAGGCCGTAGAGAGATTAACCCAGGTGGTAGCCATGCCGGGACGCACCTCTAGGGCCTTTCGATAGGCAGAGATAGCCTCTTCAAGGCGCCCCTGTTCAAAAAAGGCCAGTCCAAGGTTGGTCCAACCCTCGGCCGAGCGAGGATATATCTTTAGGGCTTGTTCTGTTTCTCGAATACCGGCATCAAGGTCTCCCTGCTGGAAGTAGATTGTTCCCAAGTTGATGCGAACATCATAGGCATACGGGTCTATTTCCAGAGCCTTTTTGAGGACTTCAATGGCTTCATTGATCTTACCTTCTCGCCAGAGGGCCAGGCCCAAACGGTGGTGAGCGAATACTGATTGGGGATTTTCAGCCAGTTCTTTTTTTAGGGTTTCGATAATTTCCTTTGCCATATCCTCCGCCTGAAGCATATTTTAGACAGACAATTTACCTATTGAGAGAGGATTTGCCAATGGAAGAGATGAGGTTGAAGTGTCTAGCCTGTGGCGGCCCGGCCGTCATTAAGGGGCGCTGAGCAAAGGCTCAAGTGATATGCCGCAGGTGCGGCCTGGAAAGACCGGCAAAGGATTATCAAACCCAGATTGAAAGTTCGAAGGAACAGTGGATCCTGGAAGCCAGGGGGTGCCCGATAAAGAAGGGTTCCGGTTGACAAAGTCAGGGGGGTTATATATCTACTACCTGAATGGCGATTCATTAAAAGAGGCCTCATTATGAGCACACCTTCTTTTTCCGTCCCAAGAGTAACGGTCTCTGCCCTTAAGGGGGGAGCGGGTAAGACCTTGGTTACTCTGGGAATTCTTCATGGTCTTCGCCGATCTGGTTTAAGGGTTATTCCCTTTAAAAAGGGGCCAGATTACATTGACGCCGGCTGGCTGGGGATTGTGGCTGGTCATTCCTGCTATAACCTTGATCCCTTCATGATGTCCGGGGAGGTCCTTGAAGCCTCCTTTGTTTTTCGTTCTCAAGGTGCGGATTTAGCCCTTCTGGAGGGTAATCGAGGCCTTTTTGATGGCGCTGACGTCGAGGGAAGTTGTTCGACGGCCGAACTGGCTAAACGTCTTCGGTCTCCGGTTATCCTTGTTCTCGATTGTACCAAGGTGACCCGCACCGTGGCAGCTCAGGTTCTGGGTTGTCTTCATTTTGACCCCCAGCTTGATATTCGGGGGGTTGTTCTTAATCGTGTTGCTCGCTCTCGGCATGAAAGGATAGTCAGAGAAAGTGTTGAGAAGTATTGCGGTTTGCCTGTCTTGGGAGTCATCCCGCGGGTGGCAACTTTTTTACCTATGCGTCACCTGGGGCTTCTCCCCTGGCAGGAACATGAAGAAAGATCACGGGTGCTGGAAACATTGGAGGCCAAGATTTTGGCCAATTTAGACCTTTCGGCTATTGTTGATATAGCTCGTCAGGCGCCTCCTCTCCCCTCTCCTGTGACTGGACAGACCCAAAAGAAGACTCCCGCGAGGATAAAGGTGGGAATCCTCCGGGATGCGGCCTTTCAGTTCTATTATCCAGAAAATCTTGAGGCCCTTTCTGCTCAGGGAGCAGAACTTGTTTTTATAGATGCCCTTTCGGCTCGAGGGCTTCCTCCCATAGATGCCCTTTATATAGGTGGAGGTTTCCCTGAGACCCAAGCCGAGGCCCTGGAGGCTAATGTTTCTTTCCGTAAGGATCTCCACCAGGCCATCAGATATGGGCTCCCGGTTTATGCCGAGTGCGGTGGGCTCATGTATCTAGGTCGGAAGATAATTTATCAAGGTCGTTCCTTTGAAATGGTCGGAGCCTTACCGGTTGACTTTGAGGTCTGCTCCAAGCCACAGGGTCATGGCTATGTAGTCCTTAAGGTCGAAGGACCTAATCCCTTTTACTCTCCGGGCCTGGAGATCATTGGTCACGAATTTCATTACTCTCGTCCTCAAGGATCTGGTGATCTCTCTTTCGCCTTTAAAGTGTTACGCGGACATGGGGTGGATGGCCGTCATGATGGCATCGTGCAGGGTAACGTACTGGGAATGTATACCCATATTCATGCCTTGGGTTTTCTTCATTGGGCCCCGGCAATAGTGCGTCTGGCTGAGGAGTTTAGGAGGACGGGGGCCATCTCTTCCCGGGGAAACCCTCTTATCCGGGCCCTTAGTCTGGCCAAAGAGGAGACCAAAGATCTCTAAAATGTTGCTGAAAATTATTTCAGATCATGGTATGCATCACGGGATGTGGGCAAAGGTTGGTCCTCTAAGAGGGGCCTAAAAAATTAAGTTGAGGAGGGAAGTATGTTCCAGATTACCATCGACTATGACAAGTGTGCTGCTGATCAGGAGTGTATTAATGCCTGCCCGGCTCAGGTCTATGAGGTCGGTGATGATGGCAAGCCGGTCATCGAACGTCCGGAGGACTGTCTCGGATGTGAGACCTGTGTCGAGGTTTGTCCGCAAGGGGCCATTACGGTAGAAGAAATCTAACTTAAGACAAAAAGAGCTCAAAAGGGGGGCTTAGCCCCCCTTTTGGGTTTTTAGGCGAATTTAAGGATAAGGAATCTTTGGGGTATATATTGTCTTAGGAGCCATCTTTTAGCCTGATTAAAGATTGTGTTCTGCTTTTTTCGCCGAAATTTTCTCAAACCCTTGTCAGTTAAGGCCTACCCATAAATAGGGCTTGAGTATCCATTCAGTGAATCTTAAAATAGGGATATGAAGTTCTTTAAGTGGATTTTTATTATCTGG
Source organism: Thermosulfuriphilus ammonigenes (assembly GCF_011207455.1). Lineage (GTDB taxonomy): Bacteria > Desulfobacterota > Thermodesulfobacteria > Thermodesulfobacteriales > ST65 > Thermosulfuriphilus > Thermosulfuriphilus ammonigenes. Next base: position 1,605,719 of record NZ_CP048877.1, read on the forward strand.
GTTATTTCAATTGTGCCGGTGTTCTTTTGGGTTCTGTCTTCCTCAGGCAAGACCCCAATTAAAGGGGATTACCATAATCCTTATTCCCTTGAGGATGTCAAAAGGTTAATGAATTTTCACGGGGCCTTGGTAGCCCGCTATGATGGCGGTCGTTGGTATTTTCTCTCTGGAAGGCGTTGGTATCGCTTGGATAGCCCCTTTGCCCTTAAGGAATGCGCCTGTCTTTCTTCTCTTGAGGCCCCTTCTACCTATAGGCCTTGAAGATTCTGCTCTTTTTTGCCAAAGAGTTTTGGTCTTCTCCCTACGCTAGAGTTCTTCCTGAAGCCGAGCCTCCAGAAGGACCTATTTGTCTTAAGGAGGCCGTGGTTGTTTTCTACCATCTAGAGGCCGAAGACATCGGACGGGAGAGTTCTCTTATCAGCAAAATGGTTAAAAACATTAAGTGGTTGGCAGGCAAGTTTGGGGTGAAGGCTGTCCTTTTACACTCCTTTAATCATCTCTCTTCAAGTAAAGCCCCGCCCGATCTGGCTGTCAAAATCATTCCTCTGGTTAAAGAGAGACTTGAACGGGTAGGGTTTATAGTTAAAGAAACGCCTTTCGGGTATCTTAACGAATGGAAAATCCATGTAGCTGGTGAGTCTCTAGCCAAGGTCTTTAAGGAGCTTTGATATGAAGGGTATCAGAGTTCTAATGGTCTTCTTTTTTATTGTGTTTCCAAATTTTCTCCATCTTGCTCCGGCCTTTTCCCTTACAGTAGAAGAGGTTCTGAAGCTTAAAAAGGCAGGGGTTTCTGAAGAGACTATTCGTTTCCTTGGAGAACTTGAGGCCAAGGTCCAGGCCAGCTCTCCAGATAGAAGCGTGGGGATGAAGGAAATCGTTCTTCCAGACGGAGGTCGGAGGTTTATCTATTACTCAGTCACCCCGCCGGAGCTTGAGAAAGAGACCCCCGTCTATCAAGTTCCGCCTTTATGGCAGATTGAACTTACCCCTTAGGTCTGGTCAAGGACCTGTCTTTCGGGTAAAAAACAAACGAATCGGGCAGAAGGAGCGTATTTATGGCTAAAATTACCATTGTTGGTGCGGGAGCTGTGGGGACTTCAGCGGCTATTTGGTCTTTTGTCAAGCGATTGGCAGATATAGTCCTTATTGATGTGGTTGAGGGCCTCGCTCGAGGTAAGGCCTTAGATCTGGCCCAAGCCAGTCCTATTTGGGGGTATCAGGGAAAGATCGTGGGCACTGAAGACTGGGCAGCCTCAGAGGGAAGCCAGGTAGTTATCATTACTGCTGGCCGACCTCGTAAGCCTGGCATGAGCCGGGAAGATCTCCTGAAAGTTAATCTGGAGATCGTTAAGTCTTGCGTAGAAAACACCATTAAATATGCTCCTGAGGCCTGTTACATAGTCATCACCAATCCCATAGACGCGATGGTTTATACGGCCTATAAGGTCTCTGGCCTCCCTAAAGAAAGGGTGATAGGCATGGCTGGCGTGCTTGATTCGGCTCGATACCGCTATTTTTTGGCCCAGGCCTTAGGAGTGGCGCCGGCCGATGTTCAGGCCCTGGTCATGGGGATTCACGGGGATCATATGCTCCCTCTTACCCGGCTGGCCAATGTTAACGGAGTTCCGGTAAAAGAGCTTCTTTCTTCCCAAGAGCTAGATCAGATCGTTGATCGTACTCGTCATGGAGGGGCGGAGATTGTTGGCCATCTCAAGACCGGAAGCGCCTTTATTACTCCAGGCCTTTCGGCGGTTGAGATGGCTGAGGCCATTGTCTGTGACCAAAAAAGGCTTCTTCCCTGTGCGGCCTATTTAGAAGGGGAGTTTGGTCTTGAAGGTTGCTTTCTGGGAGTTCCGGTTATTTTGGGCCGCAACGGAGTGGAGAGGATTGTCGAGTTTCCCCTCTCTGAGGAAGAGAAGGAGGCCCTTAGAGCCTCCTTTGAAGCTGTAAAAAGGCAGATTGAAGCCACAGGGCTGTGAGGCTGGCTAGGTATAGGTTCTTTTTACTAGTTGGCTTGGTAGCGGCCCTGTCTTTGGCCGTACTCTTTTTACCTAAACTTATCAAACGACCGCCTTATGAACCCTGGCCCCTTAAACGTCTTCCTCTGATGAAGGAGACTGAGGGGCTTGAGGCGGCCATCTCAGCCAGTCTTTCCTATCTTCAGCGGCTCCCTCCGGGGAGGACTTTCTCTTCCCCGATAGGGCCGGTATCTCGGGAGCAACTCCTTAAGACCTTAAATATTCTGGCTCAGGCCTCTGGACTTACCCCTCAAGAAAGAGAGGTCTTTCTGGAGAAAAATCTCCAGGCTTACCGTCTTCGGGGCGATCTTCTCGTTACTGGCTATTATGAACCCCTTATCAAGGGAGATCGTCGGCCTTCGGACCTCTTTTCTTTTCCTATTTATCGCTGCCCCGATGATTTGATCACGGTTGATCTGAAGGCCTTCGGTCTTAAAGGTAAAATCTTTGGTCGTCTCCAGGGGCGTTATTTGGTTCCATACTACAGCCGAGAAGAGATTGATATTAAGGGGGTGCTCTCTGCTCGGGGGCTTGAGCTCTTCTGGCTTTCCGATCCTCTTGAGGCCTATTTTCTTCAGGTTCAAGGTTCGGGGGTAATTGAATTGCCGGGGGGAGAGAGGGTCAGGGTTCATTTTGCCTGTTCTAATGGCCGTCCCTATGTGAGTCTTGCTCAGATATTGCCAGCTTCTCTGAACATCAAAAGCCTGGAAGAGATGAAGAGATATCTTCGATCCTTGTCAGATCCCTTATCTGTCTTGGCCCAGAACCCTCGCTATGTTTTTTTTGAGGAGGTTTCTCGTGGGCCTCTGGGATCTTTGGGGAAGGTTCTTGTCCCTGAGAGGAGTGTGGCCCTTGACCCCCGCATCTTCCCTCCAGCGGCGGCCTTTTTTCTGATCACCCGTCTGCCCATAGTTGATGAAGGGGATCAGCTCAAGGGCCATCGCGCCTTTGAATTTTTGGTCTTTAATCATGATCAGGGAGCGGCCATTAAGGGGCCGACGAGGCTAGATCTTTTCCTGGGGACGGGAAAGATGGCCGGCCAGATTGCCGGAAGGCTAAAGGCCAAAGGAGAGTTATTTTTTCTGCTGGCAAAAGAAAAAGTGGAGACAAAGGAGGAGAGATGATCAAGGTCAAGGTTGCGGAGTCTGTTCTTATCCTTAAGCAGGGAGATATTACCCAGGAGGACACCGAAGCTTTGGTTAATGCCGCCAATGAACGTTTGGCCGGGGGGGGTGGTGTTGATGGGGCTATCCATCGGGCCGGAGGGCCCCAAATAATGGAAGAATGTCGGCGTATCGGGCACTGTCCTACCGGAGCTGCAGTAATTACTACCGGGGGCAATCTCAAGGCTCGCTGGGTCATCCATACCGTAGGTCCGATCTATCGGGGGGGCAGTCAGAATGAGGCGAAGTTGTTGGAGAGTGCTTATCGTTCTAGTCTTTCCCTGGCTAGTGACCGGGGAATAAAAAGCCTGGCCTTCCCCTCCATCAGCACAGGGGCCTATGGTTACCCTCTGGAGGAGGCGGCAGAAATCGCTCTCAAAACGGTCATCGGCTATCTTAAAGAACATCCAGAGATAAAAGAGGTTCGCTTTGTTCTCTTTGGGGAGAAGGCCTATCGAACTTATGAAGAGACCCTTAGAAAGCTGGTAAAAGGTGATCCTTCAATAACTATTGAGGCTTAGGCCTTGGGGTCCAATATCCGCCGGAACCGATCAAATATGTAGTAGGGACCGGCATAATAAAAATAATTGAGGCTGTTTTTAACCTTTTGGCCTAAGGAGGGATTCTTGAGTGAGCCCATCCAGACCCGATACCCCAGAAAGCGACGATAGGGATATAGTCTAAAGGCCCGATGGTATCTTTTCCGCTGGGCATCATGGAGGATGACGATCCCCTCTTCTTTAAGGAGTTTTCTGGCTGTTTCCAGACATGCGTGGCGCTTGCGACCATCAACAAGAATGAAGTCAAATTTTTTGCCAAAACGGAGAGGAAATTCTACATATTCTCGCATGGAAGTCCTTTTAAGCTCCTTTCCCCGCCCGTCGAACCTAACCAGGTGGATCTCAACCTGAGGTAAAGCGCCGGTTACTCGGGCTACAGCCTCAAACCAGTCTTTATTGTGCTCCACACTTACCCAGCGGCAATCAATACCTCTTTGGGCCAGAAACTGAGGGAAGTAAATGGTGCTTCCCCCACAACCCCATTCCAGAATATTAAGATGCCTTTTTTTCAGAAAAAGTAGGGCCTTTTCAATCAAGGCCACATCTTCGTCATCCATATAGGGCCTGGTCTTAAGGCTGAGTTCCATGTTACTTCCTGATGAAGATTAGATTTCTCTTGGCCCCGGAAAAGGGTAACCTCAGGTTCTTGATGAAGAGTTTTTCTCTCAAGGCTGGAGAAAGGGAGGCCAGTTCAGGCCTAATTTCTGGCCCCTTCATGGCCACTAGCCATCCGTCGGGAGCCACATAAGGCCAGGCGAGGGATATGAACCGGTCAAGATCACTAAGGGCCCGGCTGATAACCACTTCGTAAGTTTCTTCCTTAAGGGGACAATCCTGGCCCAGATGACAGCGGAGGACCTTAATTCCTTTTAGATCAAGAACTCCTAAAGCATAAGTCATAAACGAAGCTCGACGCCGACGGGCCTCTATCAGCATCACCTCTAGAGTGTCCCGGGCGATCTTCAGAGGAATGCCCGGAAGACCGGCCCCTGAGCCTACGTCCAGAAGACGTCCCTCATCTGGGAGCCAGGGAAGAGGAGTGAGGCTGTCCAGGATGTGTCTTTCCAGGGCCATTAAGGGATCATCTAGACTAGTGAGGCCCAATGGCCGGGCATAGCGGAGGAGAAGGTCAAGATACAAGAGGAGTTTTTGATGCCTTTCGGCAGAAAGATCTATATCCAGGGCCTTAAGACCAGTGGCCAGCTTTTTGGCAAGGGGCTGGTTATTTGCCGATACAGAATCTATTGAAGATGTGGTCAATGACCTCCTCCGTAGTTGTCTCTCCGGTGATCTCTCCTAGACAGTCTAGGGCCTCTCGGATGTCCATGGCCACAATCTCTGGACTCTCTTGTCTTTCAAGGTTGTGAAGGGCCTTTATAAGGGCCTTTTGAGCCCTCTCTAAGGCCAGCTTTTGGCGCAGGTTTGGTGCTACAGGGGGTGGGCTGGGGAGATCAGTGCCTACCAGCAGGTCGTAGAGGGTCTGGAAGAGTTGATCCAATCCTTCTCCGGTAAGGGCCGAAACTGGAACAACCTGATCGCCTAAAAAAATTCCTTTGAAATTGCGAATGTTTTTATCATTTACCAGGTCAATTTTATTTAAAACTACTACGTGGAGACGCTCTTTTATTTCTTGATAGATTAATTGATCCTCCCTAGTCAGCCCTTCACTGGCGTCAACAACAAATATAATAAGATCTGCTTGGCGGATGCGTTCCCGGGCTCGGGCAACACCGATCTCTTCGATTTCGTCTCGGGCTTGGCGTAGCCCGGCGGTGTCGATGAGGTTGACTGGTATGCCTTTGATGGTCACCAGACCTTCGATCAGATCCCTGGTGGTTCCAGGAATGGCTGAGACAATAGCCCGTTCCTCTCGGAGAATAGCGTTAAGAAGGCTGGATTTTCCCACATTGGGGCGGCCGGCAATAACTACTGATATTCCCTCCCGAAAGACCCTTGTTGCTTCATAGGCCTTAAGGAGTTCCTCAATCGGGCTTAAAGCCTGGGAGGAGATCTTTTCCTTTAATTCATAGGTGGAAATGATTTCTAAATCCTCTTCGGGGAAATCAATGGCCACTTCTATTACGGCCAGGGCTTCGGTTAAGGCCTGTTTTATGGCCAAGGCTTGCTGGCTAAGGCCACCACTAAGACTGGAAAGGGCCATAACCAGCCCGGTTTCACTCCGGGCCTGAGTCAATTCAGCAATGGCCTCGGCCTGACTCAGGTCAAGGCGTCCGTTAAGATAGGCCCTTTTAGTGAACTCTCCTGGCTCGGCAGGTCGGGCCCCTTCTCTGAGAACCAGCTCCAGGATTCGAGTCAAAATAAAATAGCCACTGTGGGCCTGGATCTCCAAGACGTCTTCTCGGGTATAGGAATGGGGGGCCTTCATAAGAACGCAGAGAACCTCATCTACAGGCTGACCGGTTTGTGGATCTACAATCCATCCATAATAAAGTCGGTGACTCTGAAATTCTCGGACGCCACAGGCCGGTTTGAAGAGACGGCGCATGATGGTCTCGGCCAAGGGGCCACTGACCTTAACTACTCCGATGGCCCCGGGGCCCGGGGGGGTGGCAATAGCGGCAATGGTGGCTTCGGAATACCTGAGGAGCCCCTGGCTCATTGACGTCGGGATCGGGACCTCTTCTCACCCCGCCCCTTTTCTACGAAGATAACCACCCGACGCCGCTCACCACTACCGATGCTTTTGGTCTTAACCAGCGGCTCTTCCTTAAGGGCCAAGTGGATGATGCGTCTTTCTCTGGCACTCATGGGCTTGAGGGTGATGCTTTTGCCGGTTTTTTTCACCTGGATAGCTGTCTTGCGGGCCAGTTCCTCTAGGGCTTCAATATGACGATCGCGATAACCTTCGACATCCAGGATAATCTTGGCCCCCTGACCAAGGCGTCGGGCAGTAAGTTTGTTGACCAAATACTCCAGGGCCTCCAATGTAGCTCCACTCTGGCCGATGATAAGACCAGCGTCAGGGCTTTTTATTTCTATACGGATGGTCTCCTCGTTTACCTCTGGGAAAAGATCCACATCAAGATTCATTTTTTCTAAAATGGAGCGCAGGATTTCTTCCGCAACCTCGGCCCGGGTAGTCAGAATACGCTGGGGTTTAAGGCGGGCCTTTATCTTGGCCTTCTTACCTCCCAGACCGAATAGGCCTGTGGAGCCGTAGGTAACTACCTCTACCTCTAAATCTTCACGGGAGGCCCCAAAGTGCTCACAGGCTGCTTCTATGGCCTGATCAACCGTTTTCCCTTCGAATTCCACTTCTTGGATTGTCATACCTTAATCCCTTACGCCAGCTTTTTATTAATGTAGTACTGCTGCACGATGGAAAGAACGTTATTAACTAGCCAGTAAAGTACCAGACCTGAGGGAAAGTTAACAAACATTACCGTAAATAGAAGAGGCATGAGGGCCATCATCTTCTGCTGCATGGGATCTAGACTTGAGGGGCTCATTTTCTGCTGGAAGTACATGGAAACCCCCATGAGAATGGTGAGCACCGGTATTCCCCCCAGGAAGGGGATATTGAAGCCAATATAGAGCCGATCTGGAGCGCTTAGGTCGTTAATCCATAAGACAAAGGGGGCATGACGTAACTCAATAGCTGCCAGCAAGACCTTATAAAGAGCAAAAAAGACCGGAATCTGAAGAAGCATAGGGAGACATCCACTTAAGGGGTTTATCTTATAGCTGCGGTAAAGGTTCATTAATTCCCGATTAAGTCTTTCTTTGTCGTGGCCATACTTTTCTTTAAGTCGAGCAATATGGGGCTGAAGCTTTTGCATCTTTTGCATGGACTGATAGCTGTAGTGAGAGAGGGGCCAGAAGATCAATTTGATAATGGCTGTAAGAAGAATGATGGCCACCCCATAGTTATGAACAAACCGATAAAAAAACTTAAGCACATAGAGTAGGGGCTTAGCTATGGGGGTGAACATCCCGAAGTCTATGGCCTTATCTAGATCTCGACCGATAATTTTGAGACGCTCAATCTCCTTGGGGCCAAAGTAGAGGGAGAAGCGAAAGTCTTTTACCTCGCCGGGTCTGAGGACAAACGGGACTGATTTTATCCTTGTTTCCACAGTTTTTTCGTCCCAACGCTTGAAGTTAAGTTCCCAGGTGAGGTGTTCCCAGGGTAGAAGGGCCATCATGAAGTAAGGCCCCTGGTAGGCCACCCAGGAGATCTCTCCGGAGAATATTTGTTCGTTTCCCGGTTTTTTGAGTTTTACTTCCTTGAATTCTCCCTGGCTGTAGTAGGCCGGCCCTACAAAAACATAACGATTAGATTTAGCAAAGGGACGGTTGAAGAGATGGATAGTCAGGCGATCTTCTATGGTTTTTGAGCCGTCATTCCGGACTCGGACTGTGAGCTCCATAAGATAGGAATCTTTTTTGAATGTCAATTCCTTGGCCAGAAAGAGGTCTCTTCCTTCATGGATAAAGGGAATGGTGGCCTCAGGTTTTTTAGCCGTGAGGTCAATTTTAGTCTTAGGACTCAAAAAAAGAGCGGCAGAAAGCCCCGGGCTGGTAGAGAGGCTAACTCCCAGAGGAAGTTTTTCCGGGGAAGTAGTAACTAAATTAACCGGCGGACTATCTTTGGCCACACCCTGGCGGTATTTTTTAAGGATGAATCCTTTAAATCGGGCTCCCTCTTCAGTAATAACTGCCTGGTAGAGGTCGGTCTCTATCGTGACGTCACGGGCCTTGATGTTCTGGGGGTGTCTCTTGGGGATCTTCCGAGAGACTGTGGCCTTTTTGGAGTCAGCCTTTATATCTTTTATATCTTTCTTTTCTTTGGGTTGAATAGCCTTTGAGGTGGTCCCCTCTTTAGGAGGGGGAGCGAGTTTGGTGCTTACCAGATACTGATAGCCAATAATAATAAAAATAGAGACGATTACAGCGATTAACGTCCGTTGTTCCATAGGTAAATATGCTCCTTTTCCGGCACAGGATCATAACCCCCGGGATGAAACGGATGACAGCGAAGAATTCTCTTCAGACCTAAATAGAGACCTTTTAGGGAGCCAAAGCGACTGATGGCTTCCTTAGTAAATTCTGAACAAGAGGGGGTAAAACGACAGGAAGGAGGAAAAAAAGGAGATATGAATAATTGATATAGATTGATTAATCCGATGAGGATCTTAGCCATTTCTCAGAGAACTTCCTCTCCAGATCCCTTTTGAGATCTCCGGGTGTCTGTTTCAGAAGACCCTCTTTAGCAACAAAAACGACGTCGTAGCCTGAGGGAAAAAGATTCTTATTTCGTCTAAAAAACTCTCGCAATAGCCTCTTGGCCCTATTTCTCTGCACGGCCTCCTTTATCTTACGACTGACGCTGATACCTACTCTGGTGAACCCACACCGATTGGGGACTATGATTATAGTTAAGTATGGAAGCCGGAACCGGGTCCCCTGCCGATACGCCTTAAGGTAATCTTGGCGTCGGCATAAGCGCTCCTGGCGTGATAGTCCTTCTCGGGCCACTAAACAGTAAGACGCTTGCGTCCTTTGGCCCGCCGACGCGCCAGGACACGACGGCCACCCCGGGTCTTCATCCGGGCGCGAAAACCGTGGGTTCTTTTTCTCTTTAGGTTATGGGGCTGGAAGGTGCGCTTCATTTTGAACCTCTCCTTGAGTTCCAGGAAAAAAGCTGGTCTTAATAAACACAACCTGTAGAGGGTGTCAAGCAATGCTTGACAAGAAAAACTCTCTTAATATAGTGAGCGTTTATCCTAAAACCAGCCTTGGGTAAATACAAGGCTCTGTGAAAATGAATAGAGAAGATCTTAAGATCCGTTTGGAGGACATCCCCCCCGAAGGTCTGGAAATATCCATTGAGGACGACGGGGGGCTAGTGGCTGATGTATATCCCGTTTTAGAGGCCATTGTAGCCGAGCTGCATCTTACCAGAATCGGCCCTAATGTGCGGGTAAGAGGGGGCCTAAAGACCACTTTGTCTGTGGATTGTGATCGTTGTCTGGAACCCTTTCCTCATAAGATAGAGGAGAAGATGTTTTTCATTCTTATGCCCCCTCCTAGTGGTGAGGGTGAGGAGGTTCGGCTTCGGCGAGAGGATCTGGATGTCTCCTTTTTTGATGGAGAGGTTATTGATCTTGGTCTGATTATCAGAGAGCAGATCTTGCTTTCTCTCCCTATGCGCAATATTTGTCGGGAGAGTTGTCGGGGGTTGTGTCCAATATGTGGGGCCAATCTCAATCAAACCAAGTGTGAGTGCCAGCGGGAGATCCGTCACAGCCCCTTTGCCGTCTTAAAAAAATTAAAGATCTCAAGTTAGGATTTCTTCTTGTAGAGAAGGGCAGCGCTTTTGTATTATTGACCTGCTCTGTTCTCAAAGAAGGGATTTTTTATTTAAAATAAACTTAAAGTTAAAATTGCTAAATTTGGTTTTTTAAAGGAGGTTTAACTTTATGGCTGTTCCGAAGAGGAAGTCATCAAGGTCACGGCGAGGAATGCGGCGGGCGCACAAAGCTCTTGTGGCCCCTTCTCTGGCTACCTGTCCTCAGTGTAAGGAGCCCAAACTTCCCCACCGGATCTGTCCCAGTTGTGGTTTTTACCGGGGAAAGGAGTTTATAAAATCCGCCGAAGCGGAGGTCTGATTGTCGGAGATGATCTGGGTGGCTGTAGATGCCATGGGCGGTGATCTGGGGCCGGAGGTCCTTATTAAAGGGGCTGTCTGGGCTGCCAGAGAGCACGGCGTGGGAATAATCCTGGTCGGGCTTAAGGAAACCATCGAAGAAGCCCTGGCTAACTTAGACTTTCAGGGGTTGCCCATCAAAATTGCTCCGGCCACCCAGGTAGTAGAGATGGACGAGGCCCCTTCTGAAGCCCTGCGGCGGAAAAAAGATTCCTCCATTCGGGTCGCCTTCGAACTGGTCAAAAAGGGAGAGGCGGCGGCCGTGGTCTCGGCGGGCAATTCCGGGGCTACTTTGGCCACGGCTCTTTTTGTCCTGGGGCGTATGGAAGGGGTGGAAAGACCAGCAATTGCTACGGTTTTCCCTACTTTGAAGGAACCAACGGTTCTTATAGATGCCGGGGCTAATGTGGATTGTAAACCTCGACATCTATTTCAGTTTGGCCTGATGGCGGCGGTGTTTGCCCAGGAGGTTCTCGCCTGTGAGAATCCCCGAGTAGGCCTTCTTTCCATTGGCGAGGAGGGGGGGAAGGGTAATCAGCTAGTCAAAAAGACCTTTGGTTTGTTTAAGCAGAGTTCCCTTAATTTCGTTGGCAACATTGAGGGGCGAGACATATTCCGTGGCGATGTGGATGTGGTGGTCTGTGACGGCTTTGTGGGCAATATCTGCCTTAAACTTTCGGAGGGCCTAGCCGACGCTATCTTGAGAATGCTTTCGAGAGAAATCAAGGCCTCCTTTTCCTCCCGCCTCGGATATCTTCTGGCCCGCCGGGCCTTTGACAACTTCCGCCGTCGGGTGGATTGGGCCGAATACGGAGGAGCTCCCCTTTTAGGAGTAGCTGGCGTAGCCATTATTTGTCATGGTCGTTCTCAGGAGAAGGCCATTAAAAATGCCATTCGCAACGCCAAAGAATTTGCCGAAAGGTCGGTGCCGGAGAAACTTCAGCAGTCATTACTTAACTCAAAAGATCTTTTCCTTATCAAATCTCAGGTAGGTTAGAGATCTTGGCTCAGACGGTCATTATTGGAACGGGCTCCAAGGTTCCCTCTCGGGTGGTTACCAATGCCGACCTGGAAAAGATGGTCGATACCACCGATGAATGGATTACCACCCGATCTGGGATCAAAGAAAGACGGATCGTGACCGCAGGAGAGACCAATTCCTATTTGGCTACCGAGGCCGCCCGTCGGGCCCTAGAGGCAGCGGACCTCACCCCTCAGGATATCTCCCTTATTATAGTAGCCACCATGACACCTGATATGCCTATGCCTTCGGTGGCCTGTCTAGTCCAAAAGAATCTCGGGGCTATTCAGGCTGGGGCCTTTGACATCTCGGCCACCTGTTCCGGTTTTCTGTATGCCCTTACCGTAGCTGATCGTTTCATCAAGGCCGATCCCCGCCAGAAGATTTTAGTTATAGGCAGCGAGGTTCTCTCCGCCAAGGTTAATTGGCAGGATCGCACCACCTGCGTTCTCTTCGGAGATGGGGCTGGAGCTGTGGTGGTTACCGGTTCTCAGGAGGGCGATCGCGGGATTCTGACCACTCATCTTAGGGCGGACGGAAGTCTCTGGGAACTTCTGACCTTAAAGGGCTGTGGAAGTCGTTATCCCATAGATAGCGATCTTCCCCGGGAGGAGTTTTTTATCCGCATGAATGGTCGAGAAGTTTTTAAAAATGCCGTTCGAGCCATGGAATCCGTGGCCTTAGAGACGTTGGCAGAGATGGGACTAAAGGGTGAGGATCTTGATCTTCTGATAACCCATCAGGCCAACATTCGCATTATCGAGTTTCTACGGGAGAGATTGGCCATTCCTGCGGAGAAAGTCTTTATCAATATTCACAAGTATGGTAATACCTCGGCGGCAAGTATTCCTTTGGCCCTGGATGAGGCGGTACGAACTGGTCGCCTCAAGGAGGGAGATCTTCTCCTGATGGTGGCCTTTGGGGGAGGTTTTACCTGGGCCTCAGTACTTATGAAGTGGTAAAGGGGTTGATCTGTGGAATATTTTCTTAATCAAGAACAGAAGATCATCGTCCAGGTAGCCCGTCGAGTTGCCGAGGAGGTGATCAAACCCCTCCGGGCCAAGCTTGATGAAGAAGAGCAATTCTCTTGGGAGCCGGTTAGAGCTCTGGCGGAGACGGACCTATTTGGTCTTATCATTCCCAAGGAATATGGTGGCCTGGGGTTTGGAACCTTTGAGGCCTGTCTGGCCCTGGAGGAGTTGGCCAAGGCCTGTGCCGGCGTAACCACCACCTTTGCCGCCGGAGCTCTGGGGGCTTATCCCATCCTCCTTGGGGGGAGCAAGGCCCAGAAAGAGAAATACCTTCCTGATATTGCCTCTGGCAAAAAATTGGCCGCCTTTGCCCTTACTGAACCTCAAGCTGGCAGTGATGCCTCGGCTATAAAGACTCGGGCGATAAAAGATGGCGATTATTACATCTTAAATGGCGTCAAACAGTGGATCACTAACGCTGGGGTGGCCCAGATCTATGTAGTTATTGCCCTTACCGATCCCCGGAAGGGCCCGCGGGGGGCCAGTGCTTTTATTGTTGAGACCGGAGATCCTGGATTTTCTGTAGGTAAGTTGGAGAAAAAGATGGGGATTCGGGCTTCGGTGACCGGGGATCTCTATCTTAATAACTGTCGTATCCCCAAAGATCGCCTTATTGCCCGGGAGGGTATGGGTTTTATTCTGGCCCTTAAGGCCTTAGATCGGGCTCGACCTGGGGTGGGGGCGATTGGAGTTGGTCTGGCTCAGGCAGCTTTTGAAGAGGCCCTTCACTTTGCCCGCCAGAGAGTACAGTTTGGTCAGCCCATAATTTCCTTTCAAGCTGTCCAGCACATGTTGGCCGATATGGCTACGGCTATTGAGGCCTCCAGAGCCTTAGTCTATTCGGTAGCTCGCTATATTGACTCCGGGGCCAAAGATATCTCTAAGGCCTCGGCCATGGCCAAGATGTATGCTACCGATATGGCCATGTGGGTGGCCACTCAGGCCGTTCAGATCCTTGGAGGTCACGGCTATATGCGGGATTATCCGGTAGAGAAAATGATGCGGGATGCCAAGGTCCTCCAGATATACGAGGGGACAAACCAGATCCAGCGCAATGTTATCGCCCGGGAGCTGGCTAAGGAGGTCAGTCGAAAGGACGAATAGATGAAGATAATCGTCTGTCTTAAGACAGTACCTTTACCAGGGACAGTCAAGGTGGATCCAGAAACCCACCGACTTATCAGGGAAAGCAGCCAGCTAATCATAAACCCCTATGACCGCTTTGCCCTGGAGATGGCTGTCCGTCTGAAAGAGACCAGCGGAGGCCAGGTATGGGTGGTTTCTATGGGCCCTCCCCAGGCCAAGGAGGCCCTGATTGAGGCCCTAGGTTGCGGGGCCGATGAGGTGTTTCTTCTCTCTGATCGATCTTTTGCTGGTTCTGATACCCTGGCTACCAGTTACGCTTTGGCTCGAGCCATAGAAAAAATGGCCCCCTTTGATCTAATTGTTTGTGGCAAGGTGGCTATTGATGGAGAGACAGCCCAGGTGGGACCGGAGCTGGCCCAAAGGTTAGGGGTGCCTTCAGTAACCCAGGTGGTGGCGGCCTCCACCGAGGAGGGAGCGCTTAAGGTTACCCGGGTTCTGGATCACGCCCGGGAGGAGCTCCGGGTGGCTCTGCCAGCTCTTATTACTGTGGAGAGGGATTGGGGCCGTCCCCGTCTTCCTTCCCTGAAGCGTCTCTTAGCTGCCCAGAACCGTGAAATTCCAGTCTGGGGAGCGGCTGAAGTGGCGGCTGAACCAGACAAGATCGGCTTTTCTGGTTCTCCTACTGAGGTCGTGGAGGTCTTCTCCCCCACCTATGATGGACAGGGAGAAATTATTCAAGGGGATAATGTAGAGGAGATGGTGGGGCGTTTGGTCTCCATTCTTCGTGAAAGGGGCCTTATCTGATGTCAGAAAAAGCAAAAGTTATGATTTTGGCTGAGGCTGGCTCCCATGGTCCACTACCGGTTTCCTTTGAGTTGGCCACTGTGGCTCGGAAGCTGGCCTCTGACATCGATGGCGAGGTCCTGGGAGTTATATTTGGTGGAAATGAGTTGGACCCCTCCCCTCTCTTCCGCTATGGAGTAGATCGGATCAAACTGGTCCGGGGGACCTCATTTGTCCACCTTAAAGATGATCTTTATGCTCAGATACTGAGTGAGGTGGTAGGCGAGGAGAGGCCGGAGATACTCCTTGCCGGAGCTACCAGTTTGGGGCTTTCTGTCCTTCCGCGAGTAGCTGCTGCCCTTGAGTTAGGTCTGACAGCCCACTGTACTGAGCTTAAGATTCGACCGGAGGATAAAGCCCTACTTCAAATTAGGCCCTCCTTTGGTGAAGATGTCATGGCCGTTATTGTCTCCAAGACCAAACCCCAAATGGCCACTGTAAGGCCCGGGGTTTTTAGGGCCCGGGCCCTTGAATCTCCCACAGAGGGTCGGATAGAGGAGATTTCACCTCCGAGAGATCTTTCCTCTGGGATCCTGGAGATTCTCTCTCACCTTCCCCTTGAGGCCCCGCCTCAATCACTCCAAGAAGCCCGTATCGTGGTTGCCGGTGGTCTGGGGTTGGGGAACAAAGAGAACTTTTCTCTCCTTAAGGAATTGGCGGCCCTTTTGGGAGGGGCAGTAGGGGCCACCCGTCCGGTGGTCGAGCTTGGTTGGGTCGGCCCAGAGGCCATGGTTGGGGTAACAGGAGAGACTATTTCTCCTCGCCTTTACCTGGCTTTCGGGATCTCCGGAGCAGTGCAACATACCGTAGGTATTAAGGGAGCCGAGGTTATCGTGGCTGTAAATACCGATCCTCAGGCCCCTATATTTAAACTGGCTACCTACGGGTTAGTGGCCGATGCACGGGAGGTTCTCTTGGCCCTTATCCGTCGTTTAAGGGAGATAAAGGGAGAATGAAAACTCTTCAAAATGCAGTAGCCATAGTTACCGGAGGCTCTAGGGGCATCGGGCGGGCCATTGCTGAAAGGTTAGCTCAGGAGGGAGCCAAGGTTTATCTTACCTGTGCCAGTCGTCCTGAGAGCGGAGAAGAGGTGGCTGAGGCCATTCGGGTTGCTGGTGGGCAGGCCGAGGTCCTTGTCTTTGATGTGTCTGACTTTAAGGCCACCGAGGAGGCTCTTAAAGAAGTTCTCTCTAAAGAGGGGCAGGTAGATATTCTGGTCAATAATGCCGGTCTGACCAGAGATGGTCTTCTTATGCGGCTCAAAGAGGAAGACTGGGATAGAGTTTTGGGGGTTAATCTAAAGGGTGCCTTTAACTGTTGTCGGGTGGTTGTTCCAGCCATGCTTAAGCGTCGTCGAGGGCGAATAATTAATATTTCGTCGGTAGTGGGGGTAAGTGGAAACGTGGGTCAGACCAACTATGCGGCTTCGAAGGCTGGTCTTATTGGCTTTAGTAAATCCCTGGCCCGGGAGGTGGCTAGTCGAGGGGTTACTGTAAACGTTGTTGCTCCCGGGTTCATCGAGACGGACATGACTGCGGCCCTTCCAGAGAAAATCCGAAAAGATCTTCTGGCTCAGATTCCTGTGGGGCGATACGGGCGTCCGGAAGAGGTGGCGGCAGTGGTGTCCTTTTTGGCCTCTGATGAGGCGGCTTATATCACCGGCCAGGTGATCCACATAAACGGCGGTCTTTACATGTAAAACGCTGGATTTTAAGGAGGAGCTTATGTCCGTGGAGGAAAAAGTAATTGAAATTATTGCCGAACAGCTGGGAGTCTCCAAAGATAAGGTTAAACCTGAGGCCTCCTTCATCGATGATCTTGGAGCGGATTCCCTTGATCTGGTGGAGCTGGTTATGGCCATGGAAGAAGCCTTTGGCCTGGAGATCTCTGATGAAGAGGCTGAGAAGCTGCGTACGGTAAAGGACGTTATTGATTACATCAAAACCCATCAGGGCTAAAGGGGCTTCTGTCGTGAGACGCCGGGTTGTAGTTACGGGTTTGGGGGCGGTTACCCCAGTGGGAATCGGGGTGGAGGAGAGCTGGAACAATCTGATAGCCGGGCGTTCGGGTATTGGTCCGGTGACCAGATTTGATGCCTCAGCCATGCCGAGCCGGATAGCCGGGGAGGTCAAGGACTTTCGGCCGCAGGATTTCCTCCCTAAAAAGTTGATTTCTCGTTTGGACACCTTCATTCATTATGCGGTGGCGGCGGCCCGGATGGCTATGGAGGATGCCAAGCTTGAGGTTTCTGACTCTGAAGCCGAACGGGTTGGTACAGTGATCGGTGTGGGGATGGGAGGCATGGGTGTGGTGGAGCGTAGCGCCTTTGTCCTCCAGGAGAAGGGGCCCCGGCGAATAACCCCCTTTTTCATTCCTATGATTATTCCCAATATGGCTGCCGGTCAGGTGGCCATCATGTTTAACGCCAAGGGGCCAAATACCGCCCTTTCTACTGCTTGTGCCGCCGGCAGTCATGCTATCGGTGAGGCCTTCCGGCTTATCCAACATGGACAGGCGGAGGTGATGATCGCCGGAGGAGCCGAGTCAGTCATGACACCTTTGGCCTTTGCCGGGTTCTCTTCCATGAAGGCCCTCTCAACCAAGTTCAACGATGAGCCGGAACGAGCCAGCCGGCCTTTTGATGCCGAACGGGACGGTTTTGTTATTGCCGAGGGGGCCGGAATTTTGATTTTAGAGTCTCTGGAACATGCCCAATCGCGGGGGGCCAAAATCTTAGCAGAGATAGTGGGCTACGGCCTTACCGCTGATGCCTATCACATGACAGCCCCTCCAGAAGACGGTGAGGGCGCGGCCCGCTGTATGGAGCAGGCCTTGGCCGATGCTGGTCTGAGCTACAAAGAGGTAGATTACATAAATGCCCATGGAACCAGTACCCCTCTTAACGATCTTTGTGAGACCAGGGCCATCAAGACAGTTTTCAAGGAGCGGGCCAAGGAGATTCCTGTTTCTTCTACCAAGTCTATGACGGGCCATCTTCTGGGAGGGGCCGGCGGAGTAGAGGCTGTCTTTTCTGTCAAGACCATCGTTGAAGGGGTTATTCCCCCAACCATTAATTACGAGACCCCTGACCCTGACTGTGATCTGGACTACGTTCCCAATAAGGCCCGCCGGGCCGATGTTAAAGTGGCCCTTTCCAACTCTTTTGGTTTTGGGGGAACTAACGCCGTCTTGATATTCAAAAAATTTGAAGGTTAAGTCATATGCGGATAGCCATCGGAGCCGATCATGCCGGTTTTACCCTCAAGGAGAAGATTAGAAATCTTCTTGAGGAGATGGGGCATCAGGTTGTTGATGTCGGTTGTCATTCCTGTGATTCAGTAGATTATCCTCTATTTGGGGCCAAAGTGGCCGGTCTGGTATCCCAAGGAGAATGTGATCGGGGAGTTCTTGTTTGTGGTACGGGGATTGGTATGAGCCTGGTGGCTAACCGTTTTCCGGCAGTGAGGGCCGCTCTCTGCCACGAGATTTACACGACTAAAATGGCCCGTCTCCACAACGATGCCAACATCTTGGTCATTGGGGGGCGAGTGGTGGGTGAGGCCCTGGCCTTAGAGATGGTCCGGGTTTTTTTTGAGACGCCCTTTGAAGGTGGCCGTCATGCTCGAAGGCTTGAACTTATAAACAAACTTACCACTCAGGGAACTGATTATGAGTCATCTTAAAGCCACAGATCCTGAGATCTTCGGGGTTATCGGTCAGGAACTTGTTCGTCAGAGTACCAAACTGGAGCTTATCGCCTCTGAGAATTTTGCCAGTCTGGCCGTTATGGAGGCTGAAGGTAGCATTCTGATGAACAAGTATGCCGAGGGCTATCCCGGACGACGCTACTATGGAGGGTGTGAATTTGTCGATATCGCCGAAACTTTAGCCATTGAACGGGCCAATACCCTTTTTGGTTCCGAATACGCCAACGTTCAACCGCACTCGGGAACCCAGGCCAATATGGCCGTCTACTTTGCCTGTCTGTCTCCTGGAGACACCATTCTGACCATGAATCTGGCCCACGGGGGTCATCTATCGCATGGTAGTCCAGTTAACTTTTCGGGCCGTCTTTACCAGGTGGTACATTATGGGGTCTCGGCGGAGACAGAGACCATCGACTATGAAGAACTAGAAAAGCTGGCCCTTAAGGCCCGGCCCAAACTTATTGTCGCCGGAGCCAGTGCCTATCCGCGGACCATAGATTTTGAGGCCTTCCGGATAATAGCTGACAAGGTGGAAGCCTATCTAATGGTGGATATGGCCCACATTGCTGGATTGGTGGCCGCAGGGATTCATCCTTCGCCGGTTCCTTTCGCTGATTTTGTTACCTCTACTACTCACAAGACCCTCCGGGGGCCAAGAGGAGGGTTCATCCTGGCCAAAGAGAGATTTGCCAGGCTACTTAACAGCCAGATCTTTCCGGGTATCCAGGGTGGGCCTTTGATGAATGTCATTGCCGCCAAGGCAGTCTGTTTTAAGGAGGCCTTGGAGCCTGGTTTTAAAACCTATGCCCAGCAAGTGGTGGCCAACGCCCGGGCTTTAGCCACTGTGCTCAAGGCAGAAGGTTTCCGGCTGGTCTCTGGAGGGACTGATAATCATCTTCTTCTTATTGATTTGCGGAGCGTGGGCCTTACTGGTCGGGAGGCTGAGGCTGCTCTTGATCGAGCTGGAATAACTGTTAACAAAAACGCCATCCCCTTTGATCCCCAGAAGCCCACGGTTACTAGTGGTATTCGTCTGGGTACAGCAGCTTTAACCACCCGGGGGATGCGAGAGCCAGAAATGGAAATGATAGGCACCTGGATCTCCACTATTCTTAAAGATCCAGCCAATGAGACCCTGATTAAGGAGGTTCGGGGTAAGGTTCAGGAGCTTTGCCGGACCTTTCCTCTTTATCCAGAGCTTCATGAGATCTACAACGGAGATCGCTGGTCGGCCTAGTTGGGAGGCCTATTTCATGTCGATCGCCCGGCTGGTTGCCGAGCGATCAACATGCCTGCGCCGTAAGGTTGGAGCCCTTCTGGTTAAAGATAAACGGATTTTGGCCACAGGTTATAATGGAGCCCCTTCTGGTTTGAGACACTGTCTGGAGATTGGTTGCCTGAGAGAGCGGCTGGCCATTCCTTCTGGTCAGCGTCACGAGCTCTGTCGGGGACTTCATGCTGAGCAAAATCTCATAATTCAGGCTGCTTACCACGGAATAGGTATCGCCGGAGCCACTCTTTTTTGTACCCATTTTCCCTGCGTTATCTGCACCAAAATGCTTATCAATGCTGGGGTGGTGGAGGTCTTTTATTTAGAAGGCTATCCGGACGAGCTTTCCCGAGAGATGCTGGAAGAAGCCGGCGTTCGGGTTATGAGGTTTAAAGGATGAAGTGTCCTCGTTGCGCCCATCCGGAGACCAAGGTAGTGGATTCCAGAACCACTAAGGATGGAGTGGCTATCCGTCGGCGTCGGGAGTGTCTCTCATGTAGTCATCGTTTTACCACTTACGAACGGATAGAAGAGAGTCTCCCCATGGTGGTTAAGAAAGACGGCCGGCGAGAGGCCTTTAGCCGGCAAAAGATAATCGAAGGCATTAAGAAAGCCTGCGAAAAACGACCCATTAGCATGGATGAAATCGAAGCCTTTGTGAACTCCTTAGAAAGAGAGCTGCTTGAGCGAGGAGAGAAGGAGATTCCTTCAGCTTATATCGGCGAGCGAGTGATGGAAAGGCTTCATGAGTGGGATGAGGTAGCCTACGTTCGCTTTGCCTCGGTATATCGTCAATTCAAAGATGTTTCGGAGTTTATTGAACAAGTTCAACAGCTAATCAAGACCCGCAGGGTTCCTCCTAAAAACGCTCCTAAGGCCTAGAAGGTCAAAACTTTATCGCTACTCCAGATGAGCCGATAAAGATCCTTTCGCCCACCTCGAGGGCAGAGTTCAGAGGGGGAGATCTGGTGCATTTTCATGGCTGTGCCACAAGCAATGAGCCTACCTCCTTCGTCTAAAAAGGATTCAAGTTTTTCGTCAATATCAAATTCGTCACTATCTATTTCAGAAATAGTCACCCCCTTGCCCAAAAGAAATATTGTCACTTGATCTCCCTTACTTAAGGCAAAGTTGGCTATTCGTAGGGCCTGCCAGGCAGTCTCTGGGTCATTGGTGGAGATGACAATGGCTAAACGGTTGGCCTCTTGGGCTTTAAGAACTCCAACCAAAAGGGCTAAGATAACCAAGATTAGCAAGCTAAAATTAATTGCTTTCATCCGGTATCTCCCTCTCTTTTATTAAACATTATTTATATCAAAACTCTTTTATATAAGCAAGTCAAGAAACTTAAAACCCGGAAGAATGAAAAGCGTTGCGAGTCAGAGTTAAAATATATATTTTCTAAAAAAGATTTTTCGGATTTTTGGAGGAACGTATTTTGCTTATTAAGGCCTAAAAACATTACATTGAGAAAGGAGAGGGGCCTTGAGCGCCTTGGGAGCCTTTTTTACCTGGGAAGACTTACTGGTTATTGTGATCGGTGGGGTATCAGTATGGATTCTCTTCCACCATTTTCGTCAGATGATCGGCGGCAGTGGGGGAGCCTCTGGCTGAGGGGGCTGTGGATCATCCTGCCAGATAGGCGGGAAGGAAGAATCCGAAAAGTCTGAAGTAGACTACCCAAAGTAATTTTTATTGCTTGACATTCTCAATAAACCCATCTATGTTAACCTTCCGATAGACGAAGGGCCCTTTTATCTACCATCTGACATTTTAAGTCATCAATTGCCAAAAATTTGACGGGAGGTATTTATGCGCTCCTTAGATGGTTTTGGTGCTGGGGCTCGATTGCGGGTGGTTTCTGTTAGGGGGCGGGGGGCTGTGAGGAGGCGAATTCTTGATATGGGTCTCGTTCCCGGGGTGCTTCTGGAGATAGAAAGGGTGGCTCCGTTGGGAGATCCGGTGACGGTAAGGCTTCGTGGTTATTATCTTTCTCTGCGTCGGGAAGAGACCCGTAGCATTATCGTTGAGCCCGTTTAATTTTTTCTCTTTTATTGTTAATGATTCTCTGCAATAGATTCAATAAGGAGGGGGTTGGGGTGTTGGATGAGATAAAGATTGCTTTGGCCGGAAATCCTAACTCAGGCAAGACGACCATCTTTAACAATCTCACCGGGGCCCGCCAGAAGGTGGGTAATTATCCCGGAGTTACGGTGGAGAGAAAGGAGGGGATATTAGAGCTGGAGGGAGAACGCTTGCGAATCATCGACCTGCCAGGAACTTATTCTCTGACGGCCTATTCTCTAGAGGAGCTTATTGCCCGTCAGGTCCTCATTGAAGAAAAGCCCCAGATAGTGGTCAATATCGTTGACGCCTCCAATCTTGAACGAAATCTCTATCTCACTCTCCAGCTTCTTGAACTCGGGATTCCGGTAGTGGTGGTTCTTAACATGATGGATATCGTCCGTAAGCGGGGCTATCATCTCAGCCCCCAAGTTTTGTCTAAAGAGCTGGGAGTTCCGGTAGTTTCTACCGTAGGGCACCGTAAAGAGGGAATGAAAGATCTCCTTCAGACAATAAAAGGGGTCCTCAAAGGGGAGATTAAGGCTTATGGCCTAAAGAGACGTTTTCCGGCGCCCATTGAAGAGGCAATTGATCATCTTCAGAGAAGTCTGGCCGGAAGAGGCCTTCCGGCTGAACCTCGCTGGCTGGCCATTAAGGCCTTGGAGGGAGATGTTGAAGTTCTGCGTCTTCTTAGGGAGAAGGCCGGTCTTAATGGAGAGTTGGAGGATATCCTTCATGAGGCCATCAAGATCCTTGAGGAAAAATGTGGGGCTGATCCAGAGAGCCTCTTAGCCGATGCCCGCTACCAGGCTATAAGCGATTTAGTCTCCCGTTCTCTTAAGCGTCCGAAGACTGAAACGGTCAGCCTTTCCGATAGGATAGACCAGGTTTTGTGTCATCGTTTTTGGGGGCTACCCATATTTCTGGTCTTTATGTGGTTTATGTTTCAGGCCGTCTTTAGCTGGTCGGCACCCTTTACTGAGGCCCTGGAGGGCTTTTTTTCCTGGTTGGGCGGCCGGGTGGAGGCCAGTCTGCCTTCTGGTCACCTAAGAAGCCTTCTTGTTGACGGTATTATCGGTGGGGTGGGGGGAGTTTTGGTCTTTCTTCCTCAAATTATTATCCTCTTCCTCTTTATTGCCCTTTTTGAGGATACAGGCTACATGGCCCGGGCGGCCTTCATAATGGACCGGGCCCTTTCTCCCTTGGGGCTCCACGGCAAAAGTTTTGTGCCCCTTCTTTCGGCCTTTGGTTGCAACATTCCAGGAATTATGGCGGCAAGGACTTTAGAGAATCAGCGCCTGCGCCTTTTAACCATCTTAGCGGCCCCATTTATGAGTTGTACGGCCAGGCTGCCTATTTATATCCTGTTTATTGCCGCCTTTATCCCCCAGAGGGAATTCCTCGGGGGTTTGGTTAATCTTCAGGGGCTCGTTCTTTTTGGGATCTATCTTTTAGGTATTTTGGCGGCGGTGATCACGGTGCTTATTTTTAGCCGGACCGTCCTTGCCGGTGAAAAGCCCCCCTTTGTTATGGAGATGCCTCCCTATCGGATCCCAACTCTGCAAACCCTTTTCCTCCATATGTGGAATCGGGCTGTTCTTTACCTGCGCAAGGCAGGGACAATCATCTTGGCCATCTCGGTTCTTATGTGGCTTCTGTTTACCTTCCCCTCAAATCCGACTCTTGAAAAGAACTATGCTTCTCTTAAGGAGGAGGCCGCTCAAAGATTCCTGACAGAGACAAGCCTTACCCCGGAGGAGGTAGCAGGCCTTGATCTCTCCAGAGCTGAGAATGAATCCCTTGCCCGGGCCTATTCTGCCTATCAGGCCCGCATTTCTGAAATAGAGCGTCAGCAGGCCGCCGAGAGGCTTGAGAAGAGCTATGCTGGTCGCCTGGGGCAGCTAATAGAGCCCTTGATCCGCCCCCTTGGTTTTGACTGGCGTGTGGGTGTGGCCCTTACCAGTGCCTTTGCCGCCAAAGAGGTCTTTGTGGCCACTATGGGACAAATCTATTCGCTGGGAGAGGTGGGGGAGGACAATCCTTCCTTGATAGATTCCATCCGTAAAGATCCTATGTTTAGTCCTCTTACCGGAGTGGGGGTGATGATATTTTCTCTCCTTATGCTTCCTTGTATGGCCGCTCTTTCGGTAATTAAAATGGAGACGGCTTCCTGGAAGTGGCCGCTGGTGGTTGTTCTCTGGAATATGTCCTTGGCCTGGTTGGCCACCTTTTTCGGGGTTCGTCTTCTGGGGCCTCTTTTTTATTCCTAGTGTTATTGTTTTTAATATGATAACATTCAGGCGTCTTTGCTCTTTGATAATTGCATTTGACACTATTTAATGAGTATGCTATCGAAACAGAAAATTCTCTCTGGGTGCCCTTTAAAGGGGTTAAACGGGAAGTCCGGTGCAAGTCCGGCGCTGGCCCGCAACCGTGACCGGGGACGAACACCGCTAGGCCTGGAGGGGCAAACCTCCGGGTGACAGGCCACTGGGGCCGGGAGGCCCTGGGAAGGCGCGGCAAGTAGGTTGATCCGGAAGCCGGGATACCGGCCCAGAGAGCATGAAAGATGGACTTCGGGGCTTCCTGTCCATCTGGAGGGATACTCTTCCCAAATCTTCCTGCCTCGAAGTTTCCACTTTCGATTAGGTCTTTTTAAAAAAATCCTTTTAAGGAGGGGGTTTATGTTTCTTTTGAAACGCTTGGGGGTTTTGGGATTGGTGGTGCTTTTTTTGGCTATCTCTGTTCCGGTGGCAGCTGATGAAATCGACGAGCTGCGGCAGATGCTCCGGGAGGTGATCAAGCAGAATCAAGAACTCACCAAAAGGGTTAAAGTCCTTGAAGAGCGCCTTTCCCGCTATGAAAAGGCTGAGGAGCTTCCCGCCCCGACCACTTCGCCATCGGAGGAACTTCCCTGGCATGAACGAGTGGAGATGGGCCTTTCGGTGACCACCGTGGTTCAAGGCGTCACCGGGGTGGATACCACGGTGGAGAATTTACATGCCCACGGTGGTCGAGAACCGGCTGGCACCAGAGAGGCCCTCACCGATGAGAGCAAAGGCTATGCGGCAGCCACAGTTGATCTTGACTTTTTGGCCAGTCTTAGCCAGAGCTCTCGGGCCTATCTGCTCCTAGAGATGGGCTCCGGACATAATCCCGAAGATGAGATTCCTTCCTTTGCTGGCATTATCGATGAGGCTATTTCCATGGTTCCGGTGGAGACACACGATGGTGAGGTTCGTATAAGTGAAGCCTGGTATGAACAGGAGATTCCTTTGGGGGCCGGAAAACTGCGCTTTCGTTTCGGTAAAGTGGATCTCACCACCGACTTTGATACCAATGAATATGCCAATGACGAGACGGCTCAATTCATCTCGGGGACTTTTGTCAACAACATTGCTGTAGAGTGGCCAGCCTATGGTCTGGGGATGATGGCCTGGTATGAGACAGATCGTTTAAGCCTCGGGCTAGGATACGGTGATGCCGATGGTGGTTGGGACAGTATCTTTGACTATCCCTTTCTCATTGCCGAGATAGGCCTTAATATCAATCCCTTTGGTCGTCCGGGTCATTACCGGTTCTCTGTCTGGTACAATGGCGAAAAACATCTGCGTTGGTCCCAGCTAAGGGCCTATTACGCCTATAATGTTAATCCCCAGAATACTGATGACGCCTGGGGAGTGGCCCTTTCCTTTGACCAGGAAATCCTTGATTCTCTGGGAGTTTTCCTCCGTTATGGCCTTCGTGACAGCGATCATTTGGTGGGCTATGCCGGATATGATGAAAATGGAGCCTTTGATATCGAATCCGTAGATTTCTCTTATGGTTTCCACCATGCCCTCTCTCTGGGCTTTCAGGCCTCCGGAAAGCTCTGGGGGCGTCCGGATGATGCTCTGGGATTTGGCTGGGGCTTTGTCTGGTTGAACAAAAACTATCGTGATTTCTGGAAAAAGAAGGGGGCCTTTGCCAGTCGAGATGGTCGGGCCCTAGAGACAGAAACCGAATATCATCTGGAAATTTATTATCGCTGCCAGGTAAACGAGAGCCTGGCCCTGACCCCTGATTTCCAGTGGACTATTAACCCGGCCGGTCTCTATGATGACGGTTTCTGGGTCCTGAGCCTAAGGGGAACCTGGGATTTCTAACTGACTCTCCTCTTTTTAAGCTCCCCCGGGTAAGGGCGGGCCATTCGGCCCGCCCTCTTTTTGGGTTAGACCTTCTCCCCCGGAAGATCGATCCGGCACAGATGTTGTGGGGCAAACCACCTGTAAACCGCGGGGATGACCAGAAGGGTCATCATCGTGGAGGTGAAAAGTCCGCCAATCACCACCGCCGCCAGGGGCCTCTGGACCTCGCTCCCCGTACCGGTGGAGAAGAGAAGGGGTATGAGTCCCAGGGCGCTGGTGCAGGCGGTCATAAGCACTGGTCTTAGCCTCATGGTGGCTCCCTTGATGCAGGCCTCCTCTAAAGCCAGCCCCCGTTCAAGGAGTTGATTGATGCAGGTCACCAGGACCATGCCATTTTCCAAGGCGATTCCGAAAAGGGCGATGAACCCTACGGAGGCCGGAACTGAAAGGTGTTGGCCACTTATAAGGAGGGCCACAATCCCTCCTACCAGGGCCAGAGGGATATTAAGGATGATGAGAAGGGCGTTCTTCAGAGAGTTGAAGCTGGAGAAGAGCAGGAGAAAGACGGCCATCAACGTGATGGGGACCACTACCGCCAGTCGTTTGTTGGCCTCCTGCTGGAGTCTGAACTGCCCTCCCCAGGTGACTAGATACCCGGGCGGAAGATCAACCCGCTCTTCTATGGCCTTCTGGCCTTCTTTTACGAAGGAGCCGATGTCTCGTCCGCTGACGTTGCACTGGATAGTGATAAAACGCTGGTTATTTTCCCGGGTGATCTGGCGCGGGCCGATGATTTCCTTAATTTCGGCGACCTGAGAAAGGGGGACATAACCGCCCCCGGGGGTCTGGAGAAGGATCTGGGCGATGGCCTCTTTGGTGGCCCTGTATTCTTCTTTAAAGCGGACAAAGATATCGAAACGCCGGATGCCCTCAAAGATCTGACCGGCCACCTCACCCCCAACAGCGGCTCTGATGGTCTCCTGAACATCAGATATATTGAGGCCATAGCGAGCTACGGCCTCTCTGTCGGGGCGGATGATGAGCTGAGGGGTTCCGGTTACCTGATCCACCTGGACATCCACGGCTCCAGGAATGGTCTGGATGACCTTGGCGATTTTGTCAGCTGTCCGTTTGAGGACCTCAAGGTCATCTCCAAAGACCTTGATGGCCAGTTCGGCCCGCACCCCTTCAAGGAGCTCATCTACCGTCATCTCGATGGGCTGAGTAAAGTTGGTCAGGACTCCAGGGACCTCTCCCAGCTCCTCCCGGATAAGTTCTTCCAGTTTTTCCTGGGTCTTAACCCGCCATTGTTCCTTGGGCTTAAGGAGAATGTACATCTCTGCGCTGTTTACCGGGTCGGTGTGGGCCCCTACTTCACCGCGGCCGATTCGGGAGACTACACCGGTGACTTCAGGGACCTGCATCAGCCTCTTTTCTACCAGTATGGTGATTCTTTTACTCTCATCTATAGAGATGGAGGGCGGCATGGTCAGCCGGAGAACCAACGTTCCCTCCTGAAGATGAGGGACAAACTCTGAACCCAGCCTCGGAAAGACCAAGGCCCCTGTGGCCAGGACAGCCAGGGCCAGAACCACCGCCAGGTGACGGCGATGGACAAAGAGCCTTACCACCGGAAGGTATATTTTGTTTAGCCAGCGGATAAGGAAGATCTCCTTGGGAGGGGTATCTTCCTTCTTGCCGGAGCGTTTCATGATCAGGGAAGAAAGCACCGGGGCCAGAGAGAGGGCGTAGATTAAAGACCCGAGCATGGCCAGAGCTACAGTGTAGGCCAGAGGCCGGAAGGTCTTACCTTCTACGCCATGGAGGGTGAAAAGAGGCAGAAAGACGATGATGATGATGGCAATGGCAAAGACAATCGGTCTTCCTACCTCAACGCAGGCCTGGGCCACTACCCCCAAACGAGAGGTTCCGGCTTGGGCCTCCCGTAGCTTTCGATCCACGTTTTCTACAATGACGATGGTTCCGTCAACCAGCATTCCGATGGCAATGGCCAGACCTCCCAGTGACATGAGGTTGGCCGACATGCCAAAGTATTTCATGCCCAGGGTGGCGAAGAGGACCGAGAAGGGAATGGCCAAGGCCACCACCAGGCTGGGGCGAAAGCTGCCCATAAAGATCATCAACACCAGGACTACCAGACCGATTCCCTGGGCCAGGGCATTGGTTACCGTGGAGACGCAGGCCTCTACCAGGCTCTTTTGCTCATAGTAAGGGACAACCTTGATACCCTCGGGGAGGATACGATTGATTTCGGCCATCTTCTCTTCTACTCGCTTGATGACCGTGGAGGAGTTGGTCCCGTAGAGTTTGATTACCTGACCTGCGACCACCTCTTCTTCGCCGTTGTGGGTTTGAAGCCCTCGACGAATGGCCCCTCCGATCCGGACTTCGGCCACCTGACGCAGGTAAATGGGGGTACCGTCTTCTGTCTTGACGACGATGTTTTCCAGATCTTTGATGCCTTTGGCCAGCCCTACCGAGCGGACAATGAACTCCTCGGCGTTTTTAATGATGTAGCTGGCCCCGATGTTGTAATTATTGGCCTTTATCCTCTCGATGATGTCAGAGATGGTCAGGTTGTAGCGGAGGAGGGCCTCGGGATCCACCACCACGTGGAACTGTTTCTGAAAGCCACCGATTCCCAAAACCTCCGTTACTCCCGGGACGGTTTGAAGGTGGGGCTTGATGACCCAATCCTGGATGGTTCGCAGATCCTCCAGAGAATATTTCCCGGTTTCATCCTGGAGATAATAGAATAGAACCAGTCCCATTCCGGTAGATATGGGGCCCATCTGGGGGTTGCCAAACCCTGCCGGGATTTCGTTTCGGGCCTGCTGGAGCCTTTCGCTGACCACCTGGCGGGCAAAGTAGATATCTGTTCCGTCCTCAAAGTAGATGTTGACGACCGAGAGACCGAAGTTAGAAATGGATCGGATTTTCTTGAGGCGAGGCAGCCCGTTCATGGCCACCTCTATCGGGTAGGTAACATACTTTTCTATTTCTTCAGGGGCCAGCCCTTCGGTCTCGGTGAAGACCTGGACAAGAGACGGTGTCACATCAGGAAAGGCGTCTACCGGAAGCTGGCGGTAGCTGTAGTATCCGGCCCCGAGGATAATTATACCCAGGACAACAATAAGCAGCCGATTGCAGAGAACAAAATTAACGATTCTTTCCATTACTATCCCCCTTAGTGTTCATCCCCGAAAGATTCCTTCTCTAGCTCTCCCTTGAGGATGAAGGCCCCGAAGGAGACGTACTCCTCCCCTGGCTTAAGGCCGGATAAAATCTCCACCAGGTTCTCTCCCTCCTGACCGGTAGTTACTGGTCGGGGGCGAAAACCATCCGGCTCCCTTACAAAGACGCAGGTCTTCCCGTCTATGGTCTGAAGGGCGCTCTTGGGGACAGCCACCTTGGGAGTAATGGTCTTAACTAAGATATGGGCCTTGACCAGCATTCCTGGTCGCCATAGCCCCTCCGGGTTGGGAAGGACCACTCTGGCCCGGGCGGTTCGGGTGCGCTCTTCAAGGAGGGGGCTTACGTAGTCAATGACCCCTTCGGCCCGAAGGATATTTTCTCCGGCCACCAGAACGACTTTTTGCCCCGGTCGGCAGTAGGGAAGGTCTTTCCGATAAACGGAAATCATCACCCAGACGGTGCTGAGGTCGGCCAGACTGAAGATAACGGTATTGGCCTCCACCCGCTCACCCGGGGTGATATGTTTCTCAATAATGGTGCCGGAAAACGGTGCCTTTATCTCATAGCGGCCCAGAGAATTGTTACTCTCCTTAAGGGTGCGGAGATATTCAGTGGAGAAGCCCAGGGCCAGAAGTTTTTGCCTTAAGGCCCGAAGATTGATGCGGGCCTCGGCCAGGGCCTGTTTGGCATTGAGGTAGTCCTGCTGAGAGGAGATCTTTTTTTCCCAGAGAATCTTTTCTCGCTTAAAATTGGCCTCAGCCAGGGCCAGCCTTTCCTTGGCGGCCAGGTAGCTGGCCTTAAGATCAGCCAGCTCCAGGCTGTCGATGATGGCCAGGGTCTCTCCCCGGCTGACATCCTCTCCCAGCCCGCGGTAGACCTTTCTCACTACTCCAGATATCCGGGGAACGATGTGGGCCAGAAGGTCGGCATTGAAGTTGACCTCTCCCGGAAGATCCAGATACACTGGAATCTCCCGCGGTCCAGCTATGTCCGTTTTGACGCCAAATTCCCGGAGCTCCTCCGGACTCAGACGGACGATCTGCTCTTCGGCGTGGGCCTCTTCGCTTTTTTCTAACTGAGGCTGCTTTTCTTCCTGTCGGCCAAGCCACAGGGCGGTAAGACCAGCTGTTGCTATTAGGGCGATGATTACCAGGATGATTATCGACTTTCTGTCCATTACTTGACCTCCTGCTTGTCCTTATAGGGATAGGCACCTATCAGACGTTCGAGATCGGTGCGGGCCTGATGGTAGCGGGCTAGGGCCTCCAGATACCGGAGACGAAGCTCAAAGAGGGTCTTTTGGGTGTCGAGGACATTGAGGAAGTTAAATTTTCCTTGCCGATAGCCCTCAAGGACCACCTCAAAGGCCCGTCGGGCTCCAGGAATAATGTCGTCTCGCAGGGTGACGCTTTCCTCGTAGGCGGAGAGAGTCCGACGGTAGGCGGCTTCCAGAGCGGCAGATATGTTCACCTCCACAGCCTGACGGCGCATGTTGGCCTGGGATAGACGACGCCGGGCCTCAAGCATTCCGCCCTGATTGCGGTTAAAAACTGGCAGGGGGACGGTGATACCCACTACTACGGCGGATTCATCTACCTCGTTGAGATACCGTATTCCACCGCTTACGGTAATGTTGGGTATCCTTCGGGCCAGTTCGAGGTCTAGGGCAGCCTTACGGCGTTCGATTTCTACCAGCCAGCGTTTGATATCCGGGCTTTCCTTAAGGAGACGATTGAGTTCCTCAAGAGAAGGCGGAGCTTGAATAGAGTCAAGGGTTCCCAAAACCTTGGAAAACCTGGCCTCCCGACTTCCCCACATGGAGGCCAGCTGTCGGCGGGCCGTCTCCAAACTCCGCTTGGCCTTCTCCAGCTTGACCCGGCTGTCAGCCAGCAAGATCTCGGCCCGAGTCTCCTCAACCGGAGGAGCCTTTCCGGCCCGAACCCGGTCAGCAATGACGGCTTTTACTCTTTCGGAGAGCTCTACCAGACGCTCTAGCTGTCGTACTCTTTCCTGGGCGGCCAAGGTCTCTACAAAGGCCTTGGCTGTTTGAGAGAGGACATCCAGGCGCTTTATTTCGTAATCAAGGCTGGAGACCTGTTTGTCCATCAGGGCCAGGCGATACCTTTTGAGACGTTTTCCCGCCAGCTCAATCAGCTGACTTAGCTGAATGGTTGTCTCGGCAGAGGTGAAACCAGAGTAGTCTCCACCACCGGCAAAGTTATCTACGGTAACATCTAGTTCTGGATTGGGTAGAAGACGGGCCTGAAGAGCGCGGGCCTCCTGGGCTCTGATCTCCCAGGCAAAGGTGGATAATTCGGGGTTGCCTAGGAGGGCCAGGGAAAGCGCCCTTTTAAGAGTAAGGGCCCCGGTGGGTTCCTTAAAAACTGCATCTTGGGAGGGGACTTTTTCGTTTTCTCTCGGCCCTCCAGCCTCGGCAACCTTTATCCATTTTGCCAAAAAGAGGGCCAAAATCAGCAAAAGGGCCCCAAAAAACTTTGCTTTTTCCATGACTTAAAGCTCCTCTTGATGCTCTAAATTTTGGATGACCCAGGTCGGTATAATTTTTTACGACCCGGGGGAGGATCCCTTAAAAGGGATTAGGTTAGGTTAGAAGGTTGGGTTAAATTAGAAGAATGGTGCCTGCGAGTTGATCAAGACCAATAGAGGAAAGATTTTCTCCCGGAGGGTGCGGTCTGCCTTTTGGGGTGGACTTAAGGTAGAAAATAACCCTCCAGAGGGAGGAGATCACCTGGGGCTGGAAGAAAAACTTCGGTGAGGATGAAGGACCTTCCTTTGTACTCAAAAGAGGAAGATCCTTACAGTAATCAGCCTTTTGGAAATTCTGATGAAAATTGGGCAGATGGGTGGCCCCTGAGGCACAACACTGCCCCGCTTCTTTTAATTCTAAATTTATCTTGCCAGTTGGTTCCAGACAGAGAACTGTCGACGGCCACCAGCTCTGAACGAGCACCGACAAAATTAGCAGTGATAAAACAAGTCTTCCCTTCACGCTTTAAAGCATATCTTGGAATGAATCCCTGTCAAGGACAGAGATATTTATAAGTTTTTACCTTAATGGTGCCCTTCCTCGTGGCCGGTGCCTTCCTTTTTACCCATGAGGCGGTTGTAGCCCCTGACGCCGATATGGCAGCTGGTGCACTTGGTGTTGGAAGCGAAGGCCATCTCTCCGTTGTGGCAGGCGCCGCAGTATTTACCCTCATAGAGGCTCTTCATGGTGAAGTCGCCGGATTCTTCAGCCGTCCCCGCCGCCATTTCAAAGAGGCCCTCGTGACAGTCATCGCAGGAAAGCCCCTGATCCATATGCTTTTGGTGGTCGAAGACAACGGCCTTAACGGGTTTGGTAAAGATAATCACCCCTCCGTGCTCCTCCTCCTGGGCCTCTGCCTGCCCCACTCCCAACAGAAGACCACAGATGAGGAAGAATAACAGCACCGCTCCGGTAGAGAACCTTTTCATGACCCTCTCCTTTAGCTCTTTAGCCCTTGATATAAAAGATAACGGGTTTGGTGCCAACCTCTGGTCGAAGTACCCAGACCGTTCTTTCAGGTTGGTGGATGAGGCGATAGACCTCACTGTTGGGATCAAGGAGATCACCAAAATGGCGAACTTTAGCCGGACAGGCGGCCACACAGGCCGGCTCTTTTTCTCCCTTGGAAAGGCGGGTGTCAAAGCAGAAGTTACACTTGTCTATGGCCCGTTTTTCCTCGTTGAAATACCGGGCATTATATGGGCAGGCCACCATACAGGTCTTGCAGCCGATGCACTTTTTGTAGTTCATCATGACGATGCCTGTCTTTTTGTCTTTATAGGTGGCCTTGGTGGGGCAGACCCGAACACAGGGTGGCGTGACACAGTGATGACAAAGGGTGGGGATAAACTCAGTAACAAAATTGCCTGGCTCTACCTCCACCCTTCGTTCCAAAATGGTAGTTCGCCAGCCATAAGAAGGTACGTGGTTGGTTTTAGCGCAGGCCTCTTTACAACGCTCACAATCGATGCAGTTATTCTGAATCATCACCATACAATAATGATGCTTATATCCCTTTAAGGCCCGGCTGTAAGCCATTGGCTCAGGCATAACGGCCCGAGCTTCTTCTGGAGAAAGGGGGGTTACCGAGAGGAACATTCCTCCGGCCACCACCCCTGTTATTTTGAGCCCTAACTTAAGAAAGGCCCTCCTTTCCTCATCAAGGATAAAGTCTTTTTTATCTATCCCCTCCTTCACAACTTCCTCCTACTTTTAAAATTTGTGCTTCGTGTATTTTTGCACATTTTGGTTTTGGTTTACAAGTCCCTAATTTGATTCCTCTTCGGTAGAAAGGGAGAGCAGGGCCATGAATGCCGGCAAGATGGCAAAGGGACCAAGGGCAACGAAGAGAATAAGAGAGATAATCATCCAGAAGCCTTCACCAAGGTGGGCGATAATCTTACCGGCTTTTTCCTGTCTAAGACCGTGACTATCCCTGTGGATGTACTTTCCGAGTGTAGCCAGGGCGCGTCCCATGATGACCCCTCCTTCCTGTCAAACCAGCCTTCAGGCTGGGTTTTAAGGCCTCCGGGCCCCCACATCCCGAAGGCCTTGTTTATTGTTAAGCGTCTTCCAGGTGTAAAAGCCCTCCTTTTTTATAAGCGATGCAGTTTTTTCTCTTTTCTTCTGGACAGTTGAGGATCTGCCAGCAGGGCGTAAACCTCAGAAGTTTCTTGAGGCCAGCAATAGTGATACCGTGTTCATGAATAATGGTTCGAATACAAGAGATCCAGGTAATATCGTTCATGGAATAGTAGCGACGCTGACCTCTTCTGATGGGCTTGATGAGCCCCTCCTTTTCGTAAATCCTCAAGGTTCTAGGATGGACTTCCAGCATATTGGCTGCCGTTCCTATGGAGAATATGGCTTTATCTGGTTTCATGGTTTATCCCCTCCCTGTCTAAAGGCTTTCTCCCTCCGTTTTTAATGCCTAAAGTCAAACAGTCTGATGAAGAACCTCTCTCCCAGAAGGAAGAGGGTGCCGCAAATCCCCACACAGCCCATGACGATAAGAAGCTCAGCCACAGAAGGACTGTAGGCGAGGTACTTGGGGGAGGTGATCTCCAGGCCGGAGAACACCGGCACTATCTGGCCCCCAACTACCAAGTCATATCTCTGAACAAAGGCCCCGATAAGAACCATGGCGCAGGCCAGAAACATAGCCGTGGGATTTTCCATCCGGGAACCGAGAAGAAGCAGGAGAGGGAGTATCAGACCAATGGCCACCTCAAAGACCCAGAAATTTACCGCCAGGGGGCCTTTAAGCAGAGCCAAAGCTGCCTGACGTCCCATGTCGCTTCCTCCGGTGAAGATGGAAAGAAAGCGCCAGACGGTAGCCAATATGATGATGAAAAGGAAAAGAGTTACTACCTTGGCTGCGGCCCCCATGGCCCGCCTCATGTCTTGCTCCAGTTCGCGTCCCCTAAGGGCGTAACCAATATAGGTGAAAAAGATGATAGCTGCGGCCCCAGAGAGAATAGCCGAGGCCAGAAAGTAAATAGGCAACTGGGCCCCAAACCAGAAAGGTCTGGAGGAAAGCAGGGCGAAAACAGCTCCCAAATTGGTGTTAGCCCCTACCTCACCAAGCACCCCAAGCACTCCCAAGGCTAGGGCGGTGCCGAAACGGCCAATAAGGAGACAATAAAACTCCAGAATCATTAAGGTGACACAAAGGCCATAAAGGGTCCCCATCCACCAGATGTTTGAGGTCAAATTGGGGGAGAGGACATTATAAATGGCCATTCTCCAGGGGTTCTCCAGCTCAAAGCCAATGGAGGTAAATCCGGCTAAAATAGTCGCAATGGCCAGAAAGAGTCCCCGGTTGCTAAGCGGCTCCAGGGCCTGACCGCCGAAGCCGTGTCCAAGAACTGATAAGATGTAAAGTCCTGTTGAGGTGACTACAAAGAAGACATAGGTAGAGATAAGTATTCCCCAGGGCATCTCCCTGGTGGGGTTGTAAAGGACATGGTGTCCTTTAAAGAAGGCATAAATGCCTGTGGCTAGACCTATCGCGGCCATAAAGGCAAAAAGGGCTGTGACTACATTTATAGAAGGTCTGGCCAGAGCAGGATCTTCACCAACAAAGGTTCTGATCCCAATTGCCTGGGCGTGGACGTGACTGTTGGCCATCTTTCCCTACCTCCTTTCCTTTGTTGTAGGTTTTGTTTACCTAATTTCTTGTCAACAACGTTTGAATTTTTTCTTGACAACGATCGATAAAAGCTTTAGGAGAATAAAAGCCGGGCGCGACCCTTCGCCTGAGTTTTTTGGTGCCGGCTTTTCTCCTCCTGGCCTCGGGCCCCCACCCCGGGGCCAGGAACCTTTGCAGATCAGATACTCTTTTTTTCTCTATCTCCCCCTTTCCTTTTGGTTTTTACTTATTTAAATAAGCAACTGTCATGCCAAGCTTAATTAAAGCTTGTTAAGATTCTCGGAAATAAAGATTGTCAAGTCATTTCAAGCTGAAACATGGATGGTATGGTGGGTGTTCCATTGTCAAGAAACCATATCAATATGGGCGCAAAATGCGCCCATATTGATATGGTTGGCTTCTTTTGAAGGTCTGGCGGAAGAAAAGGGGTGGGCGCAAAATGCGCCCGCTTGAAAGGTGGGCGCAAAATGCGCCCACCTTTCAAGCGGCTTCGTCAGAAGGAATATCGAGTTGATATTTGGCAATTTTTCGCCGGAGGGTATCTTTTGAGATTCCCAACTCTCGGCAGGTGGCCATGCGACGCCAGTTGTTCCTCTTTAGGGCCTGGTAGATGGCCCTTTTTTCTATTTCTTCTAAAGTGAGAGGGGAATCCTCATCTACTAGACAGGGACGGTGCTCGTCTTTTTTCTGGCGTAGGGTAAGGAGTGATTCTGGCAGATGTTCAGGAAGAATAACTCCTCCCCGGCAAAGAATAAAGGAATATTCAATTATATTCTCCAGTTCCCGTATGTTTCCCGGAAAATCATATCTCATGAGGATTTCCAGGGCTTCTTCAGATATTCCCGTAATGTTTTTCCCTTTTTCGGCATTGAACTTCTCAATGAAATGATCAATGAGCAAAGGGATATCTTCCTTTCTTTCCCGTAGCGGTGGGAGTTTTACGGTGGCCACATTAAGACGATAGTAGAGGTCTTCTCGGAACCGGCCTTCATGGACCATTTGAGCCAAGTCTTTATTGGTGGCGGCCACGATGCGAACATTGGCCCGTTTAGTTTCGGTGGAGCCTAAGGGTTCGTAAGTCTTGGTCTCTAAAAAGCGAAGTAGTTTGGCCTGAAAGGCCGGAGAAACTTCGCCGATCTCATCGAGAAATAGAGTTCCGCCTTCAGCGGCAGCGATTTTTCCTTTTTTGTCTCGCTTAGCATCGGTAAAGGCCCCTGCCTTATAGCCAAAGAGTTCACTTTCCAAGAGGGTGTCTGGAAGGGCGCCACAGTTTATGGCCACAAAGGGGCCATCTTTATACTTACTGAGGTTATGGATGGCCAGGGCGATTAATTCTTTCCCGGTTCCGGATTCCCCGGTGATGAGGACGTTACTGCCGCTTTGGGCAATATCAGGCAAGACATCGAAAATCTTCTGCATGGCCGGGCTCTTGCTGACAATGTTTTGGAAGGAAAAACTCTTCCGCAGTTGGCTGCGGAGCTGGATTATTTCTGTCAGGTCACGAAAGGTCTCCACGGCCCCGATTATGTTCCCCTCATCATCGGTTAAGGGGGCAGCGCTTATAGAGACTGGAATGCTTCGTCCATCCCGACGTCGAACATAGATGGCCTGATTCATTACCGGCTTGCCTGTTCTGATGGCCTGGGCAATCGCGCACTTATCACCACAAATACTGGAGTGAAAGATGTTCCAGCAATATTGACCTATGGCCTCTTGGCGATGCCAACCAGTGATCTTTTCGGCGGCCCGATTAAAGGAAGTAATGCGAAAGTCTCGGCCTACGGTAAAGACGCCGTCGGCAATGCTCTCTAAAATAAGGTTCATCTGGAGGCTATCGGTAAGATCTCGAAGACTCATGGAGATGCCAACAATCTGATCTTTATTATAGATAGGGGAGGCGTTGAGGCTTACTGGAACGGCTGAATCCCCTCTTTTAATATAGATAGTTTTATCCACCAGGGTCTGGCCCTTCTCTAGGCAGACGTTGAGGCAGCATCCCTCTTCTTTGGAGTGAGGTCCTTTGATGACCTCCCAACACTTTTTCCCCAGGGCTTGATCACGTGACACGCCAATAATTCTCTCCGCAGCTCGATTAAAGGAGATAATCCGGCCTTTTCTGTCAATAATAATTATTCCCTCGATGAGACTATCTATAATCGCCTGATGTTTTCTTAAAATCTCCATATAAGTCCTCCGGGCTCTCCGGGAACTTTATTTAAAATTTATATATCAATTTTTTCTTGACAACTACAACTTACAAGTATATTTAACTCTTAGATTATAACATACGATAAAAACCATAGATCATATCTAAAATGTAAATAAATATTGCAGTTTTTTCTAAAGCAACAATTTTCAGAAAAGGTTTAAAGGGGTGGGCCATGGGTTTTAAGAAATTTTCTTCCTGGCTTGAGGCTCTACAGAACGAGGGTACGGAGCATCTCCCTTCTGAGGAAAGGCGCCGCTTTTTAAAGATGGGCTTTCTAGTTACTGGAGTATTTGCCAGCGGCAGTCTCCTTTCTTTGGTCAGCAAAGTTAATAAAGTCTATGGAGCCCCGGAGGTATATAGGAGGTCTTATCCCTATCGCCCACACTATAGCATGGTTCTTAAGATAGATCAGTGTGTGGACTGTGAGCGGTGCAAAGAGGCCTGCGCTAAAACCAACCACGTACCTTCTTATGGCTGGCGTACCAATATTTTAGAGCGAAGGATCCCTGTAGCTCCTGACGAATACGTTACCGAATTTATCCCCGTCCTCTGTAATCACTGTAATGTCCCGCCCTGTGTTCGAGTCTGCCCCACCAAGGCCACCTATAAAGACAAAAAGACAGGCATCGTCATAATGAACTACAAAAAGTGCATCGGCTGCAAGACCTGTATGGAGGCCTGCCCATACAATGCCCGGTATTTCAACGAGGAAAAACGGGCCATAGACAAGTGTAACTTCTGCTATGACACCCGCCTTTCCAAGGGAGAGAAGCTTACCGCCTGCGCGGCCGCCTGTCCGGCCGGGGTAAGAATTTTTGGAGACCTCTCCAATCCTGAAAGTCAGGTCTACCAGATGGTTCACAATCCTGAGCGAGTGGTCTGGGTCCTTCGGCCTGGAGCCGGAGCCAAACCAAATGTTTTCTACACCAAAGGTTAAAAAGAGAAGGGAGGGGATAGTGAAGAACGGGGAAAGGAGAAGTTATATGAGGAACTGGATCCTAGGTCTTTTGATCTTGGGTCTTATGGGAGTTTTGGGCTCCTGGCCCGCGATGGCTGAGGATGATGGTGGTGAGGTGATCTTTACCCGGCCGATTAAAGCGGTGATTTTCAGTCATGAGCGCCATGTGAATATGGGGCTTTCCTGCGATGACTGTCACGAGGGCCTCTTTGAAATGGCGGCGGGGACGGCTGAAGAATCCGGCGACTTCACCATGAAGAGCCTCTATGAGGGTAAATACTGCGGCGCCTGCCACAACGGAGAGATGGCCTTCGCTTCCAACACCAAGTGCACCAGCTGCCATATCGGCGTCAGGGGCTACAACCGCCTCATGGGTCCAAAACTAGAGGCCCATGAGCATCATTAATTGGTAAAGATAAAATTTTATCTGAAGGAGGTTTTCTATTATGGCCAAGGCACCAGATAGGGCAATCAGTATTCCGGGAATAGGCGTCGCTGTAAGCCCGGCTTACGCAACTTTGGTGGCCATCTTTGGTCTCATGACCGCCTTGGGAATTGCTGCCGGACTTCACGCTATGGTAAAGGGACATCTTCATACTTTGGGAGTTACCCGTGAGGTTCCCTGGGGGCTTCTAATAGCCACTTATGTCTTCTTCGTGGTTACCTCTACGGGTTTGTGTTTGGTTTCCTCTATCGGTCATGTCTTTGGGGTTCAGAGTCTGATGCCTATAGCCAAACGCTCCGTCTTTTTGGCTATTGCTACCATTATGAGCGGTTTTTTGGTGATCGGCTTTGAGATCGAAAACCCCTGGCGGATGCCCATCTATAATCTTCTTTCGCCGAATCTAACCTCCAATATCTGGTGGATGGGAACTCTTTATGGAGCCTATCTCTTCTTTATGCTGGTTGAGTTTGCCTTGCTCCAGAAAGGGCTCCACAAACAGGCGGCCATTTCCGGACTTATGG
The DNA here is from genome assembly GCF_011207455.1 of Thermosulfuriphilus ammonigenes. GTDB lineage: Bacteria > Desulfobacterota > Thermodesulfobacteria > Thermodesulfobacteriales > ST65 > Thermosulfuriphilus > Thermosulfuriphilus ammonigenes. Next base: position 1,644,828 of record NZ_CP048877.1, read on the forward strand.
GGGTTGTTGCCGGTGTGGCTGCTCATAGTAACCTTGGAGCGGTTTTTGGTCTGCTGAACAGCCGGGAGTTCTGGCACGGCCCTTATATGCCTATCTATTTTATTGCCTCGGCCATGATGAGCGGTGCTGCCGCGATACTCTTCTTTACCTGGGTGGCCTATCGCCTTAATGGCTGGGAGATGAGCTCCAAAATGGAAAAGGCCCTTCGGAATACAGGTAAAATCTTTGCCCTCCTCATTTCGGTGGTGGCCTTTTTTACCTGCTGGAAGATCCTCTCTGGTCTGGCCGGTAAGCCTCCCGGAAAGTACGAAGCCATGATGGCCATTCTCAAAGGTCCTTATGCCCTTAACTTCTGGGGTATGGAAATCATGGCTGGTCTGGTAATCCCCTTTGCCATCATTTTGGCGGCTCGGGCGAGGAATATTCCGGCCATGGCTCTGGCGGGCGGCCTGTGTATTTTGGGGATCTTCTTCATGCGCTATGACCTGGTCGTTGTGGGCCAGATAGTCCCTCATTTCCATGAGCTTGGTGTGCTTGGCCCCGAATACTACAGCTATATGCCTAGTCTCCATGAGATCCTTATCGCCCTTGGTGGTTTTGGTTTCTGTGGGATGGCCTTTCTGATGGGAGAAAAACTCTTTCAGGGGCATATATCTGAGGATCATTAATTAAAGATTCCGGGGAGGGCTCCGGGGAATCTTCCCGGAGCCCTTTATTCTCTTAACCAAAGTCAGATTGAGAGGTGGCCATGACAGAAGATAAATTAACTTTACCTATCTATCCTATTGGCGTTGCTGCTCAGCTTTTGGGTGTTCATCCCCGGACTTTGAGGCTTTACGAGAAAGAGGGGCTCATCAAACCTCACTATCGTGGCTCTAGACGCTTTTTCTCTCAAAGCGATCTTCAGTGGATATCCTGTCTGCGAACCTTGATTCACGAAAAGGGAATCAGCATTCCCGGACTCAAAATGCTTATTCAGCTCACCCCCTGTTGGACCTTGATGAATTGTCCACCTGATCGGCGCCAGCGCTGTCAGGCCTATGAAAACTACCTTCCGGAGACCTGTCAGCGGTGTCGCCAAGACTCTTCAACGGTAGTCTGTGACACCTGTGATACAATTTTGGAGGCAACGGGGGGGAGTTGATATCCTTCCCGGGTCTCACTATCCCCTCCCTGTCGAAAGGCCCTCCCTGGAGGGCCTTTCTTTTTAAGACCAAAGACGAGGTAGGAAACGAGGGGTTTTTTGTCGATAGCTGTCAAATTCGGGACCAAATCGTTTTCTAAGTTCCCCTTCCTCTGCAGGAATGATGATGGTTTGAACGGCTATGAGATCCAGAAAGGCCACTATTAGAAGAGCGAGATATTGAGTGGCCAGGGCCCCGCCAAAGAAAATGAAGCTATGAGCCAGATAGGTTGGATGACGGCAGATCCTAAAGGGACCGTCAGTAACCAGGCCTTTCTTTATCCGGGGGACAATCTCTGGAAGCCCCAAAATTCGTAAACCAAGGGTCTGGATTGTCCAGACCTGAAGAATGATTCCTACTATCAGGGCCAACCATCCTAGGTAAGATAAGCCAAGAGGTACGGGATAGAGCTTATCTATTTGGGGCCATAATCTCCAGAGTCCTAAGGCTATAGCCAGCCAAACCATTCCAACCAAAGGGTAGATGAAAAGGCCCAGACGTCGAAAAAACGAAGGCTTAAGTCGGAGGGGGATCCAAAACAGGGGTATAAGGGGCCAGAGAACCACCAATATACGGGCTAAAAGTTCTCTCATTGTAGTGAGACGTTCCAGATAAATTCTTAAAAAATTGAAAATATTTTATGCGCTCTGGCTAAAAAGTCTAAAGGGAATTCCTCCTTTTAGGCGATTAAAATATTAAGGAGGGATGACCATGTCAGGGACGATATGGGCTTTTAAAGTGGTAGACAGAAAGGTCTTTATAGGTGAAGAGCTTAGGCGCCCAGCCGTTACCGGAGGCTGTAATGAACCTTTTATGGGCCGTTTTTGGTGTCCGGAGAAGAAATGGTTTCGGAAAACACCTTGTCCATTTTCGAGTCGCTATGAATGCCTAAGCTTCCGTTGGCAGTGTGGTTGTTTGGATTAGAGTCCGGCCCAGGTTTATTTCTGCCTCTGATGGGCGAATGTAAAGAGGCCTTATTTCTCGAAGGTCGTCTATGTCTTGGTGAGCCAGGCGGTAGGAGGCCAGAATTCCTATAGTCCCTGGCCGGACATGGCTAAGGTGGGGAGGAGCCAAGACGATTTTTTTCTTCAGAGCTTCCTTAAAAAAGCTTTTGTAAATTTCCAGCCCCGGTCCCAAAAGATAGATCCTTTCTCTAAAGGAAAGCAGTCTTTCGGCCAGCTCCTGGGGGCTTATAGCTAGGTAATCCGAAATACGATGTCCTCTGCGGTAAAGGGCGGCATAGACTTGGGATTTTTTGGCGTCAAGTAGGGGACAGACGATCCCCTGGACTTCCGGGAGGTGGCTAGCTAAGGCATCTAAGGTAGGAATGCCCAGAATGTTGCATTTTAGAGCGTAGGCTAGCCCTTTGGCGGTGGCCAGACCAATGCGCAGGCCGGTAAAGCTTCCTGGCCCCAGGCTTACCGCCACTGTGGTGATATCCTCTATCTTCCTAGCTTGACGCTGAAGGAGGATTTGGGCCGCCCATAATAGTCTTCTTGAATGGGTCTCCGGGCCGGCCAGCACAAGTTCGCCCAGAATTTTTTCTCCTTCAAGCAAGGCCACCCCACCAAAAAGACCGGAGGTCTCCAGGGCTAAAATGAGTTCGTTTCCCATTATCGCTGACTTAAAAGTCGAAGGATATCGTTGTAGAAGACGAAGATCATAAGAGCAATAAGGATGACCATACCTATCTGCTGGGCGATTTCCCTTTTGCGTACCGAAATGGGGCGCCCTATGAGGGCCTCAAGGGCGAAGAAGAAGAGATGACCGCCATCAAGGACAGGAATAGGGAGGAGGTTTAAAATTCCTAGGTTTACAGAGAGCACCCCGGTAAAGAAAACCAGATTAGCCAGACCGGCCTTGGCCTGTTCTCCGGCCATTTGGGCAATAAGAATAGGGCCGCCCAGGGTGGAGAAGGGCAGGACCCTCTGAATAAGCTTAATAAAGCCCTGGACAGTCAGAGAGATGATGCCCCAGGTGCGCTCTCCAGCCTCTTTTAGAGCCTGAAAGGGACCAACCCTTTCTTTGGCAAACTTGCCCGCCGCCGTGATTCCAATTATGGGAATAGCTATCTCCTCGCCAAAGATGTTCCTGACCTTTTTGATCTGAGGGGTAACTTCAATTTCAAGAATCTGGCCCTTTCGATCTATCTTCAGCCTTACCGGTCGGCCCCGGGAGGCTTTAATGGCCCGGGAGACCTCTTCCCAGCGGCGGACTGGTTGCCCATCTACAGCGATTATTCTGTCTCCGGGAGCGATCCCAGCCGCCTCGGCTGGACTTTTGGGCTGGACCTGGGCCACCTCCGGTAGCAGGTAGGGAATTCCCGAGAAAAGAAATGTTCCGGCAAAAAGAAACCAGGCCAAAAGAAGATTAGACACCGGGCCGGCAGCTACAATAAGGACTCGTTGAATAAGAGGCTTGTGACTAAAGGCCCGAGGAAGCTCTTCCTCGGGGATAGGATCCTCTCCTCCCTCACCCAGCATTTTTACATACCCGCCTAGAGGGATAAGAGAGAGACAGTAGTCGGTATCCCCACGGGTAAAACCCCAGATACGAGGGCCAAATCCTAAAGAGAAACGAAGAACTTTAACGTCAAAAAGTCTGGCCATCAGAAAATGGCCCAGCTCATGGATAAGGATGAGCACGCTAAGGACTAAAACGACAGCCAGGGCAGGGGACACCTTTTAGGAAACCTCCTCCAAAACTAGAGCTTCGGCCTGGATACGGGCCAAAAGGTCTATCTCCATTACTTCCTGAATAGAATGAATGTCTCTTATCTCTACCATAGAGAGAGTTTTTTGCACTATGGGAACAATGGCCGAAAAGGGAATCTGACCTTGAAGAAAGGCCGCTACCGCCACCTCATTGGCGGCATTAAGGACGGCAGGAGCCCCTCCTCCCTCGGAGATCGCCTTGTAGGCCAAAGCAAGAGCGGGAAAACGTTTAAGATCCGGCTCTTCAAAAGAAAGGGGTGAGGCCTTGGCCAAATCAAACTCGGGGAGTTCAAGAGGGAGCCTTTCGGGCCAAGAAAGGGCGTAGGCAATAGGAATCCTCATGTCTGGGGGGCCCATTTGGGCGATAAAGGATCCGTCTTGATATTCCACCAGGGAGTGGACGATACTTTGAGGGTGAATAAGAACCTTTATCTTTTCTGAGGGAAGCCCAAAGAGGAAGTGGGCCTCAATGACTTCAAGGGCCTTGTTCATCAGGGTGGCCGAATCCACCGAAATTTTGGCCCCCATTTTCCAGCGAGGATGAGCCACCGCCTCTTCAGGGGTTACTTTGTCCAGTTCGTGCAGAGGTCTTCTCAGGAAAGGTCCTCCCGAGGCAGTGAGAACTATTTTCTTGACCTCTCGAGCAGGGTTGCCGCAGAGGGCCTGAAAGATAGCCGAATGTTCACTATCTACAGGAATAATCTTGACTCCTCGGCGTTTGGCCTCCTCCATAACTAAGGGGCCGGCCATAACCAGAGTTTCCTTGTTGGCCAAGGCGATGTCCTTTTGAGCTACAATGGCCTCATAAGTAGGCAGAAGCCCTACCGCTCCCACTAAGGCCGAGACTACCAAATCCCCTGAGGGCCATGTGGCTACCTTAATCAATCCTTCCCGTCCACTTACGATGGTTAAGTTTTTAATTCCTTTATGACGGAGCCTTTCTTCTAAGGCTTTAGCCAGATCTGGCCGTTTTACCGAGACGATCTCCGGGGAAAATTCTTCTATCTGATCGGCCAACAGGGAGATATTCTCTCCAGCGGCTAAGGCAACTATCTGAAAGCGATCCCGAAAACGCCGAACGACGTCCAGCGTATTTGTTCCTATGGAACCTGTAGATCCGAGAAGAATTATTCTCTTGCTTTTCATAGGATGGCCTTAAGCCAATAATAGAGAGCCGGGGTGGCTAGAAGTAAGGCATCGACTCGATCCAGTAAGCCGCCATGACCAGGAAGAAGACGGCCCGAGTCCTTCACCCCTACGGCTCGTTTAATCACCGATTCGAAAAGGTCTCCTATCTGTCCGATAAACCCCAAAAATATTCCTAACTCAGCCAGCGAGAACAAGGTCCAGGAGGGGAAAAAAAGCCTTCCCAACACCATGGCCGCGGCCCCGGAACCGACCAGCCCTCCTATGGCTCCCTCAACAGTCTTCTTAGGGCTAATTCTTCGAGCCAAAGCATGCCTTCCTAGGGCTCGGCCACTATAGTAGGCTAAGGTATCACCGGCAAAGATGACGCCCATGAGAAACAGAAGCCAGAAACGCCCCTGAGGAAGATCGGCGATAAGTCCCAAATGAACAAAGGTAAAAGGTAAATATAGCAAACCGGCCAAAAAGGCGCAGATCCGGAAAAGATGTTCCAGTCCGGGCTGGTAGCTTACCAGGGCGAGGCCGGCGACGATCAAAAGACTTCCGTAGATAAAGGGCCAGGGAGTAATTCCTAAATAAACTACTGTCCCTAGACCTAGGGAAAGGACCATCAGAGTGCCTTCAAAGAGGCGATTCCGAAGAACCATGGCCCCATATTCATGAGTTGCCAGGGTCAAGGCCCCAAGAAGAACAGCCCAAAGGGTGCCCCGCCCTCCATAAAGAATAAGGAGGAGCAGCAGAGGGATAAGGACAAGGGCGGTGATTACTCTTTTCCGGTGCACCTTATCTGCTCACTGGTAAGGCCAAAGCGCCTCTCTCTTTGGCTATATTCTTCCAGAGCGGCCATGAATTCTGCCTCTCGAAAGTCAGGCCAGAGGGTAGGGGTGATGTAAAGTTCACTATAAGCAGATTGGTAAAGAAGAAAATTTGAAAGCCTCATTTCCCCACTGGTGCGAATGATAAGATCTGGATCCGGTAGCCCGGCGGTATAGAGATAGTTGGCAAAGATGTTTTCATCGATCTCATCGGGACGTAAATGTCCTTTGAGGCAAGCCTCGGCCAGAATTCGAGCCGCTCTGGCTATTTCAGCTCGTCCTCCGTAGGAAAGGGCAAGGTTGAGAATCATCTCCCGGGCCGAAGAGGTTTCCTCTATGGCCTGAGAAAGGGCCTGGTAGGCCTTGGGAGGCAGAAGCTCTGTTTCTCCAATGGCCATCAATTTGATGCCTTGTCTTTTAAGCTCTGGAAGTTCCCGCTTGAGATAAAATCTCAGCAGCCCCATCAGGGCGGCCACCTCAGCCCGGGGACGTTTCCAATTCTCTTTGGAGAAGGCATAGAGGGTTAAGACCTTTATCCCCAGGCGGCGGGCCTCTCTCACCACAGCCCGGACAGATTCCAAGCCCTCCTTATGGCCAGCTACCCGGGGAAGCCCTCGCTTTTTGGCCCACCGGCCGTTTCCGTCCATAATTATAGCTACGTGCTGAGGAAGTCTTTTAAGGACCATAATTCTTAAAACTTTGCCGAAAAGAGAAAAAAACTTTAAAAATCAAAAGGGGGCCTTACGGCCCCCAGGTCAATAGCAATATCTTCACTTAAACACTCATAATCTCTTTTTCTTTCTCCTCCAGGATCTTGTCCACCTTCTTGATGTATTCATCGGTCACCTTTTGGACTTCTTCCTGTCCTCGATAGAAGTCATCTTCGGAGATTTCCTTGTTCTTCTTCATGCTCTTGAGTTGATCGAGGGCCTCCCGGCGGATGTTTCTCAGGGCCACCCGGCCTTCCTCGGCCATCTTGCGAACCACTTTAACCAGTTCTTTCCGTCGTTCTTCAGTAAGTGGGGGAACATTGATGCGAATAATCTTGCCATCACTAGTAGGAGTAAGTCCAAGGTCAGAGCGCATGATGGCCTTTTCGATTTCCGAAATAATGCTGGCATCCCATGGCTGGATGACAATAGTCCGGCCCTCAGAAACCGAGATAGTTGCTACCTGATTGAGGGGCATCGGATTGCCGTAATATTCCACCTTGATGCCATCCAGTAGAGCTACGGAGGCCCGACCTGTCCGGACCCGGGCAATTTCTCTCCGGAAGGCCTCAATGGATTTGTCCATCTTTTCTCGGGTCTGTTTGATCAAGGTTTTCATGACCACCTCCTTAGTTGGAGACCGTGGTCCCCACTGGTTCGCCCAGGACGGCCCGCTTGATGTTCTGGGGTTGCCGAAGATTAAAGACTACAATCGGGAGTCTATTTTCCATGGCCAGAGATATGGCCGTAGCATCCATAACTTTAAGACCGCGTTCTAAGACCTCCTGATACCGGAGATGATCAAATTTACGGGCCCGGGGGTCTTGGAGTGGATCCCGTTCGTAGACACCATCGACCTTAGTAGCCTTAAGAAGGGCCTCGGCTCCAATCTCCAGAGCCCTTAAGGCTGCGGCCGTGTCGGTAGTAAAAAAGGGGTTGCCTGTGCCGGCGGCGAAGATAACTACCCGATTTTTTTCCAGATGCCTTATTGCCCGCCGCCGAATGTAGGGCTCAGCCACCTCTCTCATCTCAATGGCTGACTGGACCCTTGTGGTTACCCCTTGACGCTCTAAAGCATCCTGAAGGGCTAGAGAATTAATGACGGTGGCCAGCATACCCATGTAGTCGGCCGAGGCCCGATCCATACCTTTAGAGGCCCCGGCCACACCGCGGAATATATTACCTCCGCCAATGACTATCCCTATCTCAACCCCGAGACGATAGACTTCGGCTATCTCCCGAGCAATCTCATCCATTACTTCCGGGCTGATCCCAAAAGGGGTGTCACCAAGAAGGGCCTCCCCGGAGAGCTTGAGGAGAATTCTCTTATAGCGGAGATTGTCCTGGCCCATAGAGGACATCGACACCTTCAGGCCTCCTCGCCTACCGCGAATCGAGCAAAGCGACGGATGACAATCTTTTCTCCGGTTTTAGCCATCATCTCGTTGAGAAGATCCTGGATGGTTATCTCTGGATTTTTGATAAAGGCCTGCTCCAGAAGACAAACTTCTTTGTAGAACTTCTCCAGCTTCCCCTCGACAATCTTTTCAATTATCTTTTCCGGCTTACCGGACTCCCTGGCCTGGGCTCGGTAGATTTCTTTTTCTTTCTCGATGACCTCTTCAGAGAGATCCTCCCTTTGGACACAGAGGGGGCTAGCGGCGGCGATTTGCATGGCGATATCGTGGGCAAACTGCTTAAACTCCTGGGTTTTGGCCACGAAATCTGTCTCACAATTGACCTCTACCATAGCCCCCAACTTGCCACCGGCGTGGATATAAGCGGCCACGGTGCCCTCACTGGTGGCCCGTCCAGCCCTTTTAGCGGCCACGGCCAGCCCTTTCTGTCGGAGCCAGGCCACAGCCTTGTCCATATCCCCACCACATTCCTCAAGGGCCTTTTTGCAATCCATCATGCCGGCCCCGGTGCGGGCCCGAAGTTCCTTTATCATCTGCGTAGTAACCGCCATAAAATTTCCTCCTTTTTCAGTTTAGACACTCTTTATAAATCAGCGGATAATCCACCTTAAGAAGCGGCTGGAGAGGCCTCCCCCTCTTCGGCGACCTCAGATGCCTCTGAAGGCTGGGCCTCAGTGGTCTCCTCCACGGCCTCAGGAGTTTCAAGCACCTCCTCCATCATCTCTTCTTCCATTTCTTTGTCAGTGGCCGCAGCCAAGGCCTCTTCGTACTTGGCCTTTCCTTCCAGACAGGCTTCAGCAATTTTGGAGGTGATCAGACGGATGGCCCGGATAGCGTCGTCGTTGCCCGGGATGATATAGTCTATTTCCTCCGGGTCACAATTGGTGTCTACAATGGCTACCACCGGAATCCCGAGCTTGCGGGCCTCTTTTACGGCAATATTTTCATTGCGGGGGTCAACTATATAAACGGCGTCAGGTAAGGTTTCCATATCCTTAATTCCCCCCAGATTGCGTTCCAACTTCTGACGTAGGCGATCCATCTTTAGCCGCTCTTTCTTGGGGAAACGTTCAATAGTCCCGTCTTCAAACATGGTTTCTATATTCTTGAGCTTTTCGATGCTTCGCCGGATGGTTTTAAAGTTGGTCAAGGTGCCCCCCAGCCAGCGATGATTGACATAATACATGCCGCAACGTTCGGCCTCCTCTCTAATGGAGTCCTGGGCCTGCCGTTTGGTGCCCACAAAGAGGACCTTCCCCCCGGAGGCCACTGTCTCGGCCACAAAGTCATAGGCAATGTCAAAGAGCCGAACCGTCTTCTGAAGATCGATGATGTGAATCCCATTGCGGGCCCCGAAGATGAAGGGCTTCATTTTCGGGTTCCAGCGGCTTGTCTGGTGGCCAAAATGGACGCCGGCTTCAAGAAGCTGTTTCATGGTCAATCTAGGCATAGAAAAAACCTCCTTGAATTGGTTTGACCTCCGCCCTGTTCGTTTTGCCTCTGGATCCTGACAAAGGACACCCCAGAGACAATCCCAGAGCGTGTGTTTTTAAGATAGACCTAAAAATCGGCTTTATTTAACACCCAGGGTCCCCTTTAGCAAGGGCAAATAACCCATGGTTTCAGCCTTTAGGAGTTGGATTCTCTCTGTAAGAAATAGACGAGCAATACGTTGGGAGGTAGGAGTAAGGTCAGAGACGTAAAAAAGGTGGTCCGGCCCTCTTTCCAGACGGGCGGCCACATCGGGCCTCTGCTTTAGGAACTCTCCTATCTCTCTGGCCACTTCCTCAGAAGAATCGATAACCGTGGTGCGGCGTCCCATCTTGGCTGAAATAATGGGTTTCAGGAGGGGGTAGTGGGTGCACCCCAGAACCAGGGTGTCCACCCCTCGGACCTTAAGAGGCTGAAGATATTTGCGAACAATTCTTTTGGTCTCTGGACGCTTAAGCCAGCCTTCTTCCACCAAAGGGACAAGGAGAGGGCAGGGCTGGCCAAAGACCCTGATTGTCGGATCCAGCTCCTTTATCTTGCGTTCGTAGATACCACTTTCAATGGTGGCTCGTGTACCAATCACGCCGACTATCTTTTTTTGGGTTACGGCAACCGTCTTTTTGACTGCCGGAGAGATGACCTCAAAGATGGGCACTTCAGGGTATCTTTCTTTGAGGATATCCGTGGCCACCGAGGCCGCGGAATTACAGGCAATAACAATAATTTGGGCCCCCTGAGAGAGAAGAAACTCCGTGTCCTCAATGGCATAGGCCACAATGGTCTCTGGGCTTTTAGTTCCATAAGGAGTTCGGGCTGTATCTCCAAAATAAAGAAGCCTCAGCCCAGGTAGAGTTTTCATCAGAGCCCGAACCACAGTGAGCCCCCCGATGCCAGAATCAAATATGCCGATCATCCGATCCTCCTGGAGGCCATGGGAGAGCCGAGCCGGAGTCTTATTTGGCATTCAGGACAGAAGCCGAGCTGTTTAAAATCTGTCTCCAGAACTCCGTGAGAGGGGTACATGAGACAGCGGGGGTTGTGACAATGCCCCAGGCCAGAGAGATGGCCCAGAATATGAATGGTCTCTTTGGCCAGACGTTCGCAAAGGAGGGCCTCGGGTCTTTCTCCAAAAAGAAATTCCTTAAGCAAACTCAGAGAGATCACGCCTGCTTGCTGGAGATGTTGAACCTCGGAGATAACGTTATCCAATATTTCCGAGTAGATGTCGGCATCAACCAAACCAATGATAACATCAGCCTGAGGATGATGACGACGAAGATATTCAATAATGAAGTGGCTGTAGAACTTCCGTTTTACCGGATTGAACGCCGGAATAGGGGGAGGAAGGCTAGGGCCCAGATCTACCGACAAACTGGTCAGTGAGGAGACTGTCTCCATCAGGCGTTGGAGACAGCTTGCCCCAAGGCTTCCCATCGGGACAATAATCACCCTTTTGAAGCTCCTCATTTAAATTCTCCTGATGCCGAAAATGATTTAAAAACATAGCATGGTCTTCTGTCTTGGGCCAATTGCCTTGACAGGAGAGTTTGGTGGATTTAAGAGCCAAAAAGATACCCGTGAGGAGGAGATTATGACTTCGGATGTTTCCTGTCGCATTGACTGGGTAGATGACATAGAAGAGCCTGTAGAAACTACCATAGACCACCTTGGTCCCTGTAAGATTCCCTCGCCCTTTCCCAAAGAGCGCTGTTGGTTTATCTCCGAAGAGGATAGAGTTCTTCTGAGAATTTCAGCCAAGTCAATAGAAGAGGCTCTAAAGACGGGTAAGCCTCTGCCTTCTTTGGAGCTGGCTGGCCCGCGGGAGAAGATTTACTTTGATCCTGCCAAATTGCGGTGCGCCATTGTCACCTGTGGTGGTCTCTGCCCCGGAATCAATGACGTCATCAGAAGTATAGTTCTTACCCTTTATCATTCTTATGGAGTCACCCGGATTTTGGGCATCCGTTATGGTTTTCAGGGATTTATTCCTAAATATGGTCATGAGGTCATGGAACTTACCCCCGAGAGGGTCTCCAGTATCCACGAGGTGGGGGGAACGGTTTTGGGGTCATCTCGGGGGCATCAGCCCATCGATGAAATTGTCGATGCCCTGGATCGAATGAACATAGGCGTTCTTTTTCTTATCGGTGGAGACGGAACCCTTAGAGCCGGCAATAAGATCGTCGAGGAGATCAAGCGACGGGGGTTAAAAATCGCTCTGGTGGCCGTACCCAAGACCATAGACAATGATATTTATTTGGTCTCCAAGACCTTTGGCTTTGATACAGCGGTGGAGATGGCCTGTCAGGCCATTCGCTCTGCCCATACGGAGGCTATTGGTGCTCCCTATGGTATCGGGATAGTCAAGGTTATGGGGCGCTACTCGGGGTTTATCGCCGCCAGTGCCACTTTGGCTCTCAAAGAGGTCAATTTTTGTCTTATCCCAGAGTCTGACTTTGATCTAGATGGACCTCAGGGGCTCCTGGCGGCCCTTGAACAGCGGCTTCACTGCCGGCGTCATGCGGTGATTGTGGTTGCTGAAGGGGCAGGTCAAAAATATGTCCAGGGGCCCAAACCAGAGAGAGATCCATCTGGAAATATCAAACTTGGAGATATCGGGATCTTTCTCCGTGACCGAATCAAGGAGCACTTTTCCCAGTTAGGTATCCCCATTTATATGCGATATATAGATCCGAGCTACATTATCCGGAGTGTGCCAGCCAACGTGGATGATCGTATTTATTGTGGTTTTCTGGGGCAATATGCCGTTCACGCCGCTATGGCTGGTAAAACCGGGATGCTTATCAGCCGCTGGAACGGACGCTATGTCCATGTGCCAATTAAGGCGGCCATCTCAAGGCGTAAGCAGATCAACCTTCGTAGTCGCTTCTGGCTAAGTGTTTTGGAATCCACCGGTCAGAGCTCCCTTAAGAACAGCTGATGGGCAGGGGCCGTCAGAGGCGGGGCAAGAAGGTAGTCAGTGGTCGTTGTGAGGTCTGTGGCGAGGAGAAGCCCTTTTGCTGGCGATGCCGGCAATGTGGTTATCTCATCTGCCAGGAATGCATGATGACCTTCCCTCGTCGTTTTTCCTGCAACTCCATTACCTGGGTTTGTCCCAATTGTCTTAATTGGGAGGTGCTTTAATTACTCTTTTTTCGCCGCCTTCGTCTCGGAAAGATTATCGCCAGGGCTTCTTCTACCCGTGATACCAGATGAAACTTGATTTTTTCGCGGGCCTCTTTGGGGATTTCTTCTAGATCTTTCTGATTCCTCTTGGGAAGGATGACCTCTTTAATTCCGGCCCTTAAGGCTGCCAGCACCTTCTCCTTGATTCCTCCTACGGGCAGAATGAGCCCCCGAAGGGTTATCTCCCCGGTCATGGCCACATCGTGTCGGACAGTGCGGTCTGTAAGGAGGGAAACCAGGGCCACCAAGATAGTGATCCCGGCGCTGGGGCCATCTTTGGGAATAGCTCCTGCCGGGACATGAATGTGGATATCGTGGTGGTCAAAAAAATCTTCGGGGATCCCCAGCTCTGAGGCTTTAGAACGAATATAGGAAAGGGCTGCCTCGGCACTTTCTCGCATAACTTCACCCAGCTTTCCCGTAAGGATCAGTCGCCGCTGGCCCTTCATTCTGGTGGCCTCAACAAAGAGAATTTCTCCTCCAAAAGGGGTCCAGGCCAGACCTACAGCCACTCCGGGGATCTTTGTTCTTTCGGCCACCTCGGGAAGATATTTGGGAGGGCCGAGATAGCGATCCAGATCATTGACCCGGATGGTCACAGAATCCGCTTCTCCTAGGGCTACCTCCTTGGCCACAGCCCGACAGATAGCGGCTATCTGGCGTTCCAGGTTTCGGAGGCCGGCTTCTCGAGTGTATTGGCGAATAATGTGAGTCAGGGCACCATTGGTGAAACGTAGATTTTTGGTCGTCAGTCCATGGGCCTCAAGCTGCCGGGGGATAAGATACCGTTTGGCAATATGAAGTTTATCTTCTTCGGTGTAGCCCGGAATTTCGATAACCTCCATGCGATCCAGGAGGGGGCCAGGAATAGTATCCAGGACGTTGGCTGTGGCAATGAACATCACTTGAGAAAGGTCAAATTCAATTTCCAAATAGTGGTCGGAGAAGGTGGCATTTTGTTCTGGATCAAGAACTTCAAGCAGGGCTGAGGCCGGGTCTCCCCGGAAGTCAGCCCCCAGTTTGTCTATTTCATCAAGCATAAATACCGGGTTATTGACCCCTACTCGACGCAGCCCCTGGATAATTCGCCCGGGCATGGCCCCGACATAGGTCCGGCGGTGGCCTCGAATCTCAGCCTCATCTCGCACTCCTCCTAGGGAGATCCGTAAAAATTTGCGTCCCATGGCCCGGGCGATGGAGCGGCCAAGACTAGTCTTGCCCACCCCTGGAGGGCCTACAAAGCAGAGAATGGGCCCTTTGGTATCAGGCTTGAGTTTTCTTACGGCCAGGTGCTCCAGGATCCTATTTTTGACCTTTTCGAGATCGTAGTGGTCGGCGTCCAGAATGGCTTGGGCTTCTTTAAGATCCAAACGATCCTCGGTGGATTTCCGCCACGGAAGATCAAGAAGCCAGTCTAGATAATTGCGGACTACGGTGTATTCGGCCGAAGAAGGATGCATTCGGGACAGGCGTCTGAGCTCCCGTTCGGCCTCTTTGCGCACCTGGTCTGGAAGGTCGGCTTCCTCAATCTTTTTTTTAAGTTCTTCGATCTCGGCCGCCTCGGCCTCACCAAGCTCTTTTTGAATGACTCTTAGCTGTTCTCGAAGATAATATTCCCGTTGGCTTTTTTCCATCTGATCCCTGACCTGGGCCTGGATTTTCTGACCCAGCTCCAGGATCTCTACCTGACGGGTAAGGATGTGGAGGGTTTTCTCCAGTCGTTTTTTGACCTCCAAGGTCTCCAGGATCTCCTGACGTTCGGCCAGGGTGATGTTTACATTACTGACTACCATGTCTGCCAGAACGCCAGGATCGTCGATGTTGGCAGCCAGGGTCTTGAGCTCGGAGGGCATTTGAGGAGACAGGTCTAATATTCTGACAAACTGGTTTCGGACATTAGACATTAAGGCCTCGGTCTCAAGATCTCGCTCGACAATGTCCTCCAAGATCTCAGCCTTGGCCCGAATATACGGCTCATGGGAGAGAACTTCTCTTATCCTTACCCGGGAGATCCCCTGGATTATGAGGCGGATGCTTTCTTCGGCCGTGCGGGCCATGCGAAGAATAAGCCCCGCGGTGCCGATCTCGTAAAACTCTCGTTTCCCCTCTTCCTCTCGGACCCCAACCACGACTATCGTCCGATCTCCAGCAATGGCCTCCTCTACCAGCTTAATCAAACCTGGTTCGCTGATCACCAGGGGGATGACCATGTGGGGGAAAAGGAGGGTCTCTGTTACCGGAAGGACTGGATACTCCCGAAGTTCTTTTCCTTCTGGTTGTTCCATGGCCGTCTCTTCTCTGCTATCTGTCATACCGCACCTCAGGGTGAACTTATCGGCCACCACGGCCAGTTTTTCAGGAATAAGAGGACATTAGGAAATTAAGTCGGCTCTAGGAAATTTCAACGCGAACTGAGCCCTTAGGGAAGATGATTCGCAAGATACCATCTTCATAGTTGGCTTGAGCCATATTGGGTAGGATACCGGCTGGTAGTTCCACCACCCGTTCAAAGGAGCCGTAAGGAATTTCCATCCGATGATAACGTAGCGGCCCTTTCGGGCGGAGCCGCCGGCCAGAGACCACCAGATAATCTCCGTGGACAGTAACCCGGAGGTGGTCTTTATCTACCCCAGGAAGAGGCATGAGGACCACAACCTCCTCTGGGGTCTCATAGACATCTACCTCCGGCACCCAGGCCCGATAGGCCGGGTAGGTACAACTCCAGACAAAACCAAAAAGATCCTGGGCCATGTCTGAAAGGGCCCTTTCCATCTCACTCAGACTCTGGCTTACCTGAATCTTTATGACGGGCATGGTTCTCCTTTTGGGAGGTCTTTGGGGCCGAAGAAAGAGGAAACTATTTCTTTAAGACTGGCTAAGCTAAAAGGCTTTTTAAGGAAGGCATCTGCTCCGGGAACACTGGCCGGATCTACTTCATAACCACTGGCAATGACGATCCGACTCTCAGGGGAGATCTGCTTTAACATCGGAGCCAAATTGCGGCCGTCTATGTCGGGAAGGGAGACATCAAGAAAGATGAGAGAGAATTTATGGGTACGGGTCAAATCCTTAGCCTCGGAGCCATCCTGGGCCTCGCTAGTTTCTATTCCTAGATGTTTGAGCATCTCTACCATGATCTGCCGCACTAGTGGTTCATCATCAACCACCAGTACAGACGGGCGATCGGCCATAGTGACTCCCTAGACATCAATATTTTCAAAGGATAGTTATTGAAAGAGTTACTGTCAATTTTTTAGTTCTCGCTAAATCCTAACTGAAAGAAACGACCAGATATTTCATCTTACTAAATTTCCTTCAATTAAGCCAGTAATAATGAAAGATTCGGGCCTGAGGCCATAGTGGTCGTTCCTGTCTAGACGATATGTGCCTGAAATAAGCTCAATGGTGTCTAAATTTTCTAGGACCCATCTTAAGGCCTTTTTATTCGCGCCTGACCGGTTAAGCCCTTTGGCCAGGAGCATGATGGCATCCCAGGCGGTGGCACTGAAATACTCTGGTGGTCTTCCCAGTTCCTTTAGGGCCAGGAGGAAGCGTCCGTCAAGATCTTCGGGCTGGAGGACAAATCTTGGCCAGGTTGCCTTTACCTCCGGGGGGAGAAGGCGTGGAGTGAAGGAAAGGGAAGCCGCCTGATAGCCTAGAAAAAGTGGGGGTAATCCCTTTCCCTGCCAGGAGTTGACTACCGTTGCCAGGGCCTTAGGTTCGGCCCAGGAGACAATAGCCTGGGCCCCCTGTGAGTCTAGGTGACGAAGTTGGGTTTCCACATCGGTGTCTCCCGGGCTGAACCATTCCCGAGCCACCACCTTAAGGTGGAACTCAGCCGCATAGGCTCGCAGCCAAATTAGGGCCTTCTTACCGGAACGACTCGAGGGCAAAAGGAGCCCAATTTTTTGAAACCCTTGACTCTTCAAATATCGGTAAAGGGCCTTTACTGCCGGAGGCAGGGCTGGACCAACCTTAAAGTTGTAGGTAAAGGGCTGGGCCGGCTGGCGGAACAGAGGGCCGTCACCGGAGATAAGAATCAGAGGGATCTTTTCTCGGTCGGCCAGCCGTCTCAAGGCCATTTCCGCCCGGGGATTGGACGGGCCGATAAGGGCTACCACCCCCTCAGCGGAAATAAGCCGCTGGGCCAGGATGAGGCTCCGTCGAACAAGACCCTGATCATCAACTACGATGAGCTTTAATGGGCGTCCTCGAATGCCCCCGCGCTGATTAACTGTCTCCACCGCCTTTTGGGCCATAAACTGATATATTTGGCCTTTTCTAAAGCCAGGTCCAGAAAGATCAAGAATAGCTCCAATCTTTATGGGAGGAGCTGCGTGGGCTGGAGTTCCCCAAACTGGAGCGGCAAAAAGAAAAATAAAGGCCAGAAACCAGGCCATAGGTTATCGGAGTTTTTTAAGGTAGCTTCGGGCTGTTTTGGCCTGCTCGGAATGGGGATATCTTTTTAACAGTCGTCGAAAAATGATCTTGGCGCTTTCGGTATCCCCTAACCGGAGAAAGGCCAACCCTTGTTTAAGCATGGCGGCCGGAACCTTGATGCTCTGAGGATACTTTTCAATGACTTTCTGATATTCCAAAATGGCCTCTTCGAATCGTTTAAGTTGATATTCACACTCACCGATCCAGAAGATGGCATTGGCCACCCGTTTGCCCTGGGGATACTGCTCAAGATAGCGCTGAAAGGCCTCCTTGGCCTGCTGATAGCGGCCCTTTTTGAAGAGCTCAAGGGCCTGATCATAGAGTTCCATCTCCGCCTCAATCTTGGCCACCTTTTCCTTTTGGGCCCGGGCTTTCTCCTTTAAGACCTTTTTCTGACTTAGCCGCGAGACCTGGGTCTCCAGGGTATCAAGTCGGCTTATAATCTCGGCCTGAAACTGCTGAAAATTTTTCTCTGAGCGTTCTTCACGGAAGGCCAGTTCCTCTAGCCGGCCGTCTATTCGCATCATTTCCGCCCGGAGTCTTTCCACTTCGGTAGCTAGCTCTGCTTGGTGGCGGGATAAGCCTTCAAGCCGTTCGGCCTGGGCCTTTGTGATCTTCCCCCTTTCCTGATTAAGGGTGGCTACCTCCTTCTCCAGAGAGGCCAGACGCCTTTCCAGATTGTCGTAGGCCTGGCTCAAGGTGGCCAGACGATAGTCTAGATTTTCGATGTCCTGTTGTTGGGCCACACAGGCCGGGAGAAAAAAGGTCATAATGATAACCAGAAGGAGTCGTTTCATAAGCCTTTATCTTGCCTTTGGGCCACAGGGATTGTCAACCACTTCCCGAAAGCCTTCGTATGGTGGCGATAAAGAATCCCACCGAATGAGTCTCATGGGGGTAGAAACGGGCACAGTGACTAATTCGGGAGTCAAAGACCCTCCCATTAAACTCTTTAAGACCTGGATGGGAGGGTAGGGGATAGTCCATCTTAAGAATCTCTGCCGGGCGGCGGTTCAGGAGATAGTCAACCACAGCCTCATTCTCTAAGGGATTGAAGGTGCAGGTAGAGTAAACAACAATCCCTCCTGTCTTTACTAAGTCAAAGGCCCTGAGGAGGAGTCCCTTTTGGATGGCTGGTAGGTCCGTGCGGGTCTCTTTCCGATAGAGAACTTCTCCCTCTTTAGTTATTCGATAGCGTCCTTCACCTGAGCAAGGGGCATCTACCAGAACTTTGTCAAAAGGGGGGCCCATAGGGAACATCTCTCCTCGATACTGGGTAGTTACCACCCCGGTGATCCCTAGACGCTTGAGATTGGAGACCAGCGCCGTCAGGCGATCTATCCTTTTGTCATTGGCGACAATAAGGGTTCGGTCTTCGGTCCTCTGGGCGATGTAAGATGTTTTACTGCCGGGGGCAGCACAGAGATCAAGGATAGTCTCCCCTGGTTGAGGGTTTAGGGCCAAAACAGGAAGGGCTGAGTTTATGGTTTGAGGATATATATAACCTAAATAATACTCTTCGGTCGTCCCGATGGGAAAACCCCACGGGGAAATCTCATAGAAGTCCGGTATCTCGGTGACGGATCTGAGGTGGACACCTTTTTGGGCCAGACCATTGATGACCCTCTCTTCGCGGAGACATTTGAGGCGATTTATCCGGATATACATCGGTAGAGGCTCAAGGAGACTCTGGCTGAACGCCTCAAAGTCGGGGATGAAAGAACGATAGGCCTCAAAGGGTGTGGTGACCATTTAACAGAACCTCTTTTAGTTGTTGGTGATCCGAGATGATCAGATCCGCCGCCGAGAGATGTTCCGGCTCCAGAGTAGTTGTCAGCCCCAGGCAGGTAAGTCCTGCCGCCTTGGCCGATTGGATTCCGGCAGGGGCATTCTCTACCGCTGCGGCCATTTCCTTCTGGGCCTTAAGAAATTCTAGAGCTCGAAGGTAGGGTTCCGGATGGGGTTTGCGACGGGTGACCATGTCGCCGGTGAGAATAAAGTCAAAGATGTCTCTCAGACTGAGGGGAAGGATCTCTTCCAGGACTCTTAAATGGGAACTGGTTACCAAAGCCAGGCGGCGTCCTTCTTTCTGGAGCTCTCGAAGGAGATCAGGCACCTCAGGGTATGGTCTTACCAGATGTCGAAATTTGCGCGCAAAGATTTCTTGCTGCCTGGACAAAACCTTCATAAACCAGGTCTCGGTAGGTTCCACTCCCTGGTGGGCAAAGAGCCTTCGGGCCGAAGAAAGTTCGATGGCCCCTTCATGGAGATAAAGTAGCTTTTCGGGAATGTTGAGGCCGAATTCGGCAAAGGCTTCCTTCCAGGCCCGGACATGGTAGGGCATACTATCTACCACCACGCCATCCATGTCAAAGATGATGAATTCCCGCTCTGCCAGAGATGTTTTTTTAGACTCCAAAGGCCTTTGTGACCTCCTCTATGGTTGCTCCCCTGATGAGGATTTTCTTCTCTCGCCCCTTCGCTCCAGAAATAATAGAAAAGTCCGTTCGGGGGCGGGAGAGAATCTTAGCCAGATAGGCGACCAGAGCCTCATTGGCCCGGCCGTCCACCGGCGGGGCGGCCAGACGGATTTTAACCGCCTGGCCATGACGGCCAACAATTTCTGTTTTTTTGGCCCGGGGCTGGACATGAATCTTAAGAATTACCCCTTGGGGATGGGAGACAATGGGATCCATGGCCTCATAGAGGTTATTCTAGACGAGGCCCCTCTTCAAACTCTTCAAAGGGCTCCTCACTTTTTGATTCTTGAGATGGAGGGGCCTCCTTAATTGCTGCCGGTTTTTCTTCCTTGGTTGTGGTCGGTTTCCCTTCTGGTTCTGTCTCTAAGGTCTTTTCTGGTGACTCGGTGGATTCAAGTAGATCCAGCCAGCCGCGCAAAAGGCCCCTTAGCTCGGCCGTCATTTCTGTCTTTTTCCGTATCAGTTCGCTGATCTCCTGGGCTAGGATCTTTTTAGTCTCCTCGGCCTCTTGACGGATTCGCTCAGCCTCAAGTTCTGCTTCTTTTCGGATGAGCTCAGCCTCCCGTCGGGCCTGATCCTTGATTTCCTCGGCCAGACGTTGGGCGGAGACAAGGGCCTGGCGAATTTCTGTCTCTTCTTCTAAGAGGCGGGCAAGGCGTTCTTCTTTTCTTTTAAGTTCGTCCTTAAGGGCGTGATTCTCCTTGAGAAGTCTCTGAAGTTCCTCTCCCAGTTCTGCCAAAAAGGTATCTACCTCACCACGATGGTAGCCAAAAAGGCTACTGCGGAACTCTTTTTCTTCGATATCAAGGGGGGTGATAGGCATCATCTAACCCTCAATGCCAGTTCGTAAAAAGACGGCACTAAAAACTGTTTCAAAAAAACAATGGCTAAGATGGCCACCAGAGGAGAGAAATCTATTCCTCCCATGGGAGGAAGTATCCGCCGAATACGATAAAGAACCGGTTCGGTGGCCTGATAAAGAAAACGGACGATAGGGTTATAGGGGTCAGGATTGACCCAGGAGATAAGGGCCCGGGCGATAATGATCCACATATAAATGCTTAAGGCAATGTCAATTACCGTGGCCAGAGCCTTTAGGAAGTTACTCATCAAAAACACCGGCATACCTCCTTCTTAATAATCAACCACGACCAAAAGGACAGAGAGGGAAGCGACATGGTTTGCAGTTCAAACAATAGCCACCATGGCCCAGAGCGGCCAGCTCTTTACGGGTAATTTTTTCTCCAGCCAGAATTCTGGGAAGGACTAGATCCAGGACGGTGATTTGATGATACATGGCGCAAGCCGGAACCCCCAGGATGGGCCTTCCCTCATGGTAGGCCACAAGAAACATCGCTCCCGGCAGGACAGCTGAACCATAATAGATTTCTTCAGCCCCTAGGTCTCTAATGGCCGCCCGGGTAACATCATCAGGATCTACAGACATCCCTCCAGTGCAGAGAATAAGTTCGGCTCCAGCGGTAAGGGCCGCTTCTAAACGGCTACGGATGATATTCACTTCATCCGGGGCAAAGGCCACTGATATTATTTCTCCTCCCAGTTGTTCTACCTTGCGCCGCATCACCGGTTCAAAGGCATCTTCTATACGGCCGTAGAAGACCTCACTTCCGGTGATAATTAAGGCCGCTTTTCTTTTTACCAGGGGAGAGACCCTGAGGATCCCTCCAGCCCTTTGAGCTATGGAGACTGCCTCGTCCACTAGGGATTTTTTCACTACCAAGGGAATGGCCCGGCCGGCGGCCAGAGGTTCCCCTTGGTGGACGAAGAAGTTTTCGTGTCTCGTGGCTAGCATTACCTCCCCCAGGAGGTTGAAAGAGAAAAGGGCCTCTTTGTTTACCTTGAGGATCCCATCCCGGGCGGCCCGGAAGGTTATCTTCCCTTCGACCACTTCGGGATCATAGGTGACTCCTTCCCCGGCCACTGCAGCCGCCAGGGCTAAGGCCGCCTCATTTTCGTGGAGGTCGTCACTTTCGTATTCAATGACATAAATGTGATTCTTGCCCAACCGCTTAAGGTGGGGAATATCATCAGCCGTGATTACATGGCCTTTACGGAAAGCTGGTCCCTTAAAGGCCCCCGGTCGAATCTCGGTAATATCGTGGGGAATAACCATGCCAATGGCCTCTTCTACCGGCACGGTGCGATACCTCATGAATTAAGCCTCCTAAAGTAGCCTCCAAAGGCACAGGCCCGACAAAGGATTTGTCCAGCCTGCTGTATATCTCGTCCGTCTTGGACCCAATTACCACAGACCTGGCAACGAACTCGACGTCTAGGTCGGCCAGGAAGATCAAAATCGTTAATATCCACCTTCACTTCTTCTACCTGAAAAAGATCATCGTCGGAGAGCGCCTTATAGGCCTCAAGCTGACGACGGTAGCGGTCGTCTATTTCAGGAAACAATCCATCAGCCAGCTTTCGGGCCTCCTCTCGGGCCACTATACGGAAGGCTCGATTGGTTTCCAGATTGACAAAAGTGGCAGCCATTATGCCATAGTCTACAAACTTAAGGGAACGTTTCCCGAGGGTGCAACCAGTAACCGATTGAATAGCATCGGTGGCGCAGCGATCTATCTCTACATAGACGAGAAACTTTTTGCGATCAGCCCCCTTGGGGTCTTGGATGCCGATAAGTTTAAGTCCAAGCATGGCCAGTCTTACGCCCAAGACTTGGCCCGGACAGAGATGACCATGGGTTTTTACGGATTCGGCCAGAAGTCTTTCAAATTCTTCCTTCTCAAGGAGAGTTTTCATCTCTCAAACCATATCGGGCCTTGAGATATTCGTCTACCCTTTCGGCCAAGGTCCTGGTCATTCCGGGAACCTTAGCGATCTCCGCTGGATCTGCCTGGGCTATGGCTTCCAGGCTACCAAAGTGTTCGAGAAGTCTGGCTCGGCGTCGGGGACCAATGCCTGGTATCTCCTCAAGGAGAGAGGAGAGGGCCTTTTTGTTTCGCACTCGACGGTGAAAGTTGACTCCAAAGCGGTGGGCCTCATCTCTGACCTTCATTAAAAATAGAAGAGCTGGGTTGTGTTTGGGGAGAAGAAGGGGGTTTTTACGATAAGGGAGATAGATCTTCTCACCCTCTCCGTCCCTTTCTTTGGCTAGGGCACAAAGGGCAATCTGATCCTCCAATCCCAGCTCCTTAAGGACGGTAAGGGCCACATTGAGCTGTCCCTTGCCACCATCAACCACCAGAAGATCAGGAAGGTCATTTTTAGCTTTTTTAAAGCGACGTTCTAAGACTTCGGCCATCATGGCATAGTCATTAGGGCCGGGGCTCCGAAGATGATAATGACGATAAGAGCTCTTGTCTGGTTCCCCATCAAAGAAGGAAACCAGGGATCCAATGGGAGCCTCAGCCTGGATGTTTGATATGTCTATACATTCTACCCGGCGTGGTGGATGAGGAAGCCGGAGGCGCCCGGCTAACTCTTGAGCAATATTCTCCCAAGCCTCTTCTCTAAGTTTCTTTCTCTTTAAAAGTTCGATGGCGTTTGTCTGGGCCAGACGGAGAATCTCGATTCGTGGCCCTCTTTGAGGACTTAGTAGCCGCACCTGGTAACCAGCCATCTCCTTTAGCCATTGAGAGAGGAGTTCGGCGTCATTGGGAAGGACCGGAAGGATAACTTCTTCAGGAATGACTTTTCCCTCATCATAGAATTGTTTGATGAAGGAGGCTAGAAGTTCTGGGGGATCTTCTTTAGTTCGGGGAAAGTGAAACCCTTTTTGCCCTACGAGCTCGCCGGCTCGGACAAATACCACCACAATGGCCGTCCAGCCATCTTCTTGAGCCAAGCCGATAACATCCCGATTTATCTCGTCTGGACAGATAATAGTTTGGCTTTCCAGGGTTCGTTCGATAGCCTGGATTCTATCTCTCAGAAAGGCCGCTCTTTCAAATTCCAGTTTCTCAGCCGCGTCAAACATCTCCTGACGAAGTCTCTCCAAGACAGCTCGCCTCTGGCCTCGGAGAAAGTGGATGACCTGATCTACCAGGGTTCGGTATTCATCCTCGCCTATCAGGCCCACGCAGGGGGCCCGACAGCGGCCAATCTGATACTCCAGACAGGGCCGCAGCCGTCTAGAGAACTCGGCATTGCTACAGCGCCTAAGGGGAAAGATGCTTCCCAAAAACCGGAGAGTCTCTCTTACGGATTTGGCCGAAGGGTAAGGGCCAAAATAGAGGTTACCGTCCTTTTTCCGACGGCGGACTATCTGAAGCCGGGGAAACTTTTCCCTTATGGTTAATCGTAAGAGAGGATAGTTTTTGTCATCCCGAAGAACTACGTTATAGCGCGGCCGGTAACGCTTTATCAGTCTGGCCTCCAGGATGAGGGCCTCCTTCTCGTTGCGGGTGAGGATGATCTCCAATGTCGTAGCTCGCTGGAGAAGATTCCGGATTTTGAGGGATACCTCAGCCTGAAAATAGGCCCCTAAACGGCGGCGTAAGTTCTTGGCCTTACCTACGTAAAGTGGTTCTCCCCGGACATTCCGAAATATATAGACCCCGGTTTTACTGGGAATTTCTTCTAAGGATCCGGGTATGTCCTCTACTTTAAGGCTAAGAGGTTGTTGTCTCTGAACAATTAGCGAGGTGGCCACAGTTAAGACCGCTTTCAAAAAAACATTGCTTTTCCGATAATATTATCAATTCTTCCCCGGTGGAAAAACTGAAAGGATCTCCGATGTCTTATGCCCTGATTTTTTTGGGGATTCTGATTTTTGTTCTGCTTTTCTCCTGGGCTAAAGATAGGGAGTCAAAGGAGGAGTTAAAAGAGGTAGAGGTTGACCCTCCGGCGGATCCTTTACCCCTCTGGGATCAGACCCTGGTTAAGGAGACCGTCGAGAATCGCCTGCGACAATCGGTAAAGATTTTTTGTCTCCGGAAACATCGTCCTCGAATAGTAAATGACCTTTCTCCAGAGGAAAGGGAGCGTCTTCTTAAAGGCTTTCGGGCCCGAGCTCTTCCTTCGGGGGCCTCGTTGCGGCTCTCTAAGCTTCTTAAAGACCACCTGGCTGACAGTCGAGAGGTCTCTCGTCTAGCGGCTACAGACCCTGTGCTTTCAGCCAAACTCCTCGAGGTGGCCAATTCCGCCTACTGCCGACCTTCCGGGGCGGCTCGGGTGACTTCTGTCCACCGAGCGATACTCATTCTCGGATTCAATCAGGTGCGGACCATTCTTTTTCAGACCATCTTTCGTGAGGCGGTGATGAACTCTGGAGAGCTGGACCCCGAAGAGATCAAAAAACTCTGGGGTCATTCGGCTGGGGTCTCGGTTGTAGCCGGACAGCTGGCTATGAAGGCCGGTCTGCCCGAAGGGCAGGCTATCACCGCTGGTCTCCTCCACGATATCGGTAAGTTCTTTCTCCCCCCGGCAAAGGAAGATCATGGCCTCTCCATGGCCCTTTCTCCGGAGGAGCTGGAAATTCCCCCAGTGGTCCTTGAAGACAAGATCCATGGTAATAACCACATGATCGTCGGAGGTCTGCTTTGCTCCTTTTGGCACCTGCCCAAGGAGATTGTCATGACAGTAGCCTACCATCATCTACCTTCGTTTTCGGATCTAAGAGGGCTCCCTGAGGGGGTGGCTGAACTGGTGGCCCTTGTTTCTATCGCCGACTATATCTGCCATCTCCTGGGGTTCTTTGAGGAGGAACCCATCCTCTATGAGCTTTCACCCTGGGTCTGTGAAACAGTTGGGCTTTCTTATCCTATAAAGAACCTTGTTGGACCAGAGATGATCAAGGAGCTGGAGAAAACCCAGTTACTGGTTAGTGCAATCTGAGTAAAGACATCCGCAGGTTCGATCTCTTCCTTGAACCTTAGCCGCATATAGGGCGACATCGGCCCGGTCAAGTAGGCTCTCCGGGGTGTCATCCCTGTCCAGTTCGGCCAGACCGGCAGAAATGGTGATCCGGAAGGAGAAACCTCGATCTGGAAAGCTAAAGAGATGCTCGCTTACTAGTTTGCGTAGTCTTTGGGTGACTTTTAGGGCATCTCTGCAGGAAGTATGGGGCATAAGGAGCAGAAACTCCTCTCCGCCATATCGATAGAGTCGATCCACCTCACGAATGTTCTCTCGAAGAATGCGGGCCACGCCTTTGAGGACTTCATCGCCGATGATATGACCGTAGGTGTCGTTTATGTTTTTGAAGTGATCAATATCAAACATGGCTACAGTCAAGTCCAGATCATATCTTTTGGCCCGGTGTATTTCGTTGCGAAGCTCTTCATCTAAGGCCCGCCTGTTAAGTAGGGCTGTAAGATAATCGATACGGGTGTTTTCCCGTAATTTTTCGATCTCTCGGGTCTGATTCTCTATGACCTCCTGAGCCTGCTTTACTTCCTCTTTCAGGGCCTGATTGTGGCTCTTCAGGGTTTCCACCTCTCGGAGTATGGCCTCTAAGTCCTCAAAAGGAACGGCGGCCTCCATCTTACCTAGAGAACGCTCCATGGCCTCTACTCGCTCCGAGGTGCTTTGTCCAAGGTCGTTCAGCAGGTCTTTAGTGGCTAAGAGAATAGCTCCAGCTTGGGCAATGAGTTGGGGAAAATCCTCTTCTCCGAGACACTTGGGGTCGTTGAGTAGCTCCAGAAGTTCGTGGTATCCTCGCTCTTGGGCTACTTGCCGGAACTCTTCGGAATAAAAGGGTGGAATAGGAGGTCGGCCACGGGCAACGATGCGCTTTAGGGCCTCGCGGGCAGTTTCGGCGATCCTGATGGAAAGCTCCTTTTTGTCTATATCAGCCATTATTAAATCCTTTTGGTATCTTGATTCTTATATATCGGTCTTTTCTCCGAGAATTTTAGCCCGGCTGGCTGACTTTTAAATCTAACGGAGGAGAAATGGAACTTCCCAAGACAGATCTCAATCTAAGCCATAATGCTTTAGTGGTTTTAGCCAGACGTTATCTCCGGCGAGACGAAAAGGGGCAACCCCTTGAACGTCCCGAGGACATGTTCCGCCGTGTGGCCAGGGCGGTGGCTGAGGCCGATCTTCTTTATGATCCTTCGGCCTCGGTGGAGGAACTGGCTGGGCGCTTCTACCAGCTTATGACCAATTTTGATTTTCTGCCCAATTCCCCTACCTTAATGAATGCCGGTCGGGAACTAGGCCAGCTTTCGGCCTGCTTTGTCCTCCCCATTGATGATTCCTTGGAGTCTATCTTTGAAACCTTAAAGTACACAGCCCTCATTCACAAATCCGGTGGGGGGACTGGTTTCTCTTTTTCCCGTCTTCGTCCTAAGGGAGACATTGTTCGGACCACCCATGGAGTCTCCTCAGGACCTATCTCTTTCATGATGGTTTATGACGCCGCTACCGAGGCCATCAAACAGGGGGGGACAAGGCGAGGGGCCAATATGGGCATCCTGAGGATAGATCATCCAGATATTGAGGAATTTATTACCATCAAGCGGGATTTGAATAAATTGACCAACTTTAATATCTCGGTGGCGATAACAGAGGCCTTTATGGAGGCCCTTTCTCGGGGCAAAGATTTTCCCTTAGTCAACCCCCGTAATGGTCAGGTGATCCGACAGGTTCCAGCTACTCGGCTTTTTGATCTCCTTGTAGAAAATGCCTGGATGAGGGGGGATCCGGGAATAATTTTTATTGATCATATCAATCGGGCCAATCCCACCCCTCACCTAGGAGAAATAGAAAGCACCAATCCTTGTGGGGAACAGCCTCTTCTGCCCTTTGAATCATGTAATCTGGGCTCTATTAATCTCTCCCGCTTTGTCCTGGATGGCCAAATTGACTACCCTCGTCTTAGAGAGGTTGTCCATTTGGCCGTACATTTTCTTGACAACGTCATTGACATCAATCGCTTTCCCCTCCCTCAAATAGAAGAGATTACCAAAAGAACCCGCAAGATCGGCCTGGGAGTAATGGGCTTTGCTGATATGCTAATTAAACTCGGTCTTTCTTATAACTCTGAAGAGGCGGTGAAGACGGCCGAGGAAGTTATGGCCTTTATTCAGAGGGAGTCAAAGATTGCCAGCGCGGCCTTGGCCAAAATGCGAGGTAACTTCCCGGCCTATCCGGGAAGCATCTGGGATCGCCCGGAGACGCCCTTTATGCGCAACGCCACCACTACCACTATTGCCCCTACAGGGACACTATCTATCATTGCCGGCTGCTCTTCGGGCATAGAACCTCTCTTTGCCGTCTCCTTTGTCCGTCGGATTCTCGATGGCACCGAGTTAAGAGAGGCCCATCCCCTTTTTAGACAAAGGCTTAAAGAGGCTGGAGCTCCGGTAGAAGAAATTATCGAGGCCGCCTCTAAAACCGGTTCTATACAGGCGCTAGAGGCTGTTCCGGAGGAGATACGGCGTCTCTTTGTAACCGCCTTTGATGTTCCCGCCGAGCAACATATTAAAATCCAGGCCGCCTTTCAGCGACATGTGGACAACGCTGTCTCTAAGACCATAAACTTCCCCGCTGAGGCCACTAAAGAAGACATCCGTCAGGCCTATCTCTTGGCCTACGAAATGGGCCTTAAAGGTCTTACTGTCTTTCGCTACGGTAGCCGTCCTGGTGTCTTGGAGCTGAAAAGACCGGCAGAGGCTGGGCGCCTGGCTCCTCGTCCCCGTCCTACCTTGACTCAGGGGGTAACAAGGCGAGTCCGTACCGGCTGTGGCAACCTTTACGTCACCGTCAACTGGGATGAGGCCGGTCTGTGTGAGGTCTTCGCTACGATGGGTAAGGCAGGGGGCTGTGCTGCTTGTCAGATCGAGGCCACCAGTCGTCTTATTTCCCTGGCTTTGAGGGCCGGAGTGGCTCCGGAGTCTATTATTAAACAGCTTTCAGGCATTCGTTGCCCTTCTCCCTCCTGGGAAGAGGGGCGGCAGATTCTCTCCTGCCCAGATGCTGTGGCCAAGGTCTTGGCCGAGGTCATAAAAGTAGACATCCGGCCAGAACCAGAGCCGGCCCTCGGTAGCTGTCCAGACTGCGGTGGGGCCCTGGAGAGTGAAGGTGGGTGCTACCTTTGCCGTTCTTGTGGCTTTTCCCGGTGTGATTAAATTAAATATGCCGATAAAGACATGTAGGAGGCCCTTTATGCCGGAAATCCTCTATGAAATAAACGTCGTTGCCGAAAGGGTGGGGCTTTCCCCACAGGCTATTAGGGCCTATGTGCGCCAAGGGCTGGTTCCGGTATGCCGTCAAAAGGGCGGGCTCTTATTTAACCCTCAGGCCCTGAAAAGGCTGGAGAGGATTCGACTTCTTCGCGAGTTTGGGGTGAATACCCCGGGGATAGAGATTATCCTCCGTCTCCTTGAGCGGCTGGAGGCCGCCCAGGGATTCGGCCCTCGCTGGCTGGAAACACCATTGCGTAAAATTCCCGTGCTTGAACAGGAGGATTAATCCTTTTTAGGGTAAGCAATTCGGCCCTCTGGTTGGTTGTCCCCTTTGCTCTTGGGCTAGCCCTGGCCGAAAGGGTGTCTTTGGCGTGGGGGATCTGGGTTGCTGGAGGGCTGGCCTTCTTTTTCGTCTTTTCCCGCCTTTGGTTCGTCGGGCTCTCGTTTGTTTTTATGCTCCTGGGGGTGTGGTATGGGAAAGGGGCCCTTGTCCCCCTGAGAGACGATATCTCTCGCCAGATTATCTCCGGCCAGAGATATGTAATTTCGGGGCGCGTTCTTACTGCACCCGAGAGGGCCTGGGGGAGAACCACTTTTGTCCTTGAGGCCTGGGCCCTTCACAGACCTGATGGAGACTCCCCGGTTTCAGGCCGCATCAGGATCAGCCTCAGGGGAGAGAAAGATCTTCGACCAGGGGATATTGTTCGTCTAAGGGCCAGCTTGCGGCATCCTAGAAACTTTAATAACCCCGGCTCCTTTGACTATCGTCACTATCTGGCTGCTCGGGGGATATTTACCCTGGGGAGCGTTTCCTCACCCCTTCTTTTGGCGGTGATTGGTCATGAAGATGACATTAGTTGCCTTTTGGAAAACCTCCGCCTCCAGATCAGCCAACGTATAGACCGCTCGGGTCTCTTTCCAGAGGCTGTCTCCCTGATCAAGGCCTTGGTTACCGGGGAACGTCGAGGGCTGTCTCCAGAGCTTAGAGAGTCCTTTGTTCGGGCCGGAGTGGCCCATCTCCTGGCTATCTCAGGGCTCCACATGGGACTATTGGCTATGGTTGTGGGAGGGGTTGTTCTGATAGGGGCCAGGAGATGGGCCTGGTTGATGCACCGTCTCGATGTAAAAAAGCTCTCTCTAGTAGTAGCCTTGATGGCTGTTCTCCTTTATACCGGGGTCTCTGGAGGAAGCCTTCCCGCTCGCCGGGCGGCCATAATGGTTTCAACCTTTATTATCGGTTTTCTCCTTGACAGGCGGATCCCCTCCGGAAGTTTAATTCTTGTGGCGGCCTGGCTCATACTTCTTGACCAGCCTTTAGCCGTAAAAGAGCCTTCTTTTCTCCTCTCTTTTTCGGCTATTTCCGGTCTGGCTTTTATGGGGCGGTCCTTAAAGGGTGGACGGCCTCTCCGAAGTCTTCTCTTGGTCTCTTTAACCGCCTGGCTGGCCACGGGCCCTTTTATCCTTTACTTTTTCAGCCGTCTCTCCCTTGTCTCCCCTCTGTCTAATTTGGTTCTTGTCCCGCTGGTAGGATGGTTATTTGTTCCCCTGTCTTTTTTGGCCGTTGTCTGGCCATCTATCCTTCCGGGAGGTGATCTTCTCTTTTCTCTGCTGGGGTACCTGACGACTTTGGTCCTCAAGATGGTTTCTCTTTGGGCCTCCGTGCCACCGCTTATCCTGCCTCTCAACGGGCTTGGCCTGGTGGGAGGGCTTCTGTTGGCAGCCTCTCTGTTGGCCCTTCTGCGCCAAAAAAGACCTGGTCTTCTTCTTTTGCCTTTGGCGCTGGCCTTCTTGGTTTTGTCCTTCTTGGTTGAAAAGGCACCGTCCTTTCAAGTGGTAGTCTTTGATGTGGGACAGGGGGCCTCGGCCCTCCTCAAGACAAAAGAGACCGCCATCCTTATTGATGGTGGTGGTCCCGCAGGGCCGGGTTTTGACGTGGGCTCTTTGGTGCTTGCTCCGGCTCTATACCGGCTTGGCGTGCGGCACTTAGAGGCCGTTATCCTCAGCCACCCAGAGGCCGATCACTTCTCCGGCCTACCCTATATCATTGAGACCTTTCCTGTGAAACGTTTCATAAAGACTGCAGATTCCTCAGAGGCCAGACTTTATCTACGTCTTATGGAGACCATCAAGGAGAAGAAGGTCCCTCTTCTGGTAATTCACCATCCTAGCCAACTCAAGCTGAATGATCTCACTGTAGATTTTTTCCCTCCCGGTAGAGATCTTAGCGGATCTCACAACCGCCGCTCATTGGTTACCAGAGTTACTTACGGCCAGAGGGTTTTCCTCTTTCCCGGGGATATTGATGTCGTAAGGGAAAGGCTTCTTTTGGGGAAGGACATTCGGGCTGACTTCATTCTTGTTCCTCATCATGGATCAAGGACCTCTTCGAGCTTTGATTTTTTGGAAAAAGTTTGTCCCTGTTTGGCGGTTATCTCGGTCTCGGCCAACAATCGGTTCCGTCTTCCAGCCCCTGAACTGGGTATTAGGGTCTTTCGTACTGATTTGGATGGGGCTGTCATCATTTGTAGTGATGGTTATAGTTTGGGTGCTATAGGATGGCTCAAAGGGGGGGAAGGATGGCACCTTCTTACGAGGTCTTCGAGCATGGAGCCGATGTCGGAGTTCGGGGGTTTGGCCGCAGCCTGGAGGAGGCCTTTGCCAATGCCGCCAAGGCCATGTTTTCCTTAATGGTGGAGGACTTCGATCAAATAAAGCCCAACCGCCGTATCGAAAATATTACCTGTCTGGCCGATGACCTGGAATCTCTTCTGGTTTTCTGGTTGAACCGCCTTTTATCGCTGGCAGATATGGAGAAAATGATTTTTTGTCACTTTGGCCCCCGGATTAAGGGGCTTAGATTGACGGGCTGGGCTGCCGGAGAGACTCTTGACCCTTCACGCCATAGGCTGGGAGTGGAGGTTAAAGGGGCTACCTATACCATGGCTAAAGTGGCCAAGGATGGTGATCTCTACGTAGCCCAGTGTGTGGTGGATGTTTAAAAACAGGTAAGGAGAGGTTTTATGGAGATAAAAAGCCTTGTGCAGGTAGGAGAATACGAGTGGGAGATCCCTCGAAGCGGCCAGATGCGGGTTCCGGCCCGTATCTTTGCCAGCCGGGAGCTCCTTGAGGAGATGGACGAAAAGGTCAGGGAGCAGCTATCCAATGTAGCCACCCTTCCGGGCATCGTGGGGGCTGCCCTGGCCATGCCCGATGCCCACTGGGGCTATGGTTTTCCTATCGGTGGGGTGGCGGCCTTCGATCCGGCAGAAGGTGGGATTATCTCTGTTGGAGGAGTGGGCTACGATATCTCTTGCGGAGTAAGGACTCTGCTTACAGGTCTTAAAAAAGAGCAGATAGAACCCGTTCTGGAGACTCTCATCGAGGCCCTCTTTGTGACTATTCCGGCCGGGGTGGGTTCAGAGGGCAAAATTAAGCTTTCACCCACCCAGTTAGATGAGGTCCTGGTGGGTGGGGCCCGCTGGGCCGTAGAGAAAGGTTATGGGCTACCTGAAGATCTCGATTACATCGAGGAGAACGGCTCCCTGCCGGGGGCCGACCCGGCCTGTGTTTCCATGGAGGCCAAAAAGAGACAGTACCGCCAGATAGGCACCCTTGGTTCAGGGAATCACTACCTTGAGGTTCAGTATGTTGCCCAAATCTATGATCATCAGGTGGCCCGGGCCTTCGGGCTGGCTGAGGACGATGTCATCATCTCTATTCACTGCGGTTCAAGGGCCTTGGGGCATCAGATTGCCACAGACTATCTTCGGGTTCTCTCTGGGGCCTCCCGAAAGTATGGTATCCCCATCCGGGAAAAGGAACTGGTCTGTGCCCCCATTGATAGTCCTGAGGGGCAGAGGTATTACAAGGCCATGGCCTGTGGAGTAAATTGTGCTCTGGCTAATCGGCAAGTTATCAGTCACCTTGTTCGGGAGGTCTTTGCCGAGGTGGTCCCTGAGGCCAATATCCGGGTTCTCTATGATGTTAGCCATAATACCTGCAAGATTGAAGAGCACGAGGTCGCCGGCCGTCGCCGTCGTCTCTATGTTCATCGTAAGGGTTCCACCCGGGCCTTTGGGCCGGGCCGGCCTGAATTGCCTCAGGCTTATCGAAAGGTTGGGCAGCCGGTGATAATTGGCGGTACCATGGGAACTTGTTCTTACATATTGGTGGGCACCACCGAAGGTACGACCAAGGCCTTTGGATCGGCCTGTCATGGAGCCGGTCGGGCTATGAGCCGGCATGCGGCCAAAAAGAGGTGGCGGGGGAGCGACGTGATCCAGCATCTGGCCCGACAGGGTATCGTCGTTCGAGCTAAAAGTATGCGAGGGGTGGCCGAAGAAGCCCCTTTGGCCTATAAAGACGTTTCTAAGGTGGTCGAGGCCACCCATCTGGCCGGCTTGGCCAAAAAAGTAGCTATGGTCAAACCTTTAGGGGTAATAAAAGGTTAAAAAATGCTTAAGCCAGGAGACCGAACTTGGAAGTTCAAAGTCCAGATTGTCTCTGGGCCATGGAAGGGGCTTTCCTGTTTTGTCTGAACCTATAAAGGGGCCCCGACCTTGCTTGCCTTCTTTAACGGTGAGGGGCTGGCAGTCCGCCAGTTGGCGGCCAAAGTGGATGAAATATATCGTTTCTATGAACCTCGGGGGCTAAGGGCTGGTTTTGTCTTTTTGGCCTCTCAACCTTCACCTGAATTTATCTCCTGGGCCAGAAAGCTTGTGGCTCCGGTAGCCACTGTTCCCCAAGAAGGTGAGAAAGAGATCAGAGAAAAATATCTCTTAAATGAAGATTTTCAGAACCTGATTCTTCTTTCACGTCTTAATCAGATAAGGGAGGTTTTTTATAATCTCCAGCCTGTTAAGTTAGAAGAGTTCGTTCGTCGGCTAGAGGTGTTCTGGAATGACCCTCTGCTTTTGGGTTGATTCTGGCTTTTAGGAGGAGACTATGGAGAAGGATTGCATTTTTTGTAAAATTATCAAGGGAGAGGTTCCGGCAGACTTTGTCTATCAGGACAATGATGTGGTGGCCTTTAAGGATATTAACCCCCAAGCCCCGGTCCATATCTTGGTGGTTCCCAGGGAGCATATAGCTTCGGTAAACAGCCTCACCGAGGCCAAGGCAGATCTTATTGCCAAAGTTATTCTAACCGGGAAGAAGGTGGCTGAGAAATTGAATATAGCCCAAACAGGCTACAAACTCCTATTTAATGTAGAGCGGGGAGGTGGGCAGGTTATTTTTCATCTTCACCTCCACTTGCTGGGAGGTTGGAAATCTGGTCCAGAAAGCCTTTATATTTAAAGAAATCCTTTGACTAAAGAGAACCCTTCCGGGGAGCCCCTTGAAGGGAACTTTATCCCGGGAGGAAATTTAAGACTATCGGGAAAAGATCGATAAGGACCACAACGCGCCTTTAGGCTCCATAAAAGAGAGACCCCCGGGCCGTTTGGGACCCGGGGGCGACGACCGTTACCCAACCTCCATGGGTTTCAAATAAAAAAGCCCTTGAGGGGAGTCTCCCCTCAAGGGCTATCATGGCCCATACAGTATTTTCTCTTTTAGCCCAGGTCTTTCTTTTTGTCAAGTTTTAAATGATCCTCCCTATCGGGGTTTGGTTGACACCCGTTAAGGCCATTCTTACCTTCCATGGCGCAAGATGTCCTAAAGAAATCCCAAAAGAAATCAAGCAACGGAGGTAAGCATATATGAGAATGGATAAATTCACCTTTAAGTCTCAAGAAGCTCTGCAAAATGCTCAGCAGATGGCAGAGTCTGCTGGAAATCAGCAACTTGAGCCTGAACATCTTTTGAAAGCCCTGGTGGAACAAGAGGGGGGGCTTGTCCCCATAATTTTGGAACGCCTGGGGATAAATTCATCCTTGGTGGCCGCGGACCTTGAGGAAGAGCTTTCCAAGCTTCCCAAGGTGGGGGGGCCTGGGTTTCAGGTCTATGTTTCCCCAGCCCTTAAACAGGTTCTTGATCGAGCCTTCAAAATCGCGGCCGAGATGCGGGATGAGTTTGTCTCCGTGGAACATCTTTTGTTGGCCATTTTGGAATCCGGTACCCCTGCAGCTCAGATCCTGGCCCGTAGGGGAGTTACCAAGGAGGCTGCTACTGAGGTCATAAAATCCATTCGGGGCAATCAAAGAGTAACTGACCAAAGTCCAGAAGATAAATATCAGGCCCTGGAGAAGTTTGGCCGCGACCTTACAGCTCTGGCCAAGGCAGGAAAGCTTGATCCAGTTATCGGTCGAGATGAAGAGATCCGCCGGGTAATCCAAATTCTCTCCCGGCGCACCAAAAATAACCCGGTTCTGGTGGGCGAACCCGGTGTGGGTAAGACAGCCATTGTCGAGGGTCTGGCTCAAAGAATCGTCGCTGGCGATGTTCCCGAACCCCTCAAGGATAAACGTATCATTCAGCTAGACATGGGAGCTCTTATTGCCGGGGCCAAGTTCCGGGGAGAATTCGAGGAGCGTCTTAAGGCTGTCTTAAAAGAGGTGGAGCAGAGCGAGGGCGAAATTATCATGTTCATCGATGAGATCCACACCCTGGTAGGAGCTGGGGCCGCCGAGGGGGCTATGGATGCCTCCAACATGCTCAAGCCAGCCCTGGCCAGGGGGGAGCTCCATTGTATTGGGGCTACCACCCTCGATGAATACCGCAAATATATAGAAAAAGATCCGGCCTTAGAGCGTCGGTTCCAGCCTGTTTATGTAGATGAGCCCACTGTAGAGGAGGCCATTGCTATCCTTAGAGGGCTCAAAGAAAAGTATGAGGTCCACCATGGAGTACGAATCACCGATAGCGCCATTATTGCCGCCGTGACCCTCTCACACCGCTACATTACGGATCGTTATCTCCCTGATAAGGCCATAGACCTTATTGACGAGGCCGCTGCCAAATTGCGGATCGAAATCGACTCTCTTCCCAGCGAGATTGACGAAATCGAACGCAAAATTATGCAGCTTGAGATCGAACGTGAGGCCCTGAAAAAGGAAACCGATCCGGCGGCCAGAGAGCGGCTGGCCAAGTTAGAGTCCACCCTTGAAGATCTCCGCCGCCAGGCAGAGGAGATGAAGGCCCACTGGCGGAAGGAGAAAGAGGTCATTCAGGAGATACGCAAGATCAAGGAAAGGATTGACCAGCTGCGTATTGAGGCCCAGCAGGCCGAGCGTCAGGGGGATCTTACCAGGGTAGCCGAGATCATCTACGGTCGCATCCCTGAGCTTGAAAGGCGTCTTGAGGAACTTAACCAGCAGTTGGCGGAAATTCAGAAAGAAAAGAGTTTCC
This sequence comes from Thermosulfuriphilus ammonigenes, assembly GCF_011207455.1. Taxonomy (GTDB): domain Bacteria; phylum Desulfobacterota; class Thermodesulfobacteria; order Thermodesulfobacteriales; family ST65; genus Thermosulfuriphilus; species Thermosulfuriphilus ammonigenes. The sequence goes on from NZ_CP048877.1 coordinate 1,680,809, forward strand.
TCAAAGAGGAGGTTGATGCTGAAGATATTGCCGAGATAGTCTCCAAGTGGACGGGAATCCCTGTCTCCCGGTTGCTCGAAAGCGAGCGGGAGAAGCTCCTTAAGATGGAAGAACGGATTGCTCAACGGGTGGTCGGTCAGGAAGAAGCCATTCGAGCTGTGGCGAATGCTGTCCGGAGAGCCCGGGCTGGTCTTAAGGATCCTAATCGTCCCATTGGATCTTTTATCTTTCTTGGGCCTACTGGAGTGGGTAAGACGGAGCTGGCCAAGGCCTTGGCAGAGTTTATGTTCGATACCGAACAGGCCATGATTCGGATTGATATGTCTGAATATATGGAAAAGCACTCTGTCGCCCGGCTCATTGGTGCTCCTCCAGGCTATGTAGGATACGAAGAGGGAGGTTATCTTACGGAGGCCGTGAGGCGTCGGCCTTATTCGGTGATCCTCTTTGATGAGATAGAAAAGGCCCATCCAGATGTCTTCAACATTCTGCTTCAGATCCTTGACGACGGCCGGCTAACTGATGGGAAGGGCCGGACCGTGGACTTCCGTAACACCATCATCATCATGACCTCCAATATTGGTAGCCAATGGATTCAGGAACTCGGTCCCGAAAATCGGACTGAAATGGAGCGCCGGGTGATGGAGGCCTTGAGGGCTAGCTTCCGGCCCGAATTTCTCAACCGGGTTGATGAGATTATCATTTTCCATGCCCTGACCAAAGAGCACCTTAAGAAGATTGTTGATATTCAGGTGCGCTATCTCCAGAGACGCCTTGAGGATCGGCGGATAACCATCACCCTGACAGAGGCGGCCAAGGATTGGCTGGCCCAGGTAGGTTATGATCCAGTCTATGGGGCCCGGCCACTTAAGAGGGCTATCCAGCGCTATGTAGAGGATCCTTTGGCCCTTAAGATTCTTGATGGGACTTTTAAAGACGGAGACCATGTCGTCGTTGATTATGATGAGGTCACCAAAAACCTTGTCTTCAGAAAAGGAGATTAGTTCTTGGGGAGGGAGAAGGCCGGTTAACCGGCCTTCTCCTTTTAAGGGCCAAAGGCCGAAATTAAGGTTTGGGAAAAGCCCCTAAGGCTAGGGTAACTTCTTTCCCTCTTTGATCTTTATTGTGATTCCTCTCGCTGATAACACCTGCGGGAATTTATAAAATATTGAAAACTGGCCATACCTCAGGCCAGTTTTTGAGAGTCTAAACCTAAATAGAAACCCGGGCTTTTAGTTAATAGAGAATTTGCCCCAGATGTTCGGCCATGAGTTTTATGACCGTGGCTGCGGAGGGAGCTGGTCCAGTGCGGATATCAATCCCGGGTGGATACTCCCCATAGGTTCCATAGGGAACAGTAGCGGACTCTTCTAGGTGAAGGTAGGGAGTCCACCGGGGAAGGGAATATATCTCTATCTCTGTCTCTACCGCGCCGCCACCGGTTGGGGCAGGCGGAAGAAGATAATTTATCCTACCCAGGAGGATATAGTCACAACCCTTTAGGCGTTGCCCCTTTAAAATAGGCCTTCCTTTAAGGAGCCTTATTTTTACCGGTAGATGGACTTCGAGCAGGGCATCACGGTATATCCTGGCGATGGCAGCTCCCAGCTGATCTGTCTGAGCCTCAAAGGTGGAGATACAAAAGGTACGATCGGCTTCAATAGGGCCGGTGGGGCCAAGATAGACTCGGGGACCACTGGTTTCGATCTGGGGAGGGCGGACCAGGGTACAACCCCAAAGACCAAAGAAGACCACCAGGAGACAAAGGCTGGGATAGTATCTCATTTTATCTCCGAAAAGGCCCTCCCGGAGCTTTCAGCGTAGATCAGGCTGGCCCGAATCCGACTAGGGGGGTGAGAATAAACAGGCTTTTCCTGAGCGCGGCTGAGAGAATAGATTCCCACGGCCGGGGCCATTTTGAGGGCCAAGCTTGAACCGCCGCCACAGCCGCTAAGAATCCCGCCTATTAAGACTGAGAGTAAGACAAAGGGCCATCGTTTCATCTCTTACTCCTCTAATCCACCATTTTACTTTTCTTTTTATCGGCCTTAATGATCGCTTGTTTTAGTCTTTTATTATCCCTTTTAGCCTTATTAAGGACCTCAAGGCTTGGCCTTTTAAGTCAAAAATCTTGGCGGTGCTATTTGAGTCTTGTAAAAAGGCCCACTTTATATTTGGCTAGGCGTTTCTTTATTGTGTTTTCCCCTCCGGGGCTGTCTTGTTCAAGGCCCAGAGCATCTGGCGGCAGAACCCTCTGATTATCTGAACTTCTTGAGCGGTTAACTCCAGGCGCCCCATGAATCTCCGGATATTGGTCAGATAGACCTGACGGGTATCTTTGGGAATGAAGCCGATTCGGTCAAATAGTTCTTCCAGATGGCGATACATGGCCTCGGTTTCGGCAAAAGTGGCCAGACGGGACTGGGGGAGCCTGGGAGATCTCCCGGAGGTGAAAAGCTCGTAGAGGACAACCACCACTGCCTGGGCTAGATTGAGGGAGGGAAACTCCGCCGTTGGAATAGTAATGGCTGTATGACAGTAGAAAAGTTCGGCGTTAGAAAGTCCTCGGTGTTCGGGGCCAAAGAGAAAGGCGACTTTATTTTTTTGGCTTAAGCCAGCCAGATGGGGGGCGATTTTTCGGGGAGTCTCAAACACTCGGCGATGACGTCCTAGACGGGCGGTAGTCCCTACGATGTAGGCATAGGGTTCAAGGGCCTCCCTAAGATCCTCAAAAACACGCAAATTGCGGGCAATATCAGCAGCTTCATGGGTGGCCATCTTTAAGATGGCCTCTTCATCCCACCTCTCTGGGGCCACGACCACTAAATCTTTAACTCCAAAGTTTTTGCAGGCCCTGGCCGCGGCCCCGATATTTTCGGGGTAGCGAGGTGAGACTAAAATAACGGCAATGTTTTCCATGTTGATGATCAGCTCCGGCATAGATCCTTCCAGATAAGTCTAACCACCTTCTCCCCTATCTTCTGAGTCTTTTCTCGGTGATCCTCCCATTTATCTCCTAAACGGTCGGTTACTAAAAGGACACAGGAAATCTTAAGGTCTAAAAATTGACCCACCTGCATCAAGGAAGAGATCTCCATGTCTAAGGCCCCAACCCCTCTTTTTTTTAGCTCCGAGACAAAAGCTATGGTTTCCCGGAAAGGGGCATCTGTGGAGGCGACAGGCCCTTCTTTAACCTGAAAGCCGGCTCTAATTAAGAGGCTTTTTAGTTGCTTCTGCCCCTCGTGCCAGGGGCGGCTTAAAGAATCGGGATAGTGGCGACTTACCCCCTCAAAGGAAAGCCCTTCTGTAGGCAGAAAGATCTCACCGGGCGAGATATCCTCGCTCAGGGAACCGCACCAGCCGAAGATGGTCACCTCCTTTATGTTACAGGCCTTCAAGGTCTCCAGAACCATGATCGCATGGGGTGCAGAGAGTGAAGGTCCGACTAAAAAGCCTTCTTTTTGTCGGACTATCCGGCAATAAGGGAGCCTTAGAGATTTAGGCCTTTGGCAAAGCCCCCGGGCCAGAGACCAGAAATCTCTGCTGGTGAGGATAAAAAAGCCCTTGGGAGGAAGACTTAGTCCTTCTGGACAGACGGGCTCTATAAACCGTGGTTCGGCCATCGTTATAAGGTGATAAATCTTAAATCTACTTTCAGCTTAAAGAAAGAAGCTTTGAGAAGAGTAGTCCAAAGTAAAAAAGGAAAGGGGAGGGCACTTATGGGTGCCCTCCCTAAGGGGGGCCTTTTAAAGGCCGGCCTTTGAGGTGGCCTCAATGCACTTTATAACCGGGGTGTAGTCTAGAGGTTCGCTCCAGCCGGCAATCTTGGCGGCTTTGGCGGCCGGTTCCTCAGGGCCCATACTCAGCAGGGCCTTTTTGACGGCCGCAGAAAGTTCTTTATCTACAAAAGGAAAGGTGAAAAAGGGCCATTCGGGATAGAGCCTGGTAGACCTGACGAAGGGAAAATCATCTTTCTTTTGATCAATAATTTTGAAATCAGCCAGCTTTATCTTGCCCTCATCCTGCATTCGCTCCAGGGTATCGGTTCTCACGGTGCCTCCATCAACCTGCCCCTTTAACACGGCGTAGACAACATTGTCGTGGGTCTTGCCGACCATTATTTTACCTAAGTCTGTTTTGGGATTAAGGCCTTTTTGCAGGAAGTGATAAAAGGCCATGTGGGCCCCGCCAAAAGATTTGAAGTTGACGATCATAAACTTTTTGCCCTTGAAATCGGCCACAGAATTGATGGCACTGTCCTTGCGGACAAAGATAACCCCTCCAAACTGATTGAGCTTTTGCCCCATCCGGACATTAATTAAGGTGGCTAGCGGCGTGGCCCCATATTTTTTAAGGTATACGTAGTATTGAGGGTTAACAATCAAAAAGTCGATCTTTTGTTTGGCCACCGCTGGTTCGATAGCCTCAAAGGAAAGCGGCCGGAGTTTGATAGTCTTTCCAGTCTGGGCTGATAGGTACTCGGCCGTCTTCTGCCAGCGTTCTATTGCCTTTCTCTTTCCCCGTTTGGCCAGCACCCCTAAGTAATAGACATCCTTGGCCCAAACCGGGGCGGTAAAGGAGAAAAGAACCAGTAGGGTAAGGGTGACAGTAAGGAGTCTCTTGATCATCGTTCCTCAAACCTCCTTGATTCAGTTTCTAGCTCCCATCGGTCTTTAGACCTTGAACTGGGAGACGATCTCCTTCATCTGTTGAGACAATTCGGCCAGCTTCTGGCTGTGTTCGCGGATAAGGCTCATGCTTTCTTTGGCCAGATGGCTGGCTTCTTTCATTTCTGGGATCAGTTTGGCTAGGGTATCCCCCTGTTGGCTCATCTCGGTGGCACTATCGCCAATGGCTGAAACCGTGGCCGTCTGTTCCTCTACGGCCGCGGCTATAGTGCCGGAGATGTCGTTGATCTGGGAGATAATTTCGGCGATCTCCCTGGTGGATTGAATGACCTTGCCTGTGGCCTCTTGAATGGCCTGGATTCTTTGACCAATACTTTCGGTGGCCTGTCCAGTTTGTTTGGCCAACTCCTTGACCTCGCCGGCAACTACAGCGAAACCCTTGCCGGCCTCCCCGGCCCGGGCCGCCTCAATGGTGGCGTTTAGGGCCAGGAGGTTGGTCTGCTCAGCAATGGAGGTGATAAAATTAAGAACCTCGCCGATTTCTTGAGAACCTTGATCCAGCTCAGCAATGATCTGACTGACTCCCTCTATCTTTTCTTGAGCTGTCTGGGCTACTTGAGCGGCTGAAGTCGTCTGGGTGGAGATCTCGGTGATGGCCTTTTCCATCTCGGCAATCATTCCGTGGACCTCATCGGCCCTTTTGGCCACGGTCTGACTGACTTCGGCAATGTTACTGGTGCGGCCATGAACCAGGCGACATCCCTGGCTAAGACTGCCTGAGGTCTGATCCAGATCCCCGGCGGCGACTTCAAGAACATTGGTCTGTTCCTTAACCCGGCCAATGAGGCGACGCAGCTTGTCCAAAAAGAGATTAAAGGCTGCGGCCAGTCGGCCCATCTCATCGCCACCGACTACCGGTAGCTCCTTGGTGAGGTCGCCTTCGCCCTGAGCAATGTCGGTCATGCGATCGACCACCTGGCGAAGATAACGACTGAGCTGCCAGGAGACAGCCAGGGCAAAGGCCATAACCACTAGGAAGCTGATCCCTACCACCAGGAGAGAGCGCATCATGGTTCCCCGGGCCAGGGCCTCAAGGGCGGAAAGGTCTCGAGAAACCACGAGGGCCCCCAGGGTTTTCCCGCCATATCCTTTAAGCGGGAATCCTCCCAGACCAAGATCTTTGTCTCGAATGATGGTTTCCTCTTTAAGAGTCTTCTGGAGAAATGAAGCCGGAACAAAGGAGGCCAGGGTTTGGTTTGTTGCTGCAGCCAGAAACATGTCTCCCACTTTGGCTTTAAAGGATGCCCTGGTGATTACGGCGGCCGCCTCCGGAGTAATAAAGGCTCCTATCTCTTGGCCACTTCCGCGGGCCAGTTTGAGGACCACCTTAAGGGGGATACTGGCCTCAACACTCCCCACGTACTCTCCATCCCAAAAAATGGGAGCGATAGCCCGGAGGGCCAATCCGCCTCGGCCTGGCTCGATCCCCGTCAAGAGTTTTTTGGTTTGAATAACATCGACGACCATCTGCCGGAATCCTTTAAGGTCGTCTCCGTACTTTTGGGGCTTCCAGGTTCGAAGGAAGGATCGTCCATCAGGGGTATGAAAGTGGAGAAAGAACTCCAGCCCGGAACTCTTTTGGGCCTGTTTGACAATAGGCAGGGCTATTTGAAGGAGCTGTTCCCGATTGGTAAGCCCCAGGGCCTCTTTTACCCCGTCAAGGGCGGCCACGGAGCTGGCTAACATGGTCTCTGTGGCTAAGGTCTGGTTGATAATTTTCCGGGTATTATCTAGGGCGTCTCGAACCCCTTCCTCGGCAGTTACAGAAATTAGCTTCTCCGAAGCCCCTTGCGAATGCCAGATGAAGACTCCGGAGAAGAAAAGGACTCCCAAGAGAAAAGGTAAAAGAATCTTGTACCTAATAGACAGATCCTTCCAGCGAAGATTAGCAGCCATATGCTCTCCCTCCTGAAAAAACGGTGAATAGAAATAAAAAAAAGAATTTTAGAAAACTTTTTAATAACTTTTTGTGTATTCCAGTTAATTTAACGGCTTTAGTCGGGAAAATCTTAAATATTATTCCTTTTGGGCTTAAAGTAAGCTTTTCCTCCTTGGCCTTGATAGAGGGGAGAACAAAGGTTAAAGAGGGGATGCAAATTAATGTCCGGAGGCATCCAAAAATGTTACGAATCGACCTTTCCCAGGAAGAGCTAAGCCAGGAGCAGCTAAGGGAGCTTGAAGCTATGTGGCGGCGCTGCGCCCGGAGAATTATACTGGCTACTACCCTGGCCGGCTGTGGTCATCCCGGAGGCTCTCTTTCTTCATTGCACCTTCTTTTGATGAGTTATGCCATTATGCGTCATGATCCTCAGCAGCCGCGTCATCCGGCTCGGGATCGCCTTCTGGTCAGCCATGGCCACATCTCTCCGGCGGTCTATAGTGTTTTGGTGGAGTATGGGTATGCCTCCGAGGAGGCCTTTCTTATGGAGTTTCGCCGGGCCGGTTCAGCCTTTGCCGGCCACGTAGAACAGACTGTGCCCGGGGTAGAATGGAATACCGGAAATCTGGGGCAAGGCCTTTCGGCCGCCTGTGGTATGGCTCTTTCTCTTAAACTCAAAGGCCTCAAGGACAGGCGGGTCCTTTGTCTTATGGGCGATGGTGAGCAACAAAAGGGTCAGGTCATTGAGGCCCGGCGTTTCGCCGTTAAGTTTGACCTGGACAACCTCATGGTCATCGTTGACCGAAATCATCTCCAGATAGGTGGTGATACCGATCTTATCATCCCCCAATCAATAAGAGATGAATATCGGGCCACCTTTTGGAACGTGATCTATCTCTGTGATGGCCACGACTTTGCCGCTATTTACCGGGCCCTGCGCCGGGCTTGGCTTAAAGAGGTGGAAAATCCTGCCCGTCCCACGGCCATTTTGGCCCGGACGGTAATGGGCAAGGGTATTTCCTTTATGGAGAATGTGGCCCGCTGGCACGGAGAGGCCCTCAAGCCGGATATGGCCAGGGAGGCCTTAAAGGAGTTGGGATACGATGAAGACATTGAGGCCCTTTTTGAACGCCGTAAGGCCTACGTTAACTTCGTAAAACCTTTTGATGTTGAGGTTGACTATCCGGATATAGATCCTGGTCAGCCTGTGGTTTATGGCCCGGAGGTTAAATTAGATAACCGTTCGGCCTATGGTAAGGCCTTAAGGAGCTTGGCAGAGATCAACAACCTTCCGGGAGAAAGGCCCAAAATTTTAGGGTTTTCTTGCGATCTTGAAGGATCCGTAAAGATGACAGCCTTTAAAGAGTGGTCGCCAGAGGCCTTTTTTGAATCCGGAATCCAGGAGCATCACGCCGCGGCTGCTGCCGGAGCCGCTTCCCGGGAGGGATTTGCGGTCTTTTTTTCTACCTTTGGAGTTTTTGCCGTCTGTGAGACTTATAACCAACAGCGTCTAAACGATCTTAATCACACCCATCTCAAGGTTGTGGCCACCCACCTGGGGCTTGATGTCGGTGAGGATGGTCCGACCCATCAGTGTCTAGATTACCTGGGTCTTCTCCAGAATCTCTTTGGTTTTTCCATATTTTTGCCTGCTGATCCCAACCAGACCGACCGTATTATCCGTTATGTAGCTACCCATCCTGGTAACTTCTTTGTAGGTATGGGGCGTTCTAAGACTCCCATTATCCTTGATGAAGAAGGCCGGCCCTTCTTTGGGGAAGATTACCGTTTTGAGCCCGGCCGGGCCGACTGGATCCGACGGGGCGATGACGGAACCTTTATCTGTTTTGGGCCGCTAGTCTCCCGGGCCCTTGAAGCCCGTGAGATCCTGGCGAAAGAGGGGCTATCTATCGGAGTTCTCAATATGGCCTCCTTCCGGCCGCTGGACACCCGGGCCATCCTTGATGCCGCTCTTGTTGGCCCTATCGTCACCGCTGAGGATCACGTGGTGGATACAGGGCTTGGGGCGGCGGTGGCTAGGGTTTTAGTCGATGCCGGAGTGGTCGTTCCCTTCCGGCGCTGTGGGGTTTCAACCTACGGCTCAAGCGGAAAGCCAGATGATCTTTATCGCCGCCAAGGGCTCGACCCTCAATCCCTGGCCCAAAAGATGAAGGAGCTCATTAAGGGATGAAGGCCATAAGAATCGGTCCTCTGAACTTTGATCCTAAAGGGCCGCCTCTCCTTGTCGCCGGCCCTTGTGTCCTGGAAGAACTCGACCTGGCCATTCGGATCGCCCTTTTTATGAAGGAGGCCGCCGAGAGAACGGGTTTTCTTTATGTCTTCAAGGCCTCCTTTGACAAGGCGAATCGCACCAGCCTTTCCTCCTATAGAGGGCCGGGGTTTGAGGAAGGCCTTAAGATGCTGGCCCGGATCAAAGAGGTGGCCGGTGTCCCTGTGCTTTCGGATATCCATGAGTCATGGCAGGCTGAAGCCGCGGCGGAGGTTCTAGACGCCATCCAGATTCCGGCCTTTTTGTGTCGTCAAACTGATCTTATCCTGGCTGCCGCCAGGACCAAGAAGGCTGTAAACATCAAGAAAGGCCAGTTTATGGCCCCTTGGGATATGCGCTACGCCCTGGAGAAGGCGATCTCTGTAGGAAATGAGAACCTTTTTCTTACCGAAAGGGGAGTGAGTTTCGGCTATCGTAACTTGGTGGTGGATATGAGAACCTTCGCCATCATGGCCCGATTTGGCTATCCGGTTATCTTTGACGCCACCCACAGCGTTCAGCTACCAGGTGGTGGAGAAGGGAGAAGCGGGGGCGAGAGGGAGTTTGTAGCTCCTTTGGCCCGGGCGGCTGTGGCGGCCGGTGCCCATGGAGTTTTTATGGAAGTCCACGAGAATCCAGAAAGAGCCCGCTGCGATGGGCCCAACTCACTTTCCCTCTATCAAGCAGCCAGACTTCTTGAAGACCTGGCCCGGATCTACAGCTTGCGAGATGATTTTCTATCCCTCTGAAATACTCAAGCGGGCGGAGAATGTTCGCCTTCTCCTTCTTGATGTGGATGGTGTTCTCACCGATGGGCAGATTGTGGTTGCGGCTGATGGCAGTGAGATAAAGAGCTTTTGTGTCCATGACGGCATGGGAATTAAGCTGCTTCAGATGGCCGGGATAGAAGTGGCGGTTCTCACCAGCCGGATAAGCCCCCCCTTGGCTCATCGGGCCAGAGAACTTGGTATTAAGACCGTCATCCAGGGGAGTCTTCATAAGCTGGAACTGTATCTTGAGCTACTTCGAGAAAAGGGCCTCAAAGATTATCAGGTAGCCTACATGGGAGATGACTGGATAGATCTTCCGGTCTTAAAAAGGGTAGGGCTGGCGGTTAGCGTGCCTGGTGCCTGGCCTCCTGTTAAGGAGTATGTCCATTATGTCACCAATCTTCCTGGAGGCCATGGGGCAGTAAGAGAGGTGTGTGATCTTATCTTAAAGGCCCAGAAAAAGTGGGAGGAGATCTTGCAATGCTTTCTCGCTTCAGAGTTGTCTTGCTTTTGATGCTGGCCTTTGCCCTTTCGGCCTGCGCTACGTCTCAAGAAAGGCCTCCTTCCCCTCCTTCGGAGGAAGAGACCCCAGATCTCATCCTCAAAGATGTAGAGTTTGTCGAATATCAAGGGCCAAAACCCGGATACGTGGTTCTGGCGGCCGAAGCCAGCCTAATAGAAGATGAAGACCGCCTTTTTTTAAAAGAGGTGAGGATAAGGGAGATCAAGCCTACCCAAAAGGGCCTTTATGTTCGGGGAGATCGGGGCTGGTATGATCTTAAAGAAGGACGGCTTTTTTTGGAGGGTTCGGTAGTGATAAAGACCAGAAACCGGGGAGTCTTAGAGACCCAAAGCCTTCTCTATCTTTCCCGTCAAGATGAATTGGTAGGGGAGGAAGAAGTCCTCATCAAAGGAGAAGGGACGACTATCCGGGGAATTGGTTTTGTTTATGAAATTAAAAAAGGAAGGCTTAAGGTATGCCAGAAGGTGGAGTTGATCGGTCAAGATTTTATTTGAATCGGCTGGCTATTGGCCTAGGTGTTTTTTGGGTTCTTATGGCCTTTTTCCCGGTAGCTCTCCAGGCTGGGGCTCCCGTTAAGATCACCAGCGACCAGTTAGAGTCTCTCGATGACAAACAGATGATCATCTTCACCGGCCACGTGGTGGCCAAAAAGGAAAATCTTACTGTCTATGCCGACAAGCTAGTGGTTTACTACCGTCCGGTTAAAACCGATAAAGGGATACGGAAGAAGGTCTACAAGATGGTAGCCTTGGGAAACGTCAAAATAGTGCAGCAGAATTCCTGGGTGGCTACCGGTGGAGTGGCCACCTACTTTCGCCAGGAGGAAAAGGTTGTCCTGGAGGACAACCCCCAGGTGGTAAAAGGGGGGAACGTCGTCCGGGGCAAAAAAATCACCCTCTTTCTCAACGAAGACCGAAGCTTGGTTGAGGCCGCCCCTGGCAAGAAGGTGGAGGCCATCGTTTATCCCGAAGAATGAAATGCAGGCCGATCATCTTCAGGCCCAGGGTTTGGTTAAGGAGTATCACCGGCGGCGTGTGGTCGATGGGGTGGATCTTTCCGTCTCCCGGGGGGAGATAGTTGGCCTCCTCGGACCAAATGGGGCCGGCAAAACAACCACCTTCTATATGGTTGCCGGCCTTATTCGTCCTGACAGCGGACGGGTTTTTCTTGATGAGGAGGAAATCACGCACTTTCCCATGCATCGGAGGGCCAGGCTGGGAATTACCTATCTTCCGCAGGAGGCTTCTATCTTTCGCAAGCTTACAGTGATGGAGAATGTTCTGGCCATTCTGGAAAGAAGGGGCCTTTCCCGGCGGGAGTGTCGGCGCAGGGCCGAACAACTGGTGGCCGAATTTGGTCTGGAACACGTGGCCACTCAGAAGGGCTATCAGCTTTCCGGTGGAGAAAGAAGACGGGTTGAGATCATGAGGGCCCTGGCCACTGACCCGAGTTTTGTTCTTCTGGACGAGCCCTTCGCCGGTATCGATCCTCTGGCTGTGGCCGATCTCCAGGGTCTTATCCGGGAACTTAAGGAACGGGACTTGGGAGTCATTATCTCTGACCACAATGTTCGGGAAACCTTGACGGTCTGTGACCGCGCCTATATTGTAAGTCAAGGAAAGATCATTGAAGAAGGCACCCCTTACGAGATTGCCCGGAGCGAAAGGGCCCGTAAGTTCTATCTGGGTGAAGGTTTTAGCCTCTAGACATGGCCCTTGAACTTAGACAACATCTCAAACTGACCCAACAGTTGGTCATGACTCCCCAGCTGCAGCAGGCTATCAAGCTGTTGCAGCTCTCCCGCCTTGAACTTCAGGAGACCATCGAACAAGAAATAGAACAAAATCCCCTATTAGAAGATTCTTTAGAAGGCCGGGATGATTTTACCAGTTACTCCGAGGAGGAGCCGGAGCTGGCTGTCCCTGAAGTCTCTCTCTCTCCGGCCGACGAGGGCCCCTGGGGTGATGAACCAATAAAAGACACCGATTGGAGCGAATACAGTGACTACTTTGATAACGAACGCTCCTCGGCGGTGATGAGCTTTGCCTACGAGGAAAAGGAGCCTATTTCCTTTGAGGGAAGTGTCTCCGGACCCACCTCCTTGACCTCCCACCTGATGTGGCAGCTTCAGCTCTCAGACCTTGAGGAGGTTGATCGTCTTGTGGCCGCCCACATCATTGGCAATCTAGATCCCAATGGCTATCTGGCGGTCCCTATTGAAGATATTGCTCGTGAGACAGGGGTCACGGAGGCCAAGGTGCTGGAGGTCCTGGCCAAGGTCCAGGAGTTTGATCCGGTGGGAGTGGCTGCCCGGGATCTCCGGGAATGTCTTCTCATTCAGATCCGGCATCTTGGTCTAGAGGGTAGCGTGGTAGAAAAGATCGTTCGGGATCATCTGAGATCTCTAGAGCTTAAAAATTATCAGGCCATTGCCCGGGAGCTAGAGATTCCTCTGGAGGAGGTTGTTCAGGCGGTAGAAGTTATCTCTCAGCTTGAGCCCCGACCGGGCCGCAATTATAGTGGAGAGGCCACTCATTATATTGTTCCAGATATCTTTGTTTACAAGGTAGATGATGACTATGTCATTGTCCTCAACGATGAAGGGTTGCCTCGCTTAAGAGTAAGTCCACACTATCGTCGGCTCCTTCAAGATCCTTCAGTTCCTCTGGAGACCAAACAGTATATTCAAAAAAAGCTCCGATCGGCCCTCTGGTTGATCAAGAGTCTTCATCAGCGGCAGCGAACCATCTATCGGGTAACCGAATCCATAATGCGTTTCCAACGCGAATTTCTGGACAAGGGGATCGCTTATCTTCGGCCCCTCATCCTCAAGGATGTGGCTGAAGATGTGGGCATGCATGAATCCACCATCAGCCGGGTGACCACCGGCAAATATGTCCAGACTCCCCAAGGTCTTTTTGAGCTGAAATTTTTCTTCAACACCGGGATAAACCGGGTTGGGGGAGATCAGGTCTCATCTCAGAGCGTTCGAGAGAGGATAAAACAGATTATTCAGACGGAAGATCCAGCTAAACCTTTTAGTGACCAAAAGATCGCCAACCTCCTTAAAGAACGCTACGGGATTGAGATCGCCCGGCGGACGGTGGCGAAATATCGAGAAATGATGGGTATCTTGCCTGCCAGCCGGCGCAAAAAGCCGGCTTTGTCCACCAAATGATGAGCAACCCTTTAGCCGTTGACACCGGCTCGGGCCAGGTGTTATCAAGCCGGCGTAGGAGGTAAGTCCATGCAAATTAATGTTACCTTTAGACGTTTAGACCCTTCCCAAGGTCTAAAAGACTATGCGGTAAAGAGGCTCAGTAAACTGGCCAAATATTTCGGTGGGCCCACTGAGGTAAACGTTATTCTGACCACAGAAAAGTTTCGTCAGATTGCTGAGGTGGTCATCACCGGAAATGGCCTTAACCTGAGTGGCAAGGAAGAGACCAATGATATGTACTCGGCGATAGACCTGGTGGTGGACAAGATGGAGCGCCAATTGCGCCGCCATCGGGAGAAAATTAAAAGCCATAAGGGCCGTGGCCCGGGGCGGACAGTGACCGCTTCTGCGGCTCCGGTGGAGTCAGAGGGCAAGAACGTGGTGGTGGAACAGGTTACGGCCAAACCCCTTTCTGTGGAGGAGGCCATAGATCAGCTGGAGCTTATGGGATACCAGTTCTTGGTCTTTGTTAACGCTGATACGGAAAGCCTGAATGTTATCTATCGTCGCCCTGATGGCCACTACGGGTTGATTCAGCCGGAGTCTTTGTAATCCCTGGCCAGCCTGGCCCGAGCCATGAGGATCTTGGACTTCATTGATAAAAACTGTATTGTCCCTAAACTCAAATCCCGGGACAAGTGGGCTGTCTTTGAGGAGCTGGCCCGGATAATTACTAACCACCGAAATGATCTCCGGGCCACAGAGATTGTCCGGGTTCTTACCGAGCGGGAGAAACTGGGCAGCACCGGTATTGGTCACGGAGTGGCCATTCCTCACGGTAAAATGAAGGGTCTTGATCGCTTAATCATCTGTGTCGCTCGGAGTGACCAAGGGATAGACTTTGAGGCCCTGGACAAACAGCCTGTCCACCTAATTTTTCTCATTCTGGCCCCGGATGACGCTGCCGGTTTATACCTTAAACTTTTGGCCCGGCTCTCCCGCCTTCTTAAGGAACCTCTCTTTCGGGAAAGGCTTATGGCTGCCAAAGATCCGGAAGAGATCCTCACTATAATTCAAGAGGCGGATTCGGAGTTCTAGTGTCACTTGATACGGTCATCATTACCGGTCTTTCTGGCTCAGGAAAGAGCACTGCCCTCAAGGCCTTTGAAGACATTGGTTATTTCTGTGTTGATAATCTCCCCATCCTTCTATTGCCGGAGTTTTTGGCCTTAAAGGATCAAGAGGTTTCCTCTGGAGAGAAGCTTAAAGTGGCCATTGTCATGGATCTCCGGGAGAAGACATTCCTGGACCAGTATCAGTCTATTTTTTGTCAGGTCAAAGAACAGGGATACCATCTGGAGATCCTTTTTTTGGAAGCCAGCGATGAAGTCCTCATTCAGCGCTTTAGCCAGACCCGCCGACCACACCCTCTCGCCCCCAAGGGCTCTCTGGCTGAGGGTATTCGCTTAGAGCGAGAGCGTCTTCAAGGCATCAAAGAGTGGGCCCATCAGGTGGTAGATACCTCCCGATTTAATGTTCACCAGCTTCGGGCAGAGATAATTCGTCTCTACGCCCACCGAGAGGACTTGGTTCGTCCAACTATTCATATTATTTCTTTTGGTTTTAAATATGGTGTCCCCCCAGAGGCCAATATGGTTCTAGACGTTCGTTTTCTACCTAACCCTTACTTTAATCCCCTGCTTAAACCTCTTGACGGACGGCAAGAGGCGGTTAAAGATTTTGTCCTTCGTAGTGAGGAGGCTCGGCGTTTTTTAGAGCATCTGGAGGGGCTCCTGGGATTCCTGCTGCCACTCTATCATCGTGAAGGTAAGGCCTACATGGTTATCGCTGTAGGCTGTACCGGGGGGCGTCATCGTTCGGTAGTGATGGCCGAGCAGCTTCGCCAGATCTTGATGGGGATGGGTGAAGACGTTCTTATTACCCATCGGGACATGGACAAGGACTAAAGGGGAAATAAATGCCTGGAGTGGTTGTTGTTACCCATGGCCGTCTGGCGGAAGAATTAGTATTAGCGGCGGCCTTTATTATGGGAGGGCTAGAGGGGGTAGTAGGCGTGGGGATAGACCCTAATGAACCCCTCGAAGAGCTTAAAGAGCGTATCTTGCAGGCCATTCGCAAAGTTAATGACGGAGAAGGGGTCTTGGTGCTTACAGACATGTTTGGCGGTACCCCCTCTAATATCTGTCTGGCCTTTTTGGAAGAAGGGCGAGTGGAGGTTGTCAGTGGAGTCAACCTCCCAATGATTATCAAGGCCGCCCAGTCCCTTAAACGGCCCCTACCAGAGCTGGCCAAAGTGGTAGCCGAGGCTGGCAAGAAGAGCATCTCCAAGGCCAGTGAACTTCTAAACAGCTGAGCATGAGGGCCAGGATCGTCCCGGCTCGGGAGGAGGATTTGCCGGGACTACTGGAAATCGAGCGCCTCTCCCATCCTAACCCCTGGAGTAAGGCAGCCTTTTTGGGAGAGCTCTCCCATAAGTCTGCCAGACTCTGGGTGGCCAAGGTGGCCGGCCTTCCGCGGGGGTTTATTTCTTTTTGGCTGGTTTTAGACGAGATCCATATCCTTAATCTGGCCGTCCATCCCCAGGTCCGAAGGCAGGGGTTGGCTACCAGCCTGATTACTCTGGCCCTTAAGTATGGCCGGCGGCAAGGAGCCCATTTGGCTTGGCTAGAGGTTAGGCCTTCCAATAAAGCGGCCATCAGGCTATATCAGAAGCTTGGTTTTGTGGCTACCGGCCGCCGTCCCGGTTATTATCAAGACACCGGTGAAGATGCCATTATCATGAAACTTTCCCTCAGGGACCATGAGGCTTAAGCGTCTGGAGCTTTATGGCTTTAAATCCTTCCCCCACCGGGTAGAGGTGGCCTTTCCCTCCGGTATCTGTGCCATTGTTGGTCCTAACGGAAGTGGTAAAAGCAACATCGTCGATGCCGTTCGTTGGGTTCTCGGCGAACAAAGCCCTCGGCGCCTGCGGGCTCGAGCCATGGAAGACGTTATCTTTTCTGGTTCAAACGGTCGAGGCCCCAACTTTGCCGAGGTCCGGCTGGTTTTGGAAAACAATGGTCAGGCTCCCGGCGAACTGGCCGATTTGCCAGAGATCGTTATCACTCGAAGACTCTACCGTTCTGGAGAAAGCGAGTATCTCCTTAACGGGCGACCCTGTCGTCTGAAGGACATTCATTATTTGTTCATGGATACCGGAGCGGGGCATCGGGCCTACGCCATCATTGACCAGGGTGAGGTGGGCTCTTTTGTTGAACTCCGTCCGGAGGAAAGGCGTCTGCTTATAGAGGAGGTGGCAGGTGTCTCCCGATATAAGACCCGCCGGGAGGAGGCCCAGCGGCGCATTAAGGCCAGCCAGGAGAACCTTGCTCGTTTGGAAGATGTCCTAACGGAGGTCAAACGACAACAAAATAGCCTTAGACGACAGGCAAAAAAGACGGAGAGATATTTGAGGCTCAAAGAAGAGCTGCAAAGGCTGGATATAATCTATGCCGCTGGCCGTCTTCAACAAACCAAACAGAAAACCTTAGCCTTGGAGAAAGATCTGGCTCTCCTGGGGGAGAAGACGGATCTTTTTTCCTCCAAGCAACAGACCCTGGAGACGGAAAAGGCCCGTTTAATCCTTGAACTTTCGGGAAAAGAAGAAGCCCTCTCTTCTCTGCGCCAGAAGGAAGAAGCCTGCCTGGAGGAGCTGTCCTCCCAACGTCGTCAGCTGGAGAAGATAAGAGGGGAGATTAAGACCATCCAGACAAGGCTTCAATCCTTTGATTCCCGGCTAAGAGATATTATCCGTCGCCAGGAGGGCCTTACCCAAAAGGTTCAGGGCCTGGAGAGAAACCTCAAAGAGGCGGAGGAAACCCTGGATCGCCTGCAAAAGGATGAGGAGGAGCTTGTCTCCCTCCTTAAGGCCAAAGAGAAAAAATTAGAGACCCATCGGGCCTTGCTGGCTGAAAAGAGGCAAACCCATGATTCCCTTGGCCATCAGATGGCTCAACTGGAGGCCGGACAAAGGCGTCTTCTTTTAGAGAAAGAACGCAGGGAAAAAGATCTCAACCGGGTTCAGGGGCAGATTGCAGAAATATCAAGGCGTCTGGAAGAGGCAAACTTTCGGTTGACCAAGGCCGAAAAGGAAAGAGACTCTGTGACGGAGAACCAGCAAAGGATACGGCAGAAGATAGAAGACTTGGCCCGACGCCTTGAGACCCTATCGGCCCAGGAGAAAGACCTTGAAAGAACCCTTTCCTCCCTAAGCAGGGAGGCCATGGATGTTGCCGCTGAGATCGAACGTCTTCAGCGTTTGGAGGCCAAGCTGGCCGGCCTTCCTCCTTCGGCCAGGTTTCTTAGAGAAAAGCTAGGACTACCTTTGGTGGTGGAGAAAATCAAACCGGAGCCGGGGTGGGAGTCTGCTCTGACAGCTTTGCTCTCCGAGGCCCTTGGTTTTGCCCTGGTGGACGATCTTAAAGAGGCCAAGGAGGTCCTTAAGGCCCTTAAGGAGGCCCGTCTGGGCCCCGGAGGGGTGCTCCTTGAGGATAAGCAAAGTCAGGTCTCCGAGTCTGTTTTGGCTCAGGGGCTTCCTTCAGCCCTGGCTACTATGCTGGTCTCCTTTAAAACCTTTGATACGGCCGAGGAGGCCTTTAGTGACTACGATTCTCTGGCGGCCAGACTTCTTACCAAAGATGGTTTTGTCTTTTGGCCTGGCGGTATGATCAAAGTTCTTTCTTCCTCCGAAGGCCAGGAGATTCTAGAGAGACGGGCTAAACTAGATGCCCTTGCCCAGCGCCAGAAGGAGATCGAAGTTAAAAGTAAAACCCTCCGAGAAACTCTCCATAATTTACGCCGCTCCTATCAAGAAACTTCCGAGAGGCTTTCAAAACTCAAAAGACAAAAGAAGGAGGGGGAAGAGCGCCTTCTGCAGATAAGCAAAGAGATTAATCGAACAAGGGCCAGGATATTGGGTCTTGAAGAACAGAGAAAGGTTTTTGAAACCCAGGTTAAAGACGTGCAGCTCCGATGGGAGGAGGTCAAGGCGGAGCTATCTAAGCTGGAGAATAACAGACGGGAAATCCAGGAAAAGATCCGTCACCTAGGGCCTCAGTTAAAGGGCCTCCTTTCCAGGGAAAGAGAACTCTCCTCAGTGATTAAGGACCTTCGAAGCCGTCTGGAAAAGACCCGCCTTTCCCGGGTCAGGCTGGAAGAAAGACGGAATCAACTTCTAAAGGAAAAGGCCCGTCTTGATGGGGCTAAACGTCAATATCTAAGAGAAAGAGAGGAACTTGAAGCCCAGCTTCGTCATCAGAAGCCCCTATTAGAGAAGCTGGAGGGCTCTTTAGCTAAGACCGGGGCTCGAGTTTCTGACTTGGAGACAGACTATAGACACCTCAAAGACCAGCGCGAGAGTCTTGAAGAGGAGATTTCCGGCCTTAAGAAGCGAATTTCAGAGATTGAAGGTGAACTCAAGGGCCTTAGGCTTGAGCTTCGCAAACTTGAAGATCAACGACATCGACTTGACTTAGAAATCACGGAGTGCCGACTTCTGGCTGAACACCTTATAGGTAAGATCAAAGAAAAATATCAGATAGATCTTGAGACCATTGATGTTGCGGAGGGAGAATCTCTCGATGAGGAGAGTTTTTCCCGTCGGGTGGCCGAAATCAAGGAGGAACTTTCCCGTCTAGGGGCCATTAATCTGGCCGCCGTGGAGGAATTTAAAGAGGTAGAAAAAAGACTTGAGTTCCTCCTCTCTCAGCGTTCCGATCTTCTTAAGGCTATCGAGAGTCTCAAGGAAGCCATCTCTAAAATTAATCGGCTGTGTCGAGAAAAGATTCGTCAAGCTGTAAGACAGGTCAATGAAAAACTTAAGGAGGTCTTTCCCCTTCTGTTTGAAGGCGGAACAGCCGAGCTTCGGTTAGTGGGCTCAGACGATCCCCTTGAGGCCGGGCTGGATCTTTACATACGTCTTCCAGGTAAGAGGCTTCAGCACTTGGGGCTCCTCTCGGGTGGTGAGAAGGCCCTTTCGGCTCTGGCGGTGGTCTTTGCTGTCTTTCTTATCAAGCCTTCTCCTTTCTGTCTTCTTGATGAGGTCGATGCCCCTCTTGATGAAGCCAATACCTTGAAATTTAATCGTCTCATTAGGGAGATAGCCCGCCAGGCACAAGTGATTATCATTACTCATAATCAAAGAGTCATGGAGGTAGCCGATACCCTTTACGGCATCACCATGGAAGAACAGGGAATTTCTAAGATCGTCTCCGTGAAGCTGGCGGAGGCAGGCCAAGGAGGGGAACAAGATGCCTGATTATCGCCGTTCCATCGGTTTTGTCTATCTTCAGCGAAGCAAACACGATCGGGCCGAACTTTTCAGTCGAGAAAAAGAGAATATTTCTCCAGCCCCTTCTCTCAAAAAATACCCTGGAGCCCGACGTCTTAACCTTCCACGAGTAGCTCCTCCCGGAGCAGATCTCTGGGAGGCCCTGGCCCGGAGGCGTTCGGTGCGAAAGTATGCCTCAGAGGCCTTAAGTTTGGAGACCATCTCTCTTCTTTTGTGGGCTACCCAAGGGGTTACGGCTCGGGTTGGCCATTATCTTCTCCGGCCGGCTCCTAGTGCGGGGGCCTTATACCCCATAGAAACCTATCTTTGCCTTAACGATGTGGCCGGGCTTCCTTCGGGGTTGGTTCATTATGATGTTGCCGCGGCCGCTCTGGAATATCTCGAAGAGGGAGACTTCGGTCAAGATCTGGCCGAGGCAGCTATGGGGCAAAAAATGTGTGCTCGGGCCCCGGTGGTTTTTATTTGGTCGGCCATTGCCCGACGGACCATGAGTAAGTATGGTTCTCGTGGCATCCGTTATATTTTTATGGACGTAGCCCATATCTGCCAGAATCTTCTCCTGGCAGCTCAGGCCCTTGGGCTCGGAGCCTGTCCTGTAGGAGCCTTCTTCGACGATGAAGTTAACCAGCTCCTAGGTCTGGATGGTCTTGAGGAAACGGTAGTCTACATGGCCCCGGTGGGTATCCCGGCCTAACCAGGTATGGCCTTGGTGATTGTCTGGCACGAGGGGGCCTTGGGAGATCTCATCCTCTCCAGGTTGGCCATCGGGGCCTTGGCCGAAAGGGCTGAGGTGTTTCTTTTTGCCCGTTCAGATGGCCGGGTTCTTTTTAAGGATTTTGTCTCCCGAGTAGCTTCAACCGAACCTCTGGCCCCTCTTTTTTTAGGCCGTATTCCGCCCTTTTTAAAAGAGGTAAGGGAGGCCTATCTCTTTTTTCATTCTCCGCCGCAGATTCCCATTAGAACCTTGAAGGAGGCCGGAATTATGGTCCGGGTGATTGACACCCGGCCTCAGCGGCCAGAGTCGGCTGCCTATTTTCAACGGGCTCAGGTAGGCGGGAAAGAGGCTCTGTTTCTACTTAAAGGTCAGGATGGGCCAAGAGAAGGGGTTTTCATCCACCCGGGTTCGGGCAGCCCATATAAGAACTATTCTCTTGAGCGGTTTTTGCTTCTGGCCCAGGCCCTAAGGTCTGAGGGACACCAAGTCCATTTTATTTTGGGACCGGCGGAGGCCCACCTGCAACAATCCCTTAAAGAAGCCGGAGAAAACCCCTTGGTTGGGCTTTCGCTCGAAGAATTGGCTGAGTTGCTTTCTGAGGCCAGGCTTTATGTCGGTAATGATTCTGGAGTAAGCCACCTGGCTGCTGCCGTTGGGGCCCCTACTTTGGCCATTTTTGGCCCTTCTGATCCTAGGATCTGGGCGCCCATAGGCCCGCGGGTGCTCTCTCTCCGCCTTGACATATGCCCTCCTTGCTGGCCCAAGCCTTGTGATGAGAGAATATGTCTAGAGAAGATTGGACTCGAAGATCTCCTTGAAGCTGCCCGCTCTCTACTCTAATACCACTGCCACTGGGCCTGACCTCCAGAGGGTGCTGGAGTTGGGGCCTCCTGGGGGGTGGAGGGAGAAGGCTCCGGTTTTGAGGGGCTTGGTTTAAGGACGACCTCTTTTTCTTTCTTTTTCCCAATGAAGGGGATCCAGCCAAACCAATTTCTCTTCTTTTTGGGCTTTTCTACCTTTTTAGAGGGCTGTTCCTCAAATATAGGCCCTAACTGTTCCTCATCGGGGGGATAATCCGGCCAGGGGTCTATATCTCGCCAGCTTGGCTTGGGCTGCTTGACAGCGGCTTGCTGTTGAGGAGCCGGGGCCGTGGAGGCAGGCGGTGGTGTCGAGGGTGTAGAAAGAGCCGTGGCCTTTTCACGCCAGAAGCGCTCTGGATGCATACGATTAGGTGGGGTAGAGGCCGGGGCCTCCGGAGCAGGTTGCCTGGCAGGAATCTCTCTGGCCACCGAAGTAGAGGTAACTGGAGCGGGAGTAGCTACAGACGCGCTGGCCACGGCCTGAGATGGACGGCCAGTAAGGTAAAAATCTATCTTTTGGGCAAAATCGGCCAGCCGAGGGATCACCTCGTCAAGCCCCCGGGTTTCGGCATAGAGGGCCACCGGCGGGCGATTGTTTTCTACCGGGATCATCCGGGCATCAAGGCTGACGTTTTGACCAATAACCGTGAGACTCCCGAAGAGGACATAATCCACCCCTAGCTTTTGTCCCAACTCTTTAACCTTGGCCTCGGTAAGGGGCCCGGAAATACTTTTTAAGGCCGCGTCAACAGCGGTTTTGTCGATCACTATCACCTCTTCGGGCTTGAAGATTCTGGTGGTCATCATATCCTGGATGCCGTCTCGAACATAGGAGAGGTCTTCGGCGGCATGGATCTTAAAGGGCAATATGGCCACTTTAATTACAGCCTGGGCCTGACTAGCTGAAATAAAGAGGAATAAAGAGACTATAAAAAATGGAAAAAATTTTCTCATGATGACCCCCGCCCCGCTTAAGAAATCTAGGCTACCCTCCTCAAGTAACCATAACCAAGGTGGAAGGTATCAGTAAGGGCAGGGGGCGTCAAGGTTGGGGCCTGAACCAGGCCCCTTTCTTTTAGGCTCAACCAAAGCGGGAGGCCGGGTTGCAGCCGGAGACAATACCCTGGCCCGGTGATTGGCTGCGGGAGGAAAAGCAAGAAAGAAGCTTTTGAACCTCTTCTGCCTTACATTTGGGGCAAAGGACCTTTTCCTGGCTGGAAAAGACCAGCCGTTCGAAAATTTGGCCACATTTTTTGCAGACAAACTCGTAAATGGGCATATTCTATGACCTCCTTTATTCTTCTATTTTTTGGAAAAATCTCTTATTTTCTTAAGCAGAGAAGGTAAACTAGGAGGCAAATCTGTCAAGAAAAAAAGTTATCTATACTCTGGGGACCAGCAATCGCTCCCTGGATGAATTCCTTCGGCTTTTAAGGGCTCAGGGGATCGAACAAGTTATTGATGTGCGGCGTTTTCCGGTAAGCCATCGCTTTCCTCACTTTAGCCGACAGGTCCTGGAGGATTCCCTGAGACGTAAGGGGATAAGGTATCGATTTCTGGGCCGTGAGCTTGGAGGTTATCGATCAGGTGGTTATGAGGCCTATCGAGCTACTGAGGCCTACAGAACGGCCCTGGAACGTCTTCAGACCCTGGCGGCTGAGAGACCTTCGGTCATTATCTGTGCCGAGCGTTTCCCTTGGCGTTGTCATCGTCGTCACCTAGCGGAGGATTTGTCTCGCCTGGGGTGGCGAGTGATCCATATCCTTGATGAGAAGCGTCTTTGGGAGCCTAGCGGAGGAGATATTCCGGGCGACAACGAAAAAGGGCCCGGAAGATGTTCCCCTTGAGGCGAGGGTTCTGCTTATAAAGATCATTTAAAAAGCGGCCCAATTCGGCCCTTTTGGTGGTCCCCGCCGAGGGACAGGGATTTTCAATTACCGGAAGTCCGAGTCTTTGGGCCAGGGAGTTAATCTGGGCCTTATCTACAAAAGCCAGGGGGCGGATAAGGGTAATTAACCCCTGGAAAAGCTCTTGGTACGGGACCATGGTACTGATCTCCGCTCCATAGAAGAGATTGATAAAAAAGGTGACGATAATGTCGTCCTTATTGTGGCCAAAGGCCAGTTTGTTACAGTTGAGCTCCTTGGTGAGCTCAAAGAGACGTTTGCGCCGGAGCCGTGAACAGTAAAAACAGGGTGTCTCCCGGCCGATTTCATGAGCTTTGGGGCCGTAGTCTGTCTTTTCAAAATAATATTTAAACCCGGCCTTCTGGAGATAAGCCTCTACTTTGGGCCAGTCGTGGCCGGGAAAGCCCATATCCAGGTGGATAACTACCAATTCGTATCTGATGGGGGCCTTTTTTTGCCATTCTTGAAGGGCCCAGAGGAGCACCAGACTATCTGACCCACCAGAGAGGGCCACAGCTACCCGATCACCGTCCTGAAGCATCTGGTAACGATGAAGGGCTCGACCGACCAGTTTATTGACCAGCTTGGGGAGATAGGCCATCGGGATCGGTACAGCTAGTTTTATTCTGGCCCTGGGACCCAAGGCCAGTAAAGACTCAAGGAAAGCGGCTATTGTTTAAGGGGGCCAACTGGGCTAGAAGTAACCAGCCGGCTAGAACGAGGATGATCCACCACAGGTGACGCATGAGACCTCCTTAAAACAGCCCGAAAATAGAGCCATGAGGTGGGGATGATGTCAAGTCTTACCCTTGACAAATATCAGGCTGAGGCGGTGGCCTCATCAGCTATAACGACCCTGGTGATGGCCGGCCCCGGGGCAGGAAAGACCAGGCTTATCCTGGGGCGTTTGGCCTATCTGCTTGACTCTGGAGTCCCTCCAGAGGAAATTTTGATCCTCACTTTCAGTACCAGGGCAGCGGCCGAACTTCTTAGCCGGGCCAAAGATCTGGGCCTTGAGGCCCGAATCAAAACCTTTCATGCGGCAGCCCGGGCCCTGCTCAAAGATTTGGGGCAGATCCCCTTCAGACCGGCTACAGAAGCAGATCGTCGACAGGCTCTAGAGGAGGCCCTTGAAGAAGAGGGACACGGGATGAGTCGGCGAGAGAAAGGTCAACTTCTGAGCCTTTTCTCGCTTATTAAGGCCGGCTCACAGGAAGTCTCTGAGGAGCTTGTAAGAATTTTTGTTCGTTATAATCACTCCTTGGAGGTAAAGGGGCTTTGTGATTTCGACGACTTTCTGCTGGCGGCCACTGAGGTCCTAAAAAAACGTCGTTCTCCGTTTCGAGCCGTCATTGTCGACGAGCTTCAGGACGCCAGTTATACCGATTTGGCCTTTCTGCAGGCCCTGGAGCCGGAGAGTTATTTCCTGGTCGGTGATCCTTTTCAGGCCATTTACGGTTTTCGAGGGGCCGTAGGGCCAGAGCTCTTTGCCTATATTCAGAAAAGTTTTCCCCGGGTAGTTTGTTTCGACCTTAAATATTCCTATCGAGTTCCCAAAACCATTCTTGATCTGGCCCGGCGCCTGGTGGGAGGGCTTCCTCTTGAGTCCCGGGCCAAAAAGGGGGCCGTCTCTGGACATCTGCTGGGCACGGCCCGGGCCGAGGCGGTCTTTATCGGCAAGGCCATGGAATCCCTGGTGGGTGGGCGAGATTTTTTGGCCAGTGAAATAAGCCGTGGCCAGCGAGGCCTCGCCTGGGGGGACTTCGCTGTTCTTGTTCGAGTCCGGGCCCTGCTTTCTCCGCTAAAAGACGTTCTGTCTGGGGTAGGCATTCCGGTCTGTCTAAGGGATGAGTCTGCCGAGAGACTTCGCCAAAAAATCAAGCCCCTTTTGTCTTTGAATCTCGCTGGATTGCCTCCTCAGGACCTTGAGCTCCAAGCCAAGAGGCAAAAGATTGTCTTCTCCTCCTCAGAACGGGAGTACCTTCAGCGTCTCTTTCCCCTGGTTGAAAGCGCCGAAGACCTTGTTCATGAGCTTCTCTTTCAGGCCGAGGCCCCTGATGAACCTGGGGCTGTTTCTTTGACTACCGTTCATGCCGCCAAAGGCCTTGAATTCCCTGTGGTTTTTGTGGCCGGATTTGAAGAAGGCCTTTTCCCTTTTGAGCTAAGGGGAGAAAGTGACGAGGCCGAGGAACGTCGTCTGGCCTATGTGGCCTTTACCAGGGCCAAAGAAAGGCTTTTCCTTACAGCTTCTGCCAAACGGACCATCTTCGGAAAAAGGCTTTCCGGTCGGCCATCACCTTTTTCGCGCCTTTTGGGAGTGACCTTTGTTCGAGAGGCATCAAAGGTTGTCCCTAAAAGGCCGCGTCAGGGGAGTCTTTTCTGAATTTTTCATCGGGCTTTCCTATATTGGAATTTCTTTTTATTGAGAACCATATTCCATTGACAATCTTCAGGTCTTGTTGTTAGCTTTGGAGACGTTTGTTGAGGATCAAAGTCCTTAGAACTTTAAGGAGACGCCATGTTTGGTCTGGGGCTGCCCGAACTTTTGGTCATCTTGGTTATTGTGGTCATCATCTTTGGGGCCGGAAAGTTACCCCAAATAGGTGAGGGCCTGGGCAAGGGCATTCGTAACTTCAAAAAATCTCTTAAAGAGGACGAGGAGAAGGAAAACTCCCAATCAGAGCTGGAAGGAGACGTGAAAAAATAAATGAAAAAAAATCAGAATCCCCTCTGGCGCACCTTTGCCTCGGTCAGACTGGCCATCTTTCTGCTGATCACCCTGGCGGCGACCTCAATCATCGGAACCATCATTCCTCAGGGGCAAAAACCCGGTTTTTATATCCATGAGTATGGTCCCGGGTTGGGTAAGCTGATCCTTTTTCTTCACCTCCACGATGCCTATCATTCGTGGTGGTTCCTCTCTCTTTTGGGTCTTTTTTGTATAAACCTCATTATCTGTAGCCTGGATCGCCTTCCCTATACCCTAGAGTTGGTCAAAAGGAGCGGCATTCTTCCCCCAGATCGGCTCTTAAAACAACCCTTCTCTCAACAAATCCGTTTAAAGAGCGAGGAGGCCCTGGCCCGGGCTGAGGCCTTAGTCCGAGAGGCTCTGGGGCCCAAAGCTATAGTAGCCGAGGTTGAGGAAGGAAAGCTTTTTTATCTTGAGCGTGGCCGCTGGACCAGGTTTGGGGTTTATTTTGTCCACTTTAGTATTCTTATTATTGTTGTCGGGGCGCTAATCGGGGGTATCTTTGGTTTTCAGGCCTATGTCAACCTTCTTGAGGGAGAAACCTCTGGTGTCGTCTATTCCCGAAGCGATGGCAAACCTATTCCCCTCGGCTTCGAGGTTCGGTGCGATAACTTTGATGTTTCTTTCTACGCTAACGGGGCCCCCAAAGAGTTTCGCTCTGATCTTACTATCCTCAACGGGGGTAAGGAGATTCTCAAAAAATCCATCCGGGTTAACGACCCCTTGACCTTTCGGGGCATCACCTTTTATCAGGCCAGTTATCAAGCAGTACCGGAGTTAGTGGTCCGGGTCAAATGGGGCAAAGAGGAGAAGACTTTTAACTTATCTTCCATGGGGCAGGCCAAATGGCCAGAGAAGAAACTTCATCTGGGAGTGATGAGATTTTTGCCTGATGTTCACGGGCGGCCGGCCGCCCAGGTCTGGATAATGCTTGAGGGGATGAATCCCATGGCCTTCTGGTTGATTCAGGGGATGGAAAACCCCATCAAGACCCCGAAAGGGGAAATCAAGTTCCTTCTGGTTTCGGCCAAAACAAAGTATATGACCGGCCTTCAGGTCAAGAAGGACCCTGGTGTCTGGGTGGTTTGGATTGGCTGTATTTTGATGATTCTGGGAATATTCACCGTCTTTTTCTTTTCTCATCAGAAGGTCTGGGTCTATCTGGGTAAAAGGGAGGGCAAGCCGGTAATTATTGTTGCCGGAACGGCCAATAAAAATCGCCCGGGCCTTGAGCGTCGTCTTGAGGGCCTGGTGGGTCAGTTGGAAGAAAAAGTCCAGAAAGAGGGGAAATAATCATGACGAGTGCCTATCTCCTAAGTGTGGTCACCTTTATTTATCTGGTGGCGGCCATTGTCTATTTAGTGGCCTGGATTTTTAAACAGGAGCGTCTGGGAATTGTTGGTACGGTGGTGACCATTGTCGGGGTCATCCTTCATATTGCCGGCATTGGCCTCCGCTGGCATGAATCTCATCAGCTGGGGATAGGTCGGGCCCCCCTGACCAATATGTACGAATCCCTGGTCTTTTTTGCCCTGACCATCGCTCTGGTCTATCTCTTTGTGGAATACAAGACGAAGAATCGGGTCATTGGAGCCTTTGCCACCCCGTTTGCCTTCTTTTCTATGGCCTATGCCTCCTTTGGCACCAGTAGTCGCATTGATCCCCTCATCCCGGCCCTTCAGAGTAACTGGCTCATTGCCCATGTGGTTACCTGTTTTATAGGCTATGCCTCCTTTGCCGTGGCCTGCGGCCTGGGAATTATGTATCTCCTTAAGTCCCGGGCCAAAGAGGATAAGGGTATCTGGGCCAGCCTTCCTTCCTTAAGAACTATTGATGATCTAATCTATAAAACCACGGTTTTTGGCTTCCTCTGGCTGACGGCAGGAATCATCACCGGAGCAGTCTGGGCCGAACAGGCCTGGGGTTCTTACTGGAGCTGGGATCCCAAGGAAACCTGGAGCCTTATTACCTGGTTTGTTTATGCCACGGCCATTCATGCTCGATTCGTCAGGGGGTGGGCCGGAAAGAGGATCGCTATTATCTCTATTGTTGGTTTCGCCTCTGTTATCTTTACTTACTTTGGTGTCAACTATCTTCTCTCTGGTCTTCACAGCTATGCGAATTAGAGACTCTTTCTAAGGGGGCCTCTGACCAGAGGCCCTCAAGGTCATAATGGGCCCTTACGGGGGCATAGAAGATATGGATCAGAACGTCATCACAGTCTATCAAGACCCACTGGCCTTCGGCTAAACCCTCTACCCCTCGATAAGGGACTTGGCGGCGCTCCAGCTCTTCAAGAAGGTGTTCGGCTATTCCCTGGACATGGCGGGTGGAGCGGGCAGAGCAGATGACAAAAAAATCGGCTACCGGCCCCAGCTTCCGCAAATCCAGAATGACAATTTCCTCGGCCTTGCGGTCCACCAGGATTCTTTTCAAAAGTTCAATTTTTTCTTCCGTGGAGATGGTCTGGGGTCTTTTGAGGGCGAGATTGCTTTTTCTTTTCATTCCGGCCTTTCGGCTTCCTCCTTTCTATAAAGTCCTTTTTGATAAATATAATCTTCTACCTCCCAGGGGACTAAAAATTTAATAGATCGTCCTTGGGCCACCAGGGTTCTGATCCGGGTAGAGGAGATATCTAGCCGGGTGACCGAGAAAAAGGAGATTCTGGCCCCTTTGGGCCCTTCAAACTCATTGGGACCCCGGGGGATAAAGTGGCAGAAGGTCTGGGAGAGGGCTTCCCCAAGATCTGTTTTTTCTCCCCGAGAAACAACTACCAGGTGGGCCAACTCCGGAAGCCGTGGGTAATTCCACCAGGTAGCGATTTCTAAAAAGGCGTCCAGGCCAAGGATAAAATAAAATTTTTTCCCTGGATAGAGTCGCTGAAGATGTTCAAGAGTCCTTACGGAATAAGAGGGAGTAGGCAGATGGGCCTCTATGTCTGAGGCCTTAAGTCCCGGGCATCTTCTTACGGCCATCTGGACCATGGCCAAACGGTCTCTGAAAGGAGTAAGGGGGCGGTTTAGTTTGTGGGGAGGGGAGAAGGCCGGAATGATGAGCACTTCCTCCAACCCCAAGCCCTCTCTTACTTCTTCAGCCACTCGGAGATGGCCCAGATGAATGGGATCAAGGGTCCCCCCCAGAATGCCTATCTTCTGGCTATTGACGAATCTGGCCGTCACCAAAGGCAATAAACTTGGTGGTTGTTAATTCCTCAAGGCTCATAGGGCCATAAGCATGAAGTTTGGTAGTGGAAATCCCGATTTCTGCCCCTAAGCCTAGCTGCCCTCCGTCATTAAATCTGGTAGAGGCATTGATAAGCACCAGAGAGGCATCTACCTCCTTTAAAAACCGCATGGCCCGGGAATAATCTCGGCTGACAATGGCCTCGGTGTGGTTTGATCCATACCGAGCGATGTGGTCGAGGGCCTCCTCGAGACTGGAGACCACCCGGACGGCCAGAATGAGGTCTAGGTATTCGGCCTCCCAGTCGGCTTCGGTGGCTTCTTTGGCCCAAGGAACGAGCGCCTTGGTCCTGGGACATCCCCTGAGTTCGACTCCAGCCGCTCGAAAGTCTTCGGCCACAGCCGGCAGGAAGGCCTCGGCCACCGCCTGATGAACCAGCATGGTCTCCATGGCGTTGCAGACCCCCGGTCTCTGGATTTTGGCGTTGAGGCAGATACGCCGGGCCATCTCTAAGTCTGCCTCCCGATCCACATAGACATGGCAGACTCCCTTGTAGTGTTTCAATACCGGGATGCGGGAGTTCTCAGCGACAAAGCGGATCAATCCCTCTCCTCCCCGCGGTATGATGAGATCTATATAGTCCTCAAGCTTAAGAAGCTCATTGACTGCCGCACGGTCAGTAGTGGGGACCACCTGAACAGCCTCTGGTGGAGCCTTAACAGCCTCTAGGGCCGCGGCAAAGATTTTGGCTAGGGCCAGGTTAGAATGGATGGCCTCTGATCCCCCCCTGAGAATGACGGCATTTCCAGACTTAAAACACAGCCCGGCGGCGTCGATGGTCACATTGGGGCGAGATTCATAAATCATGGCAATAACCCCCAAAGGGATTCGCATCCGCCCTACCCAGAGGCCATTGGGACGGGTCCACATCTTGACCACCTCTCCTACCGGGTCAGCAAGGGCGGCTACCTCCCGAAGACCCTGGGCCATGCCGGAGATAACCTTATCAGAGAGGGTTAGGCGATCAATCAGGGCCTTAGAAAGGCCTCGTTCTTTAGCTGCTTCCAGATCTTTTTGGTTGGCTGCCTGGAGCTCGGCCTTTTGTTTTTCCAGCTCTTCGGCCACCTGGAGAAGGACATCATTTTTGACGCTGGTAGGAAGACTAGCCACCTTGCGGGACGCCTCACGGGCCTTTTTTCCCATCTGCCGTATCAAATCCCTGATTTCCATCTTCCCTCCAGACTCCTGAGAAGTATTTTGGGAGAGAAATGCTAGCATAAACAAGATCCCAGTGCCAAAGTTTTCTTTAAAAGGACTTAAGAGGCTTGTCAGAGAGAAGTGCCGGACTTATGCTCGAAGTATGCTCTCCCGGCGTCAGCTTTTTATCCTCGGGGTCCTCTCCTTTCTAAGGCTGGCCATAGGGGGCAGGGCCTATGGCACCTCTCACCCCCCAAGAAGGGACCTTCCCCTTGAGGAGATGGCCCATCTCCGCCTCCATCATCAGGGAGGTAGGTTTTGCAACCCCTGGTTGGCCAGAGAGGAGATCCGGCTCTGGGCTTACATTAAGTGGCAATTCTCTCGCAACCCTTACCGAGAGGCCAAACGTCGGGCCAAACCCCCTTCCCTGAGAAGGGTTGCTCCCCTGGATCTTGTTTCAGGGGCCAATCCCCGGATTTTTTTCCTGGGACACGCTACAGTATGGATGCGATTGGCCGGACAGAATCTGATTTTTGACCCCATATTTGGTGATGTGCGTCCCTTTTTTCGTCGGGCGGTTCCCTTTCCCCTGGCGCCGGAGGAGATCCCCTGGCCTGATCTTATTTTTATCTCCCATGGGCATCGGGATCACCTGGCCCTTGATTCTTTGAAGGCTATTCCTGGCCGTCCACGACTTTTGTCTCCTCTGGGGGGAAAACGTTACCTTAAAAGACTGGGGCTTCCCATTATGGAATTTGACTGGTTTGAAAGCCGGGTGATCTCCGGACTCCGGGTAACTCTTCTTCCCTGTCAGCACTGGTCAAAGATGGGGTTGTTTGATACCAACGCTATGCTCTGGGGCTCTTGGCTCCTTGAGGCTGGAGACCTGAAGGTCTTTTTTGCCGGTGATACCGGCTACTTTGGCGGTTTTAGGGAATATGGCCAACGTTTTGGCCCCTTTGATTTGGCACTTCTTCCTATTGGGGCCTTTGAGCCCCGGTGGTTTATGAAGACTGTTCACATGGATCCTTTTGAGGCGGTGTGGGC
Organism: Thermosulfuriphilus ammonigenes; assembly: GCF_011207455.1. Lineage (GTDB taxonomy): Bacteria > Desulfobacterota > Thermodesulfobacteria > Thermodesulfobacteriales > ST65 > Thermosulfuriphilus > Thermosulfuriphilus ammonigenes. The sequence goes on from NZ_CP048877.1 coordinate 1,712,105, forward strand.
GGCCAAGGAGCTTGGAGCCCGGGTCTTTGTCCCCATTCACTGGGGGGTCTTTGACATGAGTGATGAACCACTCGACCTTCCGCCCAAGTTGGTCCAGGAGGCTGCCCGGAGAGAGGGCCTGGCTGATCGTCTAAAACTCCTTAGCCCTGGGGAGAGCCTCGGTCTTTGAGGTCGAGGTTTTAACTATCCGGACAATAAGACCTTCACAATAGATCTTCCCCGAAAAAGGCTTCCGAACAGAGAAAAGATAAGCGTCTCTACGTAACTCTCGACGAAGGTGGGGGAGACACTCCCGTTTAAAAACGGGAATTTCCAGGGTATTCAGGAGTTCGAAAGGGCGAAACTCAAGGTCTCGCTTGCCCTCCAGAAGGTGCTCTTTGCTGGGAAGCCTATCTAAGACGGCGGCAATGTCGATGACCCGGCGAGAGACAGTGCCCAGAAGGGTAATGAACCCTGCCGGAACTGGTTCCCAGCGAGGAGGGGCTTTAAGAAATAACCTTCCCCTCTCGTCAAAGATGAGCTCCTTGTAGTTGGGATTATGCCCCCAGTGATAACGTCGCAGATTGTGTTTGATGGCCACATCGATAAGGCCCAGGTAGAGATTAGTGGCCTCAAGCCCCTCTCCATTTTCCTCTGTAAAGGGAAGCCGATTGAGGAGAACCAGGTGCTCCCAGAGGGCCTCAATAAGGCCCTCGTTGACCTGCTGAAGGGAGGCCAGTTTGGCCTCAAGCTCCTTTACTTGACTCCGTGAAGGTCTCTTCAGGCGGGCAATATAGGCCTTACGCCACTTACGGAAGGATTCCGGATTGCGCTCCAGATCTAGTTCTTCATAGGCCAGGTTAAGGATTACAGCCATCTCTGAGCGGCGTCGGGGAGAGAGCCCTTGCCCCAGGTCTGGATGACAGACTCTTTGCAAGGCCCGATAGCAGGCCTTAACTAGCCCGAATAGGGCCTCTTCATCGAGATCCCGGACTATCTGAGGGGTAATTCCCAGAACCTCAAAGGGGTTTCTGGCCATAATTTGTTATTTTAATTCTCCTATCCTTGCCAGGCCAGGGCATCTCGGGGAGAGGGGCTTGAGACCGCCTGCTGAAATACCGCCTGCTGAAATATAGCCCGGAAAAATCAATTTTGGAGGGCTTTCGATAAGAACTGGATACTTGACAAGGAGAAATCCAACGTGATAACAAGCTCTCTACTTTCGGCAACACGCTAGTCTTTCGAGAGGAGATTTCCCATGATTGAAGTCAGGCTCCATGGACGTGGTGGACAAGGGGCGGTAACCTCGGCTGAGCTCGTGGCCATTGCCGCCATCAACCAGGGCAAATACGCCCAGGCCTTTCCAAGTTTTGGCCCTGAGCGCCGCGGGGCCCCGGTGGCCGCCTTTGTTCGGGTAAGCGATGAAAAAATTCGCACCCGAGAAAAGGTCTATACTCCAGACATTATTCTCGTGCTTGATCCTTCCCTGCCCGCTATCATCAAAGTGACCGAGGGGCTTAAAGAAGACGGCTGGGCCATCGTTAACTCCCACAAATCTCCAGATGAAATTCGAAAGATGCTCGATTTCGGTGGTCGTATCGCCTATGTTGATGCCACCAAGATAGCGATGGAAGTTCTGGGTCTGCCTATTACCAACACTACTATGCTTGGGGCCCTGGTTAAGGCTACCGGGCTGGTAGACCTAAATTATCTTGAAGAGGCCCTGGAGCATCGTTTTGGCCGGCTGGCGGCCAAAAACAAAGAGGCCTTGCACCGGGCCATGGAAGAGACCAAAGTCCTCGAATAAGGAGTAGATAAGATGCCTAAGGACAACGCAATTATTGGCTGGAAGAACCTGCCCTTTGGGTTCTATATTACTGAGCCTGGCAATTCGGCCAACTTCAAGACGGGTGACTGGCGGAGCCAGCGTCCGGTGCTGGACAAGGAAAAGTGTATTCGTTGCGGAATGTGTTACATCTTTTGCCCCGAGCCGGCCTATGAGCCTGATGATGAGGGATACTTCATTGTCAACCTTGACTATTGCAAGGGCTGCGGCATCTGTGCCAACGAGTGTCCCAAGGGGGCCATCACCATGGTTATGGAGGAGGTTTAGTCATGTCCAAAAGAGTTGCCATGGAGGTTTCCATAGCCATTGCTGAGGCCGTAAAGATGGCCAATGTTGATGTTATATCTGCCTACCCCATTACGCCGCAGACCCATATTGTTGAGCATCTCAGTGAGGTGGTGGCCAACGGGGAGCTTGATGCCGAGTATATCACCGTGGAAAGTGAACATTCGGCCATGAGTGCCTGCCTGGGGGCCGCGGCTACAGGGGCGCGAGTCTTTACCTCTACTAGCTCTCAGGGGTTGGCCCTGATGCATGAGATCCTTTTCATCGCCCCTCCTCTTAGGCTGCCGGTAGTTATGGTGGTGGCCAACCGGGCCCTTTCAGCCCCTATTAGTATCTGGAATGATCATGGGGATATTATGGCCCAGAGAGATATAGGCTGGTTGATGACCTTCGCTGAAAATGGGCAGGAGGCCTTTGACCTTACCCTTCATGCCTTTCGGGTGGCCGAGGATCGGCGGGTGATGCTTCCCTTTGCTGTTAATATTGATGGTTTTAATCTCTCTCATGTTATTGAACCCATTGAGATTCCTGATCAAGAGCTGGTAGATCGTTACATCCCTAAATACAAACCCAAGTTCCGTCTTGAGCCGCGTAAACCAATATCTATCGGAGCGGTGGGGATTCCTGAGGTTTATACGGAGGCCAAAAAGGTTACGGACGAGGCCGTTAAGAATGCCCGTAAGGTGATCCTCAAGGCCTGGGATGAGTTTGCTGATATCTTTGGCCGTCGCTATCAGCCAGTGGAAACCTATCGGGCCGAGGATGCGGAGATTCTTATTCTTATTATGGGCAGTCTGGCCGAAACGGCCATGACAGCGGTGGACAAGATGCGGGAGGCCGGTAAGAAGGTAGGGCTGGTCAGGCTTCGCCTCTGGAGGCCTTTCCCGCTGATGGAGTTTCGTAAAGCCATCTCTGGGGCCAAGATTCTGGCGGTGGTGGACCGGGCCCTTTCACCAGGGGCGGTAACCCCTCCGGTGGCCTCGGAGGTCCGTTCGGCCCTTTATAGTGCTCCTAAGCGGCCGAAGATCTTTAGTTTCATCGCTGGTCTTGGTGGTCGCGATGTAACTACAGAAACCTTTGAAGAAATTGTGGACAAGGCTGCCTTCTATGCCAAGAAGCGGCCAAAAGAACTCTATGAAATGATTGGGGTGCGGGAGATATGATAGCAGAATTTGCCAAATTTAAGGGTTTTTCACCGAAGAATCTTCCCAAAGAGGAACCGTTTGCTCCGGGACATCGGGCCTGTCAGGGGTGTGGCGAGGTCCTGGCCCTGCGCTTGGCCTTAAAGGCCCTCGGCATGAACATTATTGCCGTTAGTGCTACGGGGTGCATGGAGATAATTTCTTCCCCCTTTCCTCAGACGGCTTGGCGGGTACCCTGGATTCACATTGCCTTTGAAAACGCGGCCGCCGTAGCTTCGGGGGTGGAGGCAGCCGTTAAGGCCCTTCAGCGCAAGGGTCGTTATCCCAAAAAACATGTGGACATTGTCGCATTTGCTGGCGATGGTGGGACGGCTGACATTGGTCTTCAGGCCCTTTCCGGAGCTCTGGAGCGAGGGCACGACTTTGTTTACATCTGTCTGGACAACGAGGCCTATATGAACACCGGGGTGCAGAGATCAAGCTGTACCCCTTATGGGGCCATGACTACCACCAGCCCTCCAGGTAAAAAGAGTTTTGGTCAGGTAACCTGGAAGAAGAATGTTCCGGCTATTGCGGTAGCCCATGGCATCCCCTATGTGGCCACGGCTACGCCGGCCCATTTCCTTGATTTGATGAACAAAGTCAAAAAGGCCGCTCTGGTAAAGGGCCCGGCCTATGTTCATATCTATTCTCCCTGTCCGACGGGTTGGGGTACTCCGGGCGCCAGCTCTATAGAATTGGCTAAATTGGCTGTGGACACTCGAATTTTTCCTCTTTATGAGGTCATCGAGGGCAAGTACTATATCTCACGTAAGGTTACCAAGCCCAAACCCGTAATGGAGTATCTCAAAAGACAAAGGCGTTTTCGCCATTTGGGTGACGATGTTATTGCCCAGATTCAGCGTCGTGTAGATGCTGAATATGAGCGTCTTCTTCGGTTAGCTGAGGCTTAAGGGTTTTTTAAAAATACTTAGAAAAAACGGAGGCCACTAAATATGGCCTCCGTTTTTTCTTTCTAGAGGCCCCTTACATGTTGGCTGAAGATGTTTTAAAATAGTCCAAAAAACAGATTTTTAGGAGGTAAATGGCCAGCGGAAAGATTTACGGAAACATCAGCGGTCTTAAACCTAGCGAACTCAAAAGGCTAGAAAGGCTATATCGCCGACGGGTCCCGCCAGCATATCTTATCTCTCCTGAATTGGCCAAAGAGATAGCGTCTATTTCGCAGGGAATCAGACGTCAGGTTGGTCTCCTGATTGATCGACGGGGTGAGGTGGTTTATGTAATCGTCGGCGATACCCACCAGATTGTTATCCCCTCTCTTAGCCGGTACCGTGTAGCCGATGGACGTCTGCGCGGCTTAAGATGTATCCACACCCATCTGGGGAAGATGCCTCTTAATCAAGATGACCTTACAGATTTGGCCCTTTTACGTCTAGATATGATGGCCGCTATTACAGTGAACAAAGAAGGTCTGCCTGAGACAGTCTATGCGGCTCATCTCCTGCCCCAAAACGATGGGGGCCGGAATTATCTGGAACTTGCTCCGGTTCACCCGGCCCATCTTCGTCCCGACTTTTTGGATTTGGTAGCCTCCTTAGAGGAGGAGCTGGCTCGGAGACGCCCGGCCAAGGAGGTCCTTAAGGCTGATCGGGCCATTTTGATCAGTGTCTCTACCAAACCGAGGCCCCTGGTAGAGGAATCCTTATCTGAGCTTAAAGAGCTTGCCAGGACAGCCGGGGTGGTGGTTCTTGATACAGTGATTCAGAGGCGAGACCGCATGAATCCCAAGTTTCTTATGGGGAGGGGAAAACTCTCCGATCTTGTGGTCCGGGCCATGCAACTCTCAGCCAACCTTTTGATTTTTGATCAGGAACTTACCCCCTCGCAAATGCGCTCTATTACCGATTTTACTGAACTCAGGGTCATAGACCGGACTCAGCTCATCCTGGATATTTTTGCCCAACGGGCCCGGAGCCGGGAGGGCAAACTTCAGGTAGAGATGGCTCAGCTTCGTTATATGCTTCCCCGACTTTCTACCCGGGATGATGCTCTTTCTCGGCTCACAGGGGGCATAGGAGGCCGAGGTCCGGGAGAAACTAAGCTGGAAGTTGACCGTCGTCGGGTGAGAGAACGGCTGGCCCGTTTGGAAAGGGAGCTTAAGGGGGTTCGTTCTGAGAGATCCTTGCGCCGCCGTCGTCGCCAGCGCCGTAAAATACCTGTGGTCTCCATTGTTGGTTATACCAACGCCGGCAAGACCACCCTGCTTAACACTCTCACCAAAAGCCAGCTTTTGGCTGAAGATCGGCTTTTCGCCACTCTTGATCCCACCAGCCGTCGCCTTTATCTTCCAGCGTTGGGTGGTCCTATTATCCTTACAGATACCGTAGGCTTCATTCGGGAGCTCCCGGCCGAGCTTCGCCGGGCCTTTCAAGCCACCCTGGAAGAGCTCCATGAAGCTGATCTTCTTATCCACTTAATAGACATAAGCTATGAGGATTTTGAAGAAAGAATAGAGGTCGTAGATGCTCTTCTTGAGGAAATGGGTCTTTCCGAAGTGCCCCAGCTGAGAGTTTTTAATAAGGTGGATCTGGTAGATACAGCTTATGCCCGGGCCATGACCCGACGCTACCATGCCCTGGCCGTCTCGGCTATAGACTCTGAGACTGTCTCCCCTCTCCTGGAAGCTATTGCTCAAAGACTTAAGGATAAGTTTATCTCGGTAACCTTCAAGGAGGCTGAAGTCCATACCTCAATGTCGTAAGTAGCTTTTTGGAGTCTATCTGGGCCTCTTTTTTAGGGCCAGATTCCAAAAGTTGCGTTCTAATCGCTGGTTAGTTTAAAAAGATCAATCTTGACAAGCATTCCCCCCTGTGCTAAAAAACCTTGGATTATTAGCTGAGTGAGGCCTCATTTTTAGGCTTGGCTGAGGTGTCTAAAGAGCCCAATAGGGGTTAAAAAATGTTGGGAAAGGGGGGATGTATGTAAACTTGAGTGAAGGGGAGAGTGTTGGGAATTTTTTTTATTCTTCGGCTAATTAATAAAAGGTATTAAAAAATCTTTCAGGTTTTATTCGTAAGGAGGAGTAGGTTATGGGCACAGTAACCATGGATACCTTAACCACCTTTGCCATTATTTGTGGCTTATTGGGTGTTGCCTACGGAATTCTGACTGCCCTTTGGGTAGTTAAGCAGGAGGCGGGCAATGAACGGATGAGGGAGATTGCCGCTGCTATCCAGGAGGGAGCGGCGGCCTTTCTGGCTCGTGAGTACAAGACAGTGGCTATTGTGGGGGCTATCCTCTTTATCCTTCTCCTTAAGCTGGGTAAGTGGGTAGCCATTGGCTTCCTTATCGGTAGTTCTGGTTCGGCCCTGGCTGGATATATCGGGATGATGGTCACGGTGCGAGCCAATGTGCGCACGGCCCAGGCGGCCTTCCGCGGGCTGGCTGAAGCCCTGAAGCTTTCCTTCCGGGGCGGCTCGGTTACGGGAATGCTGGTAGTTGGTCTGGGGATTCTGAGTATAGCCGTCTATTTTGCCATTTTGCGTAGTGTTGTTCCCCCGGAGCACATGGATGAAGCCTACCATGCCCTGGTGGGCTTGGGTTTTGGTTGCTCCCTTATGAGTGTCTTTGCCCGTATTGCTGGAGGTATATATACCAAGGCTGCTGACGTCGGAGCTGACCTGGTGGGTAAGGTGGAGGCCGGGATTCCTGAGGACGATCCCCGGAATCCGGCTGTTATCGCCGACAATGTGGGTGACAATGTCGGTGACTGCGCTGGTATGGCCGCTGACCTCTATGAGACCTATGTGGTGACCATTGTTGCCGCTATGCTTTTGGCCAAAACTGTTTTTGGCCCCCACAGCCTCTGGGTAACCTTTCCCTTGCTCATCGGTGGAATCTCTATCATCGCCTCCATCATTGGCACCTATTTCGTTCGTCTGGGTAAAAGCCAGTACATCATGGGGGCTATGTATAAGGGGCAGGCCGTAGCTGGTATCTTGGCCGCTATAGCCTTTTATTTTGCCTCTAAGTGGTTCATCAACGCCCTTCCCCCGGGGCCGGAAAAAGAGATCTTTACTCCGGGAGCCATCTTTGGCGTGGCTGTTATCGGTCTTTTGGTTACCGCGGCCATTATCATGATAACCGAGTACTACACCTCCAAGAGCTTTGGTCCGGTCCAGTACATTGCTAAGGCCAGTGTTACCGGCCATGCTACCAACATCATTGCCGGTCTGGCCGTCTCCATGAAGGCCACCGCTGGGCCGGTTCTGGTAATCTGTGCCGCTATTTACGGGGCCTACAAACTTGGTGGTGGTTTTTCTGGGACTCCGATGGGAGCCAAGGCCGGGCTTTTTGCTATCGCCCTGGCTGCGGTCTCCATGCTTTCCATGACGGGTATCGTCGTGGCGGTTGACTCCTACGGTCCTATTACCGACAATGCCGGTGGTATCGCTGAGATGGCTGAACTCCCTGATTCGGTGCGTGATACCACCGATCCTCTTGACGCCGTGGGTAACACTACCAAGGCCGTTACCAAAGGATATGCTATCGGATCTGCCGGTTTAGCGGCCCTGGTTCTCTTTGCCGAATATTCCCGAGCTTTTAAGACTCCGGTGTCCTTCCAGCTTGCCGATCCTCGGGTCATTGTCGGTCTGTTTATCGGTGGTCTTCTGCCCTACTATTTTGCCGCCCTCTTAATGGAGGCTGTGGGTAAGGCTGCCGGTGGTGTCGTGGAGGAAGTCCGCCGTCAGTTCCGGGAGATCAAGGGTATTATGGAGGGAACAGCCCGTCCCGAGTATGGCCGCTGTGTGGACATCGTTACCAAGAGTGCTATCAAACAGATGATGGTTCCGGCCCTTATTCCGGTGGTCTCTCCGGTGCTGGTGGGCTTCATTATGGGCCGTGAGGCCTTGGGTGCGGTGCTCATTGGCTCCATCCTCACCGGACTCTTCGTGGCCATCTCCATGACCACGGGTGGTGGTGCCTGGGATAATGCCAAGAAGTATATCGAAGACGGCGCTTATGGCGGTAAGGGCTCCGATGCCCACAAGAGTGCGGTCACTGGTGATACAGTGGGTGATCCGTACAAAGATACCGCTGGTCCGGCTATCAACCCCATGATTAAGGTCATCAACATCGTAGCCCTGCTCATTGTTCCTCTGATCGACAAGGGCTAAAAACTCCATCCAGACTCTAGGTAAGGGGGGCTCTATGTGGCCCCCCTTACTCTTTGAAGAGAAAACACTTTTTCTCTTGCTAACACTCCTTCCTTTGGTATTAATAGCCTGCCGACAGCTTTAATCTGGGGAGGAAGCCGTGTACGACACCTCTGATCTGCGCAAAGGCCTCAAGATTGTCATAGATGGCGATCCTTACGTGGTGGTGGATGTCGAGTTCGTCAAGCCGGGTAAGGGACACGCCATGTACAAGACCCGTCTCAAAAATCTCATTACTGGCTATGTGCTGGATAAAACCTACCGTTCGGGTGAGAAGCTTGAGCCGGCAGATGTAGAAGAAATAGAGATGCAGTATCTCTATAAAGACGGAACCACCTATTATTTTATGGACAACCAGACCTATGACCAGATCCCCGTGGAGGAAGAGGTAGTCGGTGAGGCCAAAAGGTTTCTGGTGGAGAACATGAACGTTGAGGTTTTGCTCTTTAAAGGAAGGCCGGTGGGTATCAATCTTCCCAATTTTGTTGAGCTCAGGGTGGTCAAGGCCGATCCCTGGCTTAAAGGCGATACTGTAGCCGGGGCTACCAAGCCGGTAACCTTGGAGACCGGTCATCAGATTCAGGTTCCCCTTTTTGTTAAAGAAGGAGACATTATCAAGATAGACACCCGCACTGGTGAGTACGTCGAACGGGTTAAGACATAGACTGGATCCCAGTCGTCTTATCCTCCGGGCCCGGATTATTCGGTCCTTACGGCGCTTTTTTGAGGAAGAAGGTTTTATTGAGGTCTCCACTCCTCTTTTGGTTTCCACCCTGGCCCCCGAACCCCACATTGAGGCCTTCTCGGTAGAAGATCGTTTTTTAATAACCTCGCCTGAGCTCAACCTCAAACGCCTTCTGGCAGAGGGTTTTACCCGAATTTTTCAACTTGGTCCTGTTTTTCGCCGTGGGGAGAGGGGCCGTTATCATCTGCCAGAGTTTACTCTTTTGGAGTGGTATAGGGCGGAGGCCACCTATGAAGACCTTATGGATGACTGCGAGCGTCTCTTTTCTTTTATCCTTAAGGAGCTCGGGCTTTCTAAGCTGATTTATCAAGGGCAAGAGATCGACATTAGTCGGCCATTTTTGAGACTTACCGTTGCCGAGGCCTTTGAGTCTCTGGCTGGCCGTCCCCTTGGCTCCTCTATAGATCTTGAGCGTTTCTATCAGGATCTGGCCGAAGTTATCGAGCCGGCCCTTCCCCGACATCGGCCCGTATTCCTTTATGATTATCCGGCTCCGGCGGCAGCTCTGGCCCGCCTTAAATCAACGGAGCCGGTGGCCGAGCGGGTGGAGCTTTATGTGGGGGGCTTGGAGCTGGCTAATGGCTTCTCCGAACTTACAGATCCAGAGGAACAGGCCAGACGCTTTAGGGAGGATCTTAAAAAACGCCAGGCCCTTGGGGCTAAAATTTATCCCTGGCCAGAGACCTTTCTTAAAGCCTTAGAGACGATGCCTCCGGCCGCCGGGATGGCCTTAGGAGTAGATCGCCTAGTCATGCTCTTTACCGATGCCTCTTCCATCGATGAGGTGGTGCCCTTTATCCCCGAGGAGACCTAGTCGAACTTTACTTTGGGGGCCGTCTGAGCCTCTAAAGGGGCCTGAAAGGGTTCTTTGGTGCTGTAATGGAGAAGAAACCTATTTGTTAGGTTGTTGGGGAATATACGAATGGAGACATTGAATCTTTCTACCGCCCGGTTGTATCGTATTCGGGCCACGTTGATCCGGTTCTCGGTGCCCTCCAGCTGGTGAAGAAGATCCCGGAAGAGATCACTTGAACGCAGTTCTGGATATTTTTCGGCCACCATGAGCAGACGGGAAAGGGCGGCAGAAAGTTGTCCCTCGGCCTCAGCCAGTCTGGCCATGGCCTTGGGGTCAGAGGTAATTTCACTAGAGAGCTGAATCTGACCTACCTGGGCTCGAGCCCGGGTTACAGCCTCCAGAGTCTGTCTTTCATGTTTGGCATAGGCCTTGACCACTTCTACCAGGTTGGGAATAAGGTCGTGACGACGCTGCAGAGCGGCCTGAAGATCGGCCCAGGCCTTTTTGACAGCCTCATCGTTTTTTTGAATCTGGTTGTAGCCACAGGAAGAAAGCCCCGAAACCATAAGAAAAAAGAAGATCAGGCTTAAGGCCCTTTTTAGGGTTAAGGACATTTTTCACCTCCAGATAAGGTCTTCAGATAATTATCCCTATCTGGAGGTGAAATCTAGTCCTTTTTCTAAATAATGAAATTGAGCCCTCTTAGAATACAAAGGGCATACCAGGATGTCTCCAGAAAGGAGACCCCTCCCGGGGCTCGGGCAAAACCTCCATCTTTGCGACGGCAGGAGAGGGCAAAGGCCCCAAGAGCATCAGGCTGCCGGGGTGATAGACCAAAGGCCTTGAGGATAAAGCAGGCAAAGTAGGCATTTTCTAGATAAGAAGTCGTTCCCGGAAAGAAGCCAAAGCCTCCGTCAGGATTTTGAGCTGCAAGGACCCAATCAAGAAGGGGGCGGAGTTTCTCACCAGGCCCGATAACCTGTAAGAGGAAATAAAGGTCCCTTATAGTTCTGACCTCTTTGTCTAGAGCCAACCTTTTGAGCCCAGAGGTTGGCCCCCTGGAGATCTCCAGGAGTCTAGTTAGACGGGCAAGATAAGACAACTCAGAGAGGGGCATCTCCGGGCTGGCCGAAGGAAGGCCTTGCCATAAGGTCTCAGGTATGGTTCCCCCTAAAGTTTTAAGACTCCAGGCGGCCTTAAAGAGGACCGAGGCCAGGCCAATATGGCCATAAGGTTGGTCCCAAAGATACCTGAGGTGGGTCTCTTGATCTACCTCGAACCCTAGAAGATGAGAGATTCTTAAAGCATAATAGGTGTCTTCTACTGTTGCTGGCAGCCTGGGAGTGGCCCCAAAGCCACCTGTTTTCTTCTCCCGGGCCATGGTGAAGTCCTTAAGGGGCTCTAAGAGCTCCGGAGACAGGGAGCCGCTGGTCCTCCGTGAACAGAGCACGAGTGCCTTAGAGGGTTTCCACCTCTTTCTGGTAGCCAAAAAGCTCCCTCCTTATTTCCTCAACAGCCGCCAGCCGGGCCGAAAGATTGGAGAGAGTCTCTGAGACCTTCTGTTCACTTTGGCTCTTCAAGGCCATGGCCCGCTGTAGGGCCTCCCTTATGGCTGAAAGGGTAAGATCTATCTTTTCATTGAGCCTTCGTCGGAAATCTCGAGTGGTGCTGTCTATCCTTTTTAAAAGGTCATAGCGGACCCGTCCGCAATGTCTCTCAAAGCGGTCCGCAATAGTCGCCCGCATTCTTCTCAGAATGATGCCCCTGGCAATAAACATTGGGAGGGCAGAACGAACTGAAAGCTGTATTAACTCCAGACCCACAGGATCTTCCCGAAGGAGAAAGTAAAAATCGCTCTTGCTGGTCAGCTTTTCTACGGTGGTAAAGGGTTTGAGCTCTATTTTGAAAAGATCTGAGGCCAACCTGACGATAGTCTCAATAATCTGATTGGTCCTACCAGCCAGATCCAGGTAGATAGACTCAAGGGCCTCAGCCATCTTTTCTGATTCGCGATTGCGGAAAAGTGAAAAAACACGCTGGATTTCCCCAAAGACAAACTCTTCCATCTCTCGCTCTAGTTCCCGACTGGAGAGTCCCCGGGAAACCTTTTCGGAGAAGGCCATCTCTAAGCGGCGAAGGAGTTCGGGAAGCTGAGTTTCCTTAAGAAGGCGAAGATCCTCATCTAACATCTCTGTTAGTTTTTTAATCTCTCCTTCGAGGATAAATTCCATCTGGGAGCGATCTTTTTCCACTAGCTGGGCCTTTTCTTCGAATTGGGCGATTTTTTTCTGGAGCTGGTCAAGGGAGAGCTTGGCCGCCTCCTGTTCCAGCTTATAGGCCATGGTTTCATCGGCTACATGCCGGAGAAGGCTGGAGATTACAGCCTTCAAGAAGGCCTTACCCTTTTCCTGATGGAGGAAAGCCCGAAGGTCACGTTCAAAAGAGACAAACCGTGACTTTCCTAGTTTGGCTGGATCGGCTTTGATTTTTCCCTCCAGAGCCAGCTTGGCCGAAAGGGGGTAGATCCTAACCTCCCGGCCAAGGTCAAGCCGGAGGATCTCTTCGGTAAAGGCCAGGGCCTCGGCTAAATCAACCTCATCCACCAGGTCAATCTTATTAAGAACAAAGAAGAGCTTGTCCACATGATCCCGGACATCCTTTAAAAATTGATGTTCGGATTCACTCAAAGGAGGATCAGCCGTGACAATAAAAATTCCGGCATCTACGTAGGGAAGATAGGCATAGGCTACATCGGTATTATGACGGTAAACTGATCCTACACCGGGGGTGTCGATGATTCTCACCCCATCTTTGAGATAGTCTGAGGGATAAAAGACCTCCACTTCCTTGACCTGGAGGCGGTTTTTAGGATTTCCCCTTTCGGTGACAAACTGAGGAATCTCGGATATGGCCACTTCCTGGCTACGGCCATCCAGATAGTGAACCAGAGCTTTGACTTCGGGGCCATAACGGAGAACTGTAACAATAGCTGTCAGGGGAACAATGGCTGTAGGCAGGATCTCTGCTCCCAAAAGGGCGTTGACAAAGGTGGATTTGCCGCGTTTAAACTGGCCCATGACCACCAGATTGAACTGCTCTTCTTTTAACTTTTGGGAGATTTCCCGGAGTCTGTGGTGGCCGTTTTCTGGATTTATCTGGGAGAGTCGGGTAACTATTCGCCCCAGGCCTTCTTTTATAAGGGAGTAGCTTGTCTTCATGGCATATCCCCCCAAACAAAAAAACCTCTACCCAGACCGCAGGTCTGGGTAGAGGTCATCAGCCTGAAGGGTGTCCTTCAGGCGGTTCGGGCTGACCTCATAGCCCTTTATTTTTTCTCCAAAGAGAAAATACTAATTTCCAATTTCAGGGTCAAGCTTCTCTTCCTTTAAATGAGGCCCAGACTGTTTAGTCCTTGGTAGAGTGGCAGACAAAACAGCCACATTCGCTATTGCCTGAGCCGGTGACGCAGGTGCTGTAGTCCCAGCGAAGCATATCAGGATAAGGACTTCCATGAGCCCGATGGCAGGAGAGACACATAACTTTATCTTGACCAGGGGTAACGCTGGCCGAAGGTCCTCTTCCGATAAGTATCGAGGCGTCTTTTCGAGCTACAGGTACTAGAGGATTATACACGGTGTAGTTAGTGTACTCACCTCGATCAGGAAGCTCCACCCCCGATGGGTGACGTAACCAAGGGTTCCCGCTTCCTCCATTAGGTGAGCCTCCAGCAGGCCAGGAATGGAAACTGTTGTGGCAACCGGCACAGAAGTCACTTATTCCCTCAGCATTTTGTCCATAGGCTAAAGGGGCAAAAGGCTTTGGTGAATCCTGATATTCGTTATGCCGAGAGGCACTAGGATTCTGTTCCCAGTCAGGGTCTTCTATGCCGGCTACAGCTGGTGGATTATGGGGCGGGATATCCCAAAACTGGGCTCCGGCCTTGTTAAGAAAGCGGTAACCTCCCCCTGATTCATCGACATACTTATAACCATTGGCCTGAAGATTTTGTTCGTCATTGGCGTGGTGAGCGGCCCGATGGCAGCCGATACAGCCATTTCCGGTAATAGGATTAAAAAGAGGTCCGGGTCCGGGACCATATCTTATGGAGGCCAAAGACTTATGGCATCCCTCAAATCCACAACTGTTGGGTACCACTCCGAATTGAGTATCCCCTCCTGGGGCCCATTCTAGGGTGGCATCTGGAGTAATAACGTTATGGCCATACTGGTCGCCTTTATGTTCCACCCAGTAAAAGTTACCTCCAGCCAAGGTGCTGGAAGGACTTCCATCTGGTGGATAAGTTGGTGGTGCATGATTGAGAACTATGGGAATTCTGGTCTCTCCCACGGTGACGATGGTGTTACTTGTGTTGGAACTGTGACAACCGACACAGTCAGCCACGGTAAGATAGCCATAGGGACCAGCAGTGGTTACTACCGAGCCACTTTGAGAATTATGCATGGTATGACAGTTAGAACAGATACCATGGACCCGGGCCTCCCCCGGAATAACAGAAAGAAAGAAAAAAATCAGTCCCCAAAATAAGAAAGCCATCTTATCTTAAAGCGGTCTTCCCTCTCTTGATCTTTAAAATAGAGATGCCCCTAAAAAGGACATAAATATCTACCATTTTTTTTAATCAATCTCTTTTTTATTTTTGAGGGAAAAATATGTCAAGAAAGAAGGAAATAATTAAATCAAGAATGAAGCAGAATGGTCAGAAGCGGCTAATCTTGGCACAAAGAAACCAGTATTTTTTGGGCTAAGCCCCGTCCCAAAGCCAGACGAGCCCCCTTGGCCGAGACGATTACCGGGCCACAATTGTTTATTACCTCTACCGTATCGCCTACCTGAAGTCCCATAGAGGTGAGCCGGGCTCGCAGCTTTTCCCCCCCTAGAAAACGGCAAAAGCGAACCTTTTCTCCTGGAGAGGCCAGGCTCAGAGGAAGGGTAGGGACTCGCTTGGTCTGGCAGCCAGAGCAAAGACCATAGATCTCTAATTTGTGGCTAAGGGGTTTGAAACCATAGAGACGGGCCATCTCCTCCTGGAGAGATTCAATGGTTGGGTGAACAAATTCAATGATTTGGCCGCATTTGGTGCAAATGAGGTGGTCATGGTGTTCTTCCAGGTGGCGATGTTCATAGAGGGTTGGGCGCCCTTCAAAGCTTTTGGCCTGGGCAAAACCATAACGACAAAGTAGGTCTAAAGTTTGGGTGACAAAATCAAGCCCCCGAGAAAAACCTCGCCTCTTTAAAGTTTCCAGTAACTCTTCTGGAGTGAGATGGCGATCTTCTTCAATAAAGGCCTCAAAGACAGCCTCTCGATCGGCCAGGTTGGCTTCATCAAGGGAAGAAAAAATCCTTCGAAATTCCTCTTTCTCGCGCTGGTGCAAGGAATCTTCAGAGCTCTTCTTCAGGGCAGATCTTTCAAACATGGCCAACCTCACCAGTTTATCTTTTGTTTAGAATCCTTCCGGGATTAATAATTATTGAGAAAGCTTAACAATTTACTTAGGGTAAAGATACAGTAGCTCTTGGCAGTGCTTCTGTCAACCTGTTATGGTTTGGCGGTGTCCACTTTATTGGTAGTTCCCACAGAACTAGAAGCTAGAGGGCTTAAAGAGCTGGGATTTGCCCCCCTTATTTGTGGTATGGGGCCAGTAGCCTCAGCGGCCAAGGTGGCCTATGAACTGGCTAAACACTCTCCCAACTGTATCCTCCTTTGGGGACTGGCCGGGGCCTATCCTGGAAGCGGACTCGAGGTTCCCTCCCTGGTCTTGGTGACCGAGGAGTTTCTGGGAGATCTAGCCCTCTGTAAAGGGGAACACCTTGAAGATCTCGCTCCCCATCTTCCGGCCAGAAGAAGATATCCTCTGCCTGAACCTCCTCGGCGCCGGGTTCATAACCTTTTAGAAAAGGCAGGTCTTCCCCCAATTTTGGGGGCGGGAGTGACGGTTTCCTGTGTTTCGGGGACCAGGATTCGAGGAGAGATCCTGGCCCGTCGTTTTGGAGCTCTTATTGAAAATATGGAAGGGGCGGCCGTGGCCCAGGCCGCCGAACTGGCCGGTGTGGAGATGGTTGAGCTCAGGGTAGTCTCAAATCTGGTGGAAGATCCTCCCCGGGCTCTTTGGAAGATCGAGGAGGCCCTTTCCCTTGGAGTCCGGGCTCTTCAGGCCCTTAAGGAGTTCATCAGATGAGGATAGGTTTTTCTCCTTGTCCTAATGACACCTTTTTTCTGGCGGCCTTGATGCTTGGCAAGGTAGAGGCCAAAGTCCGGCTTCTTCCTGTCATCGAAGACGTAGAGGCCCTTAACTTAAGGGCCTTTAAAGGAGAGCTGGAGGTAACCAAGCTCTCCTTTCATGCCTTCTGTCATCTTCTAGGACGTTACCTTTTGCTTCCCATAGGGGCGGCCTTAGGTCGGGGAGTAGGCCCCCTTTGGGTGGCTAAAGAAGGTTTTTCCTTTTCAAACCTTAAAGATCAAGAAGTGGCTGTCCCCGGTTTGTACACTACGGCGACCCTCCTTCTTAAACTCTATTTTCCCGAGGCTAGACTGCGACCAATGCGCTTTGACCAGATCATGCCTGCTATCTCTCGAGACGAAGTGGCCTCTGGAGTTATTATCCATGAAGGACGCTTTGTTTATCCCCGCTACGGTCTCGGTCTGGTTGTGGATTTAGGACGTTGGTGGGAAGAGGTAACCGGGCTCCCCATTCCCCTGGGAGGCTTTTTCATCCGCTCTGACCAGGCCCAAATGGCCCCTCAGGTTGTTGAGAGCTTGAGGGATAGTCTCTTTTTTGCTCGAGAGAATCCCCGGCAGGTCTGGGAGTATATCAAGGCCTATGCCCAGGAGATGGAAGACGACATTATCAGGCGTCATATTGAGACCTATGTCAACGAGTTTACTGAAGATCTGGGGCCGGAGGGAAACTCGGCGGTAGAGACTCTGGTTGATTTGGCCCGCAGACAAGGGATAATTAAAAACTTCCCTTCTCGGTTTAAGGTCTAAGGAGGGCGTTGGTGAAAGGTTTGAATATCATAGATCTTATCCTAGACGCCGGTCCCGTAGCCAAATTTGTCCTTTTGATCCTTTTTATCTTCTCTGTGGTCTCGTGGGCTATTATCTTCTTTAAAGGGCTTCAATATCGTCGATTACGTCGGGCTTCAGAACAATTTTTGGACTCCTTCTGGACAGCCCGGACGCTCTCTGAGGTCTTTCGGGGCTTGAAAGATCGTCCTCAGGCCCCGGTGGCTGAGGTCTTCCGTCAGGGCTATGGAGAGCTTATCAGGATTCGCCGTTCTACGCCCAAACCCAAAGCCCCGGAGGAGTTGTCCCTATGGGTAGAGAGCGTGCTTACCCGGCTGGAGAGGGCCCTGGATAAGGCCGTCTCCCTGGAACTCTCGCGTCTCGAGGAAGGCCTTTCCTTCCTGGCCACTACAGGCAACGCTACCCCTTTCATCGGCCTCTTTGGCACTGTCTGGGGTATTATGGGGGCCTTTCACAATATAGGGGCCGTGGGATCAGCCAGTCTGGCCACCGTGGCTCCGGGGATCGCCGAGGCCCTTATCGCCACGGCCTTTGGCCTGGCGGCGGCCATCCCGGCCGTCGTGGCCTTTAATCTCTTCATGAGCCAGATGGCCCGCTTTGAGACTGATATTCGAGCCTTTGTCCGCGATCTTCTTAATCTGGTAGAAAGAGATCTCATCCAGGAGGGTATAGGGGAGGAGTAAATGGCCCTAAACGGTAGTAAAAAAGGTCGCTATTTGGCCGACATCAATGTTACCCCCCTGGTGGATGTTGTTCTTGTTCTTCTGATTATCTTTATGATTACCGCCCCCATGATGACTAGGGGGGTTTCGGTAAATCTCCCTCAGACCAAGGCTGGAGAACTCCCCCGGCTTAAGGAACCCTTGGTGGTGACTATTACCCAAACTGGGGATATCTATATCGGTCGAGAGAAGGTCGGGCTGAAGGGACTTAAGGCCCGATTTTATCAGGCGGCCCGAAGCAAATCTGAAGTCTTTATTGAGGCTGACAGACAGGCTCATTATGGTCTAGTGGCCCGGGTTTTGGCTCTGGCCCGGGCCTTAGGAATAGAAGAGGTCGGCTTAGTTACTGCACCACCTCCCGCAAAGAGGTAGCCGTGGAGACTTTTGTCCGCTGGCGTTTTTATCTGGCGGCCTCCCTGCTTCTTCACGTAGCCTTGGTGGCCCTGCTGGCTTTGGCCCCTGAATTTAGACCTCCGTCCCCTAAAGTCTATAGAGTGCGTCTTGTAGCCATCACCCCCCCCTCTGTCCCTAAGGTTTCATCTCCTAAGACTAGTGCCAAAGCTAGCCCTAAAGTTCCCAGGCCTTCAGTAAGGCCTCGCTCTGCCCCAAAAAAGAGGCCTAAGCCACCTGGGTCCAGATCTTCTTTGCTTGGGAAAAAGCCCCCTTCAGTCAAGAAGGTAAAGAAACCTCTTTCCTCCCGGACCAGGCCTTCGTCCAGGTCTGCGCCCAAGAAAACCAGGCCCCAGAAGGTCAAAAAAGCCAAGAAGACTCCCAAAACTCAACCCACCCCCCAAAAGGCACCTTCAAGGTCGTCCCCCCCGGCCTTGGTAGATAACGCTCAAGAGGAGGCCATTCTTGCCAGGCGCCTTTCCCAGTTGAGAGAGAAGATAAGAGAAAGGGAAGAATCAGCCCATCTGTCGGCCGCCCTTTCCCGGGTGGCCAAGGCCGCCGCAGAGGGAGACAGAGAGGGGCTCTTTAACCGCTATCTTTCCCGGGTCACCGGCCTTATTGAGGCCAATCTGATCATCCCTGAGGTCATTAAGGATCCTTCCCGTCTTTCGGCCACGGTAATCGTGGTCATTGATGCCCGAGGAAGGCTTAAAAAGTTTCGATTCGAGAAGAAATCCGGCAATCGTCTCTTTGACGAAGCTGTTCGGCGGGCCGTCTATCTGGCAGCCCCTTTTCCGCCTCCTCCGGCCCGTCTTTCTCCCCCTCTGGAGATAGGGGTTGTCGTTCGTCCGCTAAGACTGTTAAGGGAGGAGCCATGAAGGTGTGGCAAGGAGGCCGTTTTTTTGCCTTTTTGTTGATCTTATTGATCCTTTTCCCACGGAGTTCCTCTGCCCGGGTCTATGTAGAGATTACTTCGGCCCAGATCAGTAAGATCCCCATCGCTGTACCTCTTTTTGAGGGCTCTGGCCCCCTTCACCTTGAACTGTCTCGGATCCTGGCCAAGGATCTTCTCCTTCACGGTTACTTTGAGGTCTTGGGAGAGACCACGGAGATCCGTGATCGGGAGGCCTGGAAGGGGCTTGCCGCCGATTATCTTGTCTTGGGGCGCCTCTACCAACAGGTGGAGAAGATTCGTCTTGAGCTAAGGGCCTTTGATCTTACCGCCGATGAGATGATCCTTGGCCGGGCTTATACCGGCCGGGCCTCAGAGGCCCGCTACATGGTCCATCGATTTACCTACCAGCTGGTCAAGGCCATCACCGGGGAGGAGGGTATCGCCCTTTCTCGGATCTTTATGGTGGTCAAACGGGGGGCCATAAAGGAGGCCTTCTCTGTAGATTTTGATGGTTTTAATCTCCTCCAGGAGACCTTTGATGCCGGAATCGTTGTTTCCCCGCGGGTCTCTCCTAGTGGTCGCTATCTGGTATATACCTCCTATAAAAAAGGCCGCCCCTGGTTATATCTTAAGGATTTGACTACGAGTAAGACCAGAGTCCTGTCCTCCCGCCCCGGTCTAAACATTGCCCCGGCCTGGCATCCTCGAGGTGATCGCCTGGTGGCCACCCTTTCCTTTCAGGGCAATCCTGATCTTTATCTTCTTGACCTTCGGGGGAGGATTATTCGGCGGCTCACCGCCGGCCCCGGGGCCAATGTCTCGGCCACTTTTTCCCCTGATGGTCAACAGCTTGCCTTTGTCAGTGATCGTTCAGGAACCCCACAGATCTACATTTTGGAGCTGGGTAGTGGTCGCATTCGTCGTCTGACTTATAAAGGAAGCTATAATACCTCTCCGTCCTGGTCACCTAGGGGCGACCGATTAGCTTACGCCGGTCTGGTTGAGGGACGTTTTCAGATCTTCACTATTGATCCGCGGGGAGGAGATCCGGTTATGGTGACCAGTCTCGGCAGCAATGAGACTCCGGTCTGGTCACCTGATGGTCGGCAGATCGCCTTTGTCAGTAATCGTTCCGGAAGGCGGGCCCTATGGGTGATTATGGCCAATGGGAGCTCCCCGCGTCTGCTTTTCTCCCCCACCGGGGAGGTTTATGATCCCTGTTGGTCGGGCAACGTTTATTAGAGGATTTGGCGGAAATAACAGAGACTGGCCAGAGAGAGGGCCCCACCAATGCCCATATAGAGAGGAGCTAACCAAATCTTAGGGATGCTGGAGTGTCTAAGGGTGGCCCCCAAAGCAATCATGATGGCCACGATCAGATAACTCTTCCATGATTGGAAGGCAAAAAAGCAGATTCTCTGGGGTTTGGCCCTCAGTCGGCCAATGTTCTTGCGGGCGATACGGACAAAACCTAAATAGTAGGCTAAAAGCAGGCCGACCATAGCCAAAAGGGCCGGGGCAGAGTAGCCAAACCTCCGAAACCAATACCAGGCCAGGGCCATAAGGTAGATTCCCACCATGAGCCAAAGAAGACCGCAGGTAAGAAAGAGGATACGTTTTTCAGCGGTTGGTTTCCGGACCTTCATCATCTTTGAATGATAATACCCAGGCCCATTTTCTCCAAGAGGAGTCTGCACTGGTCAGGCCTCTTTCGTCCTGTTAATGTTAAAAAACTTAGAACAAAGGGGGGTATTAAGTTATGGGCCGGCAGGAAATCTCTTGGGAAAGAAGCTGGCCTCGTCCGGTAACCAGTGAGGAAAGGGGTCGGATTTTGGGCTATTTCGAGGCCCGCTTTGGCATCCCTCAAGAGACCTTCTCCGGATATCTTCTTCTCTCTACGGCCAAAAATTACTGGCTTCTCCGTGATACTGGTCGAACTGAAGAGATCAAACACCTTAAGGTTCAGACAGTAGGGCTTCTTTTTGCTCGCCAGGTCTCAAAGTATATCAAACCTACCACCATAGCCTTGCAACGCTTCGGCCACCTGGCCACCCGGGCCATTGTAGATCTTTCCCCTCAGGAACTGGAAGCCTTAAAGAGCCAGAGGAAGATTTCCCGGGCGGTTTCTGTTGAGCCGGGGTATGTGATTCTGCGCTGTGGGGAGGATATCTGGGGTTGTGGTCTGTATCTTCCCCCTCATCTTATCTCTCATCTTCCGGGCGTCTCTTAAGACGCCAGATGGGGCCAAAGGGGGCGTCAACCACCTCCACTCCCATCTTCTTTAATTCTTCCCTCAGACGGTCGGCCTCAGCGTAATTGCCTTTGGCCCGGGCCTCCTCGCGGCATTTAATAAGTTCTTCTATTTTGGGGTCTGAGGGTCTTTCCATAAATTCCATCACCGCCAGAATCTGATCAAGTTCTTTGAAGACCTCAAGAATCTTTTCCCGGACGTCGGGGGCCAGACCTTTGTCCATCTTGGGATTGAGCCAGTGTATAAAAGAGAAGATCGCCCCCAGGGCTCGGGAGACGTTAAGATCGTCGTCTAAGGCATCCAGAAAGTCCTCTTTTAGCTGAGCGATGGCTGTATCTAATCCTTCAAGCCTGGGGCCATCGGGGATAAAGGTCAAACGGGTAAGGAAGCTATCTATCCGCTCTAAGGCCCGGCAGGCAGCTTCCAGGGCCTGGTAGGAGAAGTTAAGAGGTTTACGATAATGGGTCCGCAGGAGAAAGAAACGCACCTGTCGTCCGGTATATCCCCGGGCCAGGAGATCCCGGAGGGTGATCACATTTCCTGCCGAGCGAGACATTTTTTGACCATCTACGTAAACCAAGGCACTATGAAGCCAGTATCGGGCTAGGGGTTTACCCGTCAGGGCTTGAGCGATGGCAATCTCGTTTTCGTGGTGAGGAAAGATGAGATCCGTGCCGCTGGTGTGAATGTCAAAGGTCTCTCCCAGGTATTTCATGGCCATGGCCACGCACTCTATGTGCCAGCCGGGACGGACGTTTCCCCATTCAGTGGTGTAGAAAAGACCATGCCTCAGCTCCGGTAGCGTGGAACGCTTAAAAAGGGTGAAATCAACCGGGCTATCCTTATCATAGTCGTCAAGATCCACTGTTTTGCCTACCTGGATGCGGTCAAGATCCACCCGGGAGAGCTTTCCGTATTCGGGTAGCTTGGAGATGTCAAAATAGACCGATTGGTACTTAACGTAAGCCAGCCCCTTTTTAAGGAGCTTTCTGGTAATCTCTACCATATCTTCTATGTGTTCCCGGGCCCGGGGATAGTAACTGGCCCGTTTGGCCTTTAGGGTATCGACATCCTGAAGGAACTCCGCAGTGTAGTGATTGGTGAGCTCTTCCAGGGAGACTCCGGCCTTAAGGGCGGCGGCAATAGTCTTGTCGTCTATATCCGTAATGTTCATCACGTGGCAAACATCATAGCCTCGGAATTCCAGAAGTCGCCGGAGGATATCAGCCACCACCACCCGGCGGCAGAGTCCAAGGTGGGCTAGTTCATAGGCCGTAGGGCCGCAGGAGTAGATCCCTACCCTGGGAGGATTGAGGGGTTCAAAGGACTCTTTTCTGCGAGAGAAGGTGTTATAGAAGCGGGGGCCCCGGGGGGGTACCTCCTCTGTGAGGCTAAAGAGGGGGGTGGAGAGATAACGTTCGCCCCCGTCAGGAAAGATGGTCACGATAAGGCCTTCTTCTATCTCCCGGGCCAGGTTGTAGGCGGCAGCCATGGCCGCCCCGGAGCTCATGCCCACAAAGATTCCCTCTTTTTTGGCCAGGAGCCTGGCCATCTCAAAGGCCTCTTCATCATGGACATTAACAATCCGATGGGGAAGCCTTCGGTTGAAGATCCCCGGCTTATAGGATTCCTTCATGTTCTTGAGACCTTGGATCTTGTGGCCATAGTAAGGTTCTACCCCGATAACCTTTACCTCAGGGGCCCTTTCTCGAAAGAAACGAGACAGGCCCATAAGTGTTCCGGTGGTTCCCATGGTGGCCACGATATGGGTGACTTTGCCCTGGGTGGCCTCCCAGATCTCCGGAGCAGTATGATAATAGTGAGCCCGCCAATTGTTTTCGTTGTTGAATTGATCCGGGCAGAAGTAACGCTGAGGTTCGGCCCGCAGTCGGGCATAGACCTCTTCTATGGCCCCGTCGGTACTCTTTTCGGCCGGGGTAAGATAGATCTCGGCCCCATAGGCCTGCATTATCTTGCGGCGCTCTATGCTGGCTCCCTCACTCATGACCAGCAAACAGCGATAACCCTTGACGGCACAGACCATGGCCAGTCCGATGCCGGTGTTGCCGCTGGTGGCCTCTATGACGATCTTCTCCGGAGTAAGCTCACCGGTTTCTTCAGCGGCCTCAATCATAGAAAGAGCGATCCGATCCTTTACCGAACCTCCGGGATTTTTTGATTCTAACTTGGCCAGAATGGTTACTCTGGGGTTGGGATTCAGGCGGTGAATGGGGACAAGGGGGGTGTTGCCCACCAGGTCAAGAATATTGCCGCGTTTTCGGACTCGCATTTTCCTACTCCTTTTAAAGGTACTCCAGTATAGCCACCAGCGTTCCTTTAGGGCCGGAGGTTGAGGGAGATTCGAGACCGGTGGCTGCGGCCAGAAGTCGCCGGGGTTCCACCTGGGAGAAGCCATAAAGAACAAGATGGGCCCCCTTTTCCCTTTGGGGAAAAAGATCCTTTAAGGCCTTTTCGGCCCGGATCAGAGCATCCTCATCTATTACCGAGGCCTCAAGGAGACTAGCCAGGACCATCTCCTCTTCCTTAAGTCTGGCAGGTTTTCCCTCTCCTAAGGGACGTCGATACAGAAGACGAGGTAAGGCAAGACGTTCCCTCTCGCAGGCAATCTCCAAGATCTCCATGACTTCCGACTGGTCACTTAGTAAGAGTTGGCTTTCATCTTTGGCTTTAATCCAGAGGTTAACGAAGGAGCTCAGCCTCTCCCTGAGGAGATAGGCCCTTTCTGGAACCTCGACGGGCTCAATAATCCATCTTTCAAACCCTTCAGGTCCTTCTGGCCCGACGATCATTTGAGTAAGATCCTGAGCTTTTTTCTTAAGATGGTGATATTCGGCCTCCAGATCCTCAAGGCGTCGGTCGAGATTTTCGGCCAGGGTGAGAAAGATCTGGGCTTCAAGGAGCCGATTTTTTTCTGCCTCTGGCGGTTCCTCCCCTTTAAGGGCTGCCTTGATGCTTCCGACAGATTCTTCAATCATCTCCCGGGACAGACCTTTGAAGACTTCAAGGTCCCCGGATCGACCCATCATCAGGGCCCAATTTTCCAGAGCGGCAATAGTTTTTTTGAAATCTTCCAGGCGATCTCCTAAAGGGGCGGGGACGATAACCTCTACCTTTTGGGAGGCTACCAGATCCCGGATTTCCTCTGGTGGCCCTTCCTCGGTGGTTGAGAGGACTTTTATTCGATCAAAAAAAGTCAGGGCCAAGGATAAAAAATCTTTGCGGAGATGGGTAAAAGGAAAGACCAGGGCCTCTAAAACCATATTACCTCCCTAGTTACAAACCAAAGCGACCTATTCCCAGCAGATTGATGAGGAAGGTAAAGCGCGTCTCATATGGGGTGCTCAAGACTGTAACCTCACCCTGCCAGCACTGTGATCGATAGCGAAGACCATAGCGGGTATCGACGCGTTCGTCACTGGCCAGGTTCTTTTTATATCCGAAGATCAGAGAAAGACGAGGGGTGAGGGAATAAATAAGATAGGAGTTAAGCTCTTCTACCTCGAGGCTTTTCTGCCTCCGCCAGTCAACTCGGAGGCTACTGCCCCGTGAGTCTTGGAGGCGAAGGATAATGTTGGCACTGGTGGTTCCCTGGCCATAGACGCTGAAATTGGCGTCATAGCGGAAATAGGTCTTTGGATGAGGAGTGAATTCAAGTTCCACGTAAATGTCCGAGTAGGGGCGCCGTCGATCTTTAGGTGAAGTCAGCTCCCGGTTGGCCTCTCGAAAACTGTAGCTCTGCTGGACCTTAAATCTCAGAACATCTCGGTAGGCGTATCGTCTCGGGGCAGTTTCACGCTTAATGGTCAGGAAATTGGTCAAAGAGTAGGTAATCTTATTGGTGGTCGCCACCCGGTCTCCGCCGTCGAAGTAAGGGAGGTCCTTCTGATCCTTGGGGGGAATATAGGTGTAAAGTAGGCGAGGACGAAGGCTATGCCTGACCTTTTCTATGCCTCTCCACTGGAGATAAAAGACTCGCAAAATGGTGGTGGAGATATCGGCCGTAAGGTCATAGAGGGTTCGATCCAGATAGCTTTTTCGGTTCTCCAGGGAGTCCCAGTCCACCTTATAAAGGGTTTCCCTCAGACCATAGGCCAGAGTGACATCTAGATAAGGCTGGGTGGGCAGGGGCAGAGAAATCTTCGAGTGGAGGTCAAGGCGGTGCCCCTTTGTCCCCTCTTCCCGCCAAAAATACTGATATCGGTTTCGAGCTTCGAAGTAAAACGGCCCCCAAAAGGGGTGCTTGAGGTTCCGCCACTCAAGGAGGGGGAGTTCCTGGAGGGTGGTCTTCTGGCCTCCGGGGTTCTGGTTGTCATGCCAGGTAAGCTGTCCTAGAAGAAAGTTGTGACCTAGGGTTCCAGAGACCTGGGCCGTAGAGGTCCGGATGGTGGCGGTGTCTACCTGAATTCCCCGACCAAATTCCTCCATAAACATCCTTTGGGCCTTGTCGTAACCTAGGGGATCACTTCGGAACTCCAGGGGGAAATCCTTATCACTTACCAGATCCAGATCCAATTTGGCCATAAAACCCCGGGGAAGGCGGTGATCGGCCTTGCCTTTAAGCCACCAGCGGTGCTTATTCTCTCGGAGAATGCCGTCATCGTTGTAGTCATCATCCTTAAGCTTGTCGTTGAGATAGGCCAGCTGAAAGACCCCCTTAGAGCCTTTGGCCCAGGCATAACGGAACTCTACCCCGGTCATAAGTCCTCGTTTGGCCATGTAGTTGGGAAAAAAGGTAAGATCCAGGCTGTCGTTGATAGCCCAGAAAAAGGGTATCTCCAGACCAAAGCCGTGGCGGTTGCCCCCGGTTAGCCGGGGGAGGAGGAGTCCGGTCTTTCGGTGGGCCCTGGTGGCTACGGAAACATAAGGAGAATAAAGAAATCCCCGGTCTTTAACCCGAAAAGTTACCGAGTATCCCTTGGCATACCCTTCAGCGGTGAGTTTGGCCCGCCGGGCAAAAAAGCTCCAGGCCGGTCTCTGAGGACAGCTGCGGCAGGTATCGCAGGTGGTGATGACGGCCTGGTCAGCCTCGTAGGTCTCTGGACCAGTTTTCCGAATCTGCCGGGCCAAGACATGGAAGTTTTCCTTTTTTATAAACAGATGGGCCTCCTGGATAGTCCCCGTTGCTGTGCGGACATTGAAGATTCCTTCCTGGCCCTGAATCCAATCTTCCCCGGAGCGAACCCGTAAGTGTCCATAGGCATAGATGTTTTCTGTTAGGAGGTCATATCGGAGGCGGTCAGCATAGATGGCCAGGTCCTGGTGATAGACTTCTACCTCCCCCTCGGCCACGATGATCCGGTTGTTGTCAAAGTAGGTGATCTTTTGGGCCAGGATGCGCCAAGGTGGAGCAGCCCAGATGGTTGCCGCCTGGAGACAAATTCCCAAAAGAAGAAGAAAGGTCCCGGCTCGTTTCACGCTTCTGGCTAACTATCATAGGGACAGAGGGCTTTCAATGAATAAGGGGGGAGAGAACCCTCTCCCCCCTTAAGAGAAGCGCGGCAGGAATAATCTTACTTTTTGACCACCAAGACCGGGCAGGGGGCCATAGCCAGGACTCGCTCGGTACAGCTTCCAATCAGAAGCTTCCCTAGCATTCCATGGCCGTGGCTACCCATAACGATAAGATCACAGCCAAGATTCTTGGCCACCTCGACGATTTCCTCTGGGGGACGTCCCTCTGTTATTCTGGTGTTAAGAGAGACTCCCATCTCTTGGGCGATCTTTCTGGCCTTCTCTAAGACCTTTTCTCCCTCCTGGTAGAAGGCCTCTTTTACTGACTTTAGGGTAAAGACCTCGATGAACTCCTCTCCCCTGGGTACCACATATAGGGCCGTGACTTGAGCTTGATTGGCCTTGGCCAGGGAAAGCCCCTGTTTGAGGGCTTCCAGGCTGGGTTCAGAGCCATCGATGGGAATGAGGATATGTGTGTATGCCATGGTTGCCTCCTTAGGCCTTGGCCGTCTGGGCTACTTTGACCGCCTGGGAGCTCATGCCGTATTTTTTGACTAGGCGCTGTTTTTCAAGGTGCCCTTTAAGGGTCCAGTAGAAGATAAGGAGGGTGGCAATACCTCCGCTGGCAAAGAGGAAGATCTTACTGGCCAGTTCGAAGACCTGAGCTGAATGTTCCGAGAGGGTGATAAGGTTGAGCTGCTGCATGTAATCAGGAATGGCCAGGGCTCGGGAGACGCAACACAGCAGGATAAGGATGGAGGTTACCAATCGGATATAAAGCTCTTTAACCAAGCTGGTGCCAATGGCTCCGACATAAATTCCGATGAGAGAGCCGGCGTAAAGCAGGAAGGTCAGGCGAAGATCCACAAAGCCTCCCAGAGCGTAGTTGAAGGCTCCCCAGGCCCCCATGAACATGGCCAAGAAGAGTTCTGTCCCGGCAGCCACCACTGTAGGGACACCGAAGATGTAGATCATGGCCGGCACGCCGATGAATCCACCCACCCCTATGGTTCCGGCCATGTAGCCAACTGCCGTACCTACCACGAGGATGGTCCAGAGAGAGATTTTCACCCCAGCCACAGGAAAGTGAATCATCGGAGGAATGCGGAGCTTACTGGAGAGCCGGAGCAGGGCTTTAGACGGCCCCACTTCACCCCCCCGCATGGTTCTTAAGGCATCTTTGAGCATAGATCCACCGATAAGGGTGAGGGTGATGACAAAAAAGGCGCTTACATAGAGGCTGGAGCCAGCCTTACCCAACTTGTGGAAAAAATAGCCGTTTACCCAAACGGCCAGCTTGATACCCACCAAGGCGGTAATAAGGACAAAGACGGCCAATTTACGGTCCACATGGCCCATCTCACCGTGTTTCTTAGAGCCCATCATGGCCTTACCGAATTTATGGGTGATGTTAGCTCCCACAGCCATGACTCCTGGGATGCCCAGGTTCATCATTCCCGGGGTCATGAGAAAGGCTCCTCCAGAGCCGATAAAGCCCGAAAGCGTCCCGCCCATAAAACCCAAAAGGGCCACCCAGAAGTAGTTCCAAGGGCTAGCTGAGAGCACCTGGGTGACGATCTCCAGCTGTTCTGGAGAGATATGTCCGGTTACTGGTCCTGCAGCCATTTTCTTTGCCTCCTTAAAACTTTGATTTTGTTTAGTGATGAGTTCCGGCGGATTTCTCCAACCCGAGGATCTTGGGGATACATTCGGTGAAACTGCCGTAGATATAGGCGTGGAAAGGTACGGTAGCCATTACGGCCAAGGCTCCTAGGATATTGCCCTTCATGTAGATGAGATGATTAAGCTTATCTATTTGAGGAAAGAAGAGGAAATAGCTAGCCGCCGACAGGGCTCCGAAGAAGGCCATACGGGCCAGGACCTTCTTTTTGGAAGTGGCCTCTTCAGGCATGAGGGTCTTGATAGAAAGTACCGGACAGCGCATGCGAATGCTGATGTCCTCAAGGTGTTTGATGCCCTCTTCAGCCAGGGGATCAAGGTCAAGCTCACCGACTATAATGATATCGGCCGGGCCAATCTCGGCCATGGTCTTCATAAAGGCCCGGGGCGTGTAGTGAACTATGCGCCAGTTGAGGCTGACGCCGGCTCTTTGGGCCTCTTGGGCCATTTTTTCAGCAAAAGTCTTGATTCTGGCCTCGGCCTCCTTGAGCTGTTTCTCCTGTGTCTCTATCCAGTCTGCTGTCTCTAAAGAGACAGGGATAAGAAAGAGGCCTACCAGTTCCGCACCCTTACTCCGGGCGATCTCTATTACATTTGGCAGGTGTTTGGATTCTCTGTCTGTCTGTTCAATAAAAATTATCTTTTCCATAAAGCCTCCCCCCGGTTATCTTTTGATAGTGATCATTTCTTGAGGAACCTGAGATTCTTCTCCTTGCTCTAGAGTTTCTTTTAGAATCTCGCAGGCCACCTCGAACTCTCCGGCCTCGGCAAAGGCCACCGCGGCCATCAGATCCGTCCATTGATTGCTGGCCTCCTTTTTCATTTTTTTACCCCTCCTTATTTATATGTGCTTTCTGCAACTGTTCTTTTTGGAGCAAGAAGCAACAGTTGTGCCAATGACTTCTAAGAGGGATAACTCACCTTTTTGTCGTAATTTATTTGATTAGCTGTCTGACTGTACGTTGGTGCCCTCTTGTTTCAAGACGAAACATGAGCGGGAAATGGTTGCAAAAGGAAACTCTGGCAGTAAGCTGGCCGAAGAAGAGCCCAAACAAAAAACATGTTGCAACGAGCAACATCTTCTTGCAAAATGTTGCAGTATGTTATGGATGCACTAAAGTTTAGTGGGTGTCGTTAAGGTGCTGGAGAGAAGATTGAGAAGATTTCTGCCCCGAAGTCTCAAAGTCAAGGTTCAGATTGGTTATTGTTTCTTTCTTTCCATGATTCTTATAACCATTGCCCTCTCTGGTCTTATCCTTCACCACATATATGCCAAAGTCACCCTTCTTCAGGTCATTGAAGATTTCAACAATACCATCCTTGAAGTTCGGCGTTTTGAAAAAAACTATCTCCTTTATCACGATGAGGAGGCCTTGGTTTATACCCGGCACTTTCTGGGTGTTGCTGAGATGATGCTTTCAGAAAGTCGTCGGGAGATGGCGAAGATTACCAGCCCGGATTTGGTTCAGCGTCTCTGGACGACCCTCAGCGAATACAGGAAGATCTTTGCTCGGGTGGCCTCCCTTTCTGATCCGCCGGCAGATCTTATATCCCGTCTTCGTCAGACGGGCAAAGAGTTAGTCCGCATTTCGGAGATGATAGAGGCCGGGGAGAGGAGGAGCCTGGAGCGTTATTTCCAGCGCTCCATGGCTCTCCTGTTTCTTTTGGCTATCTATTTTATTGGTATCACGGTGGGGCTGGGCTACTTGGTGGCCCGGATGGTTGTTCTGCCCCTTAAAAACCTGGAAGGCTACCTTAAGCGGGTAGCCTCCGGGAACTTTACCGCTGTCTATCCCGAAAGTGCCGACTCCGAGATTCAGTCGGTGGTTCAAACCATGAGACTGATGCTTGAGGAAATAAAGGCCCGGGAAGAGGAACTTGTTCAGTCTAAGAAGCTGGCCTCTTTGGGCACGCTCTTATCTGGGGTGGCTCATGAACTCAATAACCCCCTTTCAAACATTTATTCATCCTGTCAGATCCTCCTGGAAGACTTTGAAGACCTTGATCCCCGATTTCTTAAGGATATGCTCATCCAGATAGAGAAGCAGACCTGGAGAGCCCGAAACATAGTCCGCACTCTGTTAGAGTTCTCCAGACATAGACAGTATGTTCTGGAAAGGCATCCTCTTCGTCCTTTGGTGGAAGAAGTTTTTTCTATGGTCAGGGGGCAGCTTCCGGCCAGGGTCTCTCTCCAGCTGGCCATCCCTCCAGATCTTGATGTCTGGGTGGATAAGCAGCGTCTTCAGCAGGCGCTCCTTAATTTGGTCACCAACGCTATTCAGG
Source organism: Thermosulfuriphilus ammonigenes (assembly GCF_011207455.1). Lineage (GTDB taxonomy): Bacteria > Desulfobacterota > Thermodesulfobacteria > Thermodesulfobacteriales > ST65 > Thermosulfuriphilus > Thermosulfuriphilus ammonigenes. The sequence goes on from NZ_CP048877.1 coordinate 1,742,855, forward strand.
CTATAGGAGAGGAGGGAGAGGTTCGGGTAGAGGCCCAAGAGACGGACCGAGGGGTGGAAATAAGGGTTATTGATAATGGCTGTGGTATCCCTCCAGAGATTAAGGAAAGGATTTTTGACCCCTTCTTTACCACTAAAGAGGTAGGTAAAGGTTCAGGGCTAGGGCTTTATATAACCCATGAGATCATCAAACATCACGGCGGTAAGATCTCGGTAGCCAGTGTTCCTGGTCAGGGGACCACCTTCACTATTGTTCTTCCGCAGCGGTCGCTAAAGGTGGCCCCGAGGGATCACACAAAGGCTAAGGAGTAAGAAAAATGACCGACCTTTCCGAAAAGGGCCGAATCCTGGTAGTCGATGACGAGGAGATCGCTCTTAAAAATCTGGAGTATATACTCCAGAAGCTTGGTCATGAGATCGTGGCTACCACCAGTAGCCTTAAGGCCCGAGACCTCCTCAAAAAAGAGACCTTTGATGTAGTGGTTACCGATCTGAAGATGGAAAAGGTAGACGGCATGGAGCTTCTGCGCTTGGCCAAGGAGCGCTCTCCAGAGAGCGAGGTGATCATTATCACCGCCTTTGCCACGGTGGATTCGGCCATAGAGGCCATGAAGGCCGGGGCCTATTACTACATTGCTAAACCCTACAAGATAGACGAGGTTCGCAAGGTGGTCTCTGAGGCCCTGGAGAAAACCCGTCTGCGTCGGGAGAATCTGGCCCTCAGACGTCAGCTTGAGGCTATCAAAGGTCGGGTAAAGATCCTCACCAATGATGCCAAAATGAAACAGATTCTGGATGTGGCCCGTCAGGTGGCTATAAGCGACTGTACCGTCCTGATAACGGGAGAATCCGGCACGGGAAAGGAGCTCCTGGCCCGTTATATTCATGAAATGAGTCCCCGCCGACAGAAGCCCTTTGTGGTGGTTAACTGCGGAGTCTTTACCGAAGAACTCCTGGCTCATGAGCTCTTTGGCCACGAGAAGGGAGCTTTTACTGGGGCCACCCACTCCAAGAAAGGGCTGGTGGATATGGCCAATGGAGGGACTCTCTTTTTGGATGAGATTGCCGAGATGTCTCCCAGTATGCAGGTCAAGCTGCTTCGTCTGATTCAGGAACACGAATTCTACCGAGTGGGGGGGACCGAACCGATTCGAGTGGACATTCGCTTTATTGCTGCCACCAACCAGGATCTCAAAAAGGCCGTAGAGCGAGGAGATTTTCGCCTCGACCTTTACTACCGCCTGAATGTGGTGAACATGCACCTTCCGCCTTTGGCCGAAAGAAAGGGAGACATCCCCCTTCTGGCTCGTTTCTTTTTAGAAAAGCATGCGGCCCGGATGGGTAAGAAGGTTACCTCTATTAGTCAGGAGGTTATAGCCATCCTCAAAAATTATGATTTTCCAGGCAATGTTCGCGAACTCGAAAACATTATCGAGCGGGGTGTGGCCCTGGCTACCGGAGAGACAATAGATAGTTCCTGCCTTCCCGAGGAGATAAGACAGCTAGATATCAAGGCCTTTAGGAAGAAAGACGGCCGTTATCCCACCCTGGAGGAGCAGGAGATAGCTTATATTCGCTGGATCCTAAAAGAGACAGGCGGCAACAAGACCCTAGCGGCCCAAATCCTAGGCATAGATCGGGTTTCCCTGTGGAGGAAACTTAAAAAGTACGGTCTGGAAGCAGAAAAATAATGTTTCTTGAAAGATAAAATCTTGTTTTAAAACGCAACGTCTTCCATCCTCTTTTGGCCTCACAGTCAGCCAGCCGTAATCTAAAATTTCGTTACATTCAGTACTTACATTTGTTCAGGTTGTTGGCATTGTTTTTGAATTTTGCTCTCTCAAAGTCTTCTATAGGATTTTTCATGAACAAGAAGTGGAAAGAGATCTCTAGGAAGATCGAAGCCACCTTTGGGGCGGCGGCCTTTGCCGAGGCCGGGGAGTTTGAGGCGGCTCGAGAGATCCTTAAAGAGGGCTTTACTGAAGGGCATGTACTTCTGGGGGTGGAGGGTGAGGCCCTTGATCGAAAGGCCTGTCGTTACGCTCTCAACCTCTGTCGCTCTACCAGGGCGTCTCTACAGGTTATTCAGGCCCTGCCAGTCAATGATCGGGCCATGTTGAAGGCGGCCTCGATACGTTCTGAGGCCCTGGTTCGGGAGACTTTGGTCTCCATGGGGTTGGAGATCCCTTTACAAGTAATCACCGTGTCTGGGACTCTGGAGCAGATCCTTCTCTTTTATCTTACCCATGTTAAAGGGATCATCTCGGTGGTTATTGCGGGTGGTAAGCGCCGATTTCGGCAAACATATTCTCGGATAATCCGTGAGGCGCCATGCCCGGTGGTTCTAGTTTCAGCTAAGTAAAATCTCACAAAGGGGGGAGCTTTATGGGAATGTGGCAGAAAATCATCGATTCTTTAGGGGCGGCGGCCTTTGCTGAGGCCGGAGAGTTCGATCAGGCCCGGCAGTATTTGGCTGAGATCGGTCTTCTGGAAGGGGCTTCAGAATCTCTTTCGGCCTGGGATAAGACTATGGTCGCGATGGCCTTTGCCGAGGCCGGGGAGTTTGATTATGCCCAGGAGATTATTCGCGACCCCTCATATCCGCAGGTAAAAGTGGAACGAGAGCTGGATCTTTCCCAGATTCACGAGCGTCTCACAGAGGCTATTACCTTTGCTGAGTCTGGAGTGCCAGAGCACGCCTTGGAGATCATTAAACAGGGGTCTCGGCCCACGGTGGTGGTTATATGTCAGGAGGGACATTACCCTCAGGAACTCTGGGACTGTGCCTTAAAGATGGCCCAGGCCAAAGGGCTGGACATCTTGGTCGTTTCAATCTTTTCGGCCACTTCGGCCTCCCAGGGCCAACTCTCAAGGGAGATCCGTCAGCGGCTCCTCCGCCGGGCCGATGACGGCCTGGCCCCCTGGGTTACCCAGGCCCGCTCTCAAGGCGTCTGTCTGGGACATATGGTCAGCTTTACCTCCCTAGAGGCCACCCTCAGGGCCCTAAAAGATGAGTTTAGGATCCGTTACGTTATTTCTCTGCCGGAGGAAGAAGTCCCTCATTTTGGGGAGGTACACATTTTCTCCTTTTAATCTCAAATCTCCCTTCCTGTTTGACTCCACGATCTTCAAACCTCTTCGGTCTTCCGAACCTTTAGGTTCGGAAGACCGAAAAGTGTCATAGTTTCACTTGACATTTCTTTTTCGAACATCTATTACTGTCCTGTGGTTTCATTTTGAAACACCATGTTACGAAATGCATGGGAGGATGTCATGGGCGAACGCTGGAGGTATTTTGCTGTTTTTGCATCCGTTGGGGCAGCCATGGCCCTCTTTTATAGCTGGGGGGAGGCCTCACCTGAGGCCCAGCAGGCCATAGACCAGATAGTTGAAGGTGACAACTCGCGTCCCTGGTGGTTTTGGCCCTTGGTTCTCTTTGTGGTCACCTTTTTGTTGGGTATTTTAGCCGTCCTCGGTGGGGTAGGGGGTGGGGTCCTCTATGTTCCTATAATTGGTGGTTTTTTCCCTTTTAATTTGGATTTTGTCCGGGGAGCCGGTCTTCTGGTGGCCCTTTCCGGGGCCCTGGCCGCTGGCCCCGGTCTTCTAATGCGCAACCTGGCCAGCCTTCGGTTGGCGATTCCGGTGGCCCTGATTGCCTCTACGGCGGCCATTATCGGGGCTATGATTGGCCTGGCCCTGCCAAAGAATGTAGTCCAGATAGCCCTAGGAGCCACTATTCTTGGTATCGTCGTGGTTATGACCACGGCCAAAAAGAGCGAGTTTCCTGAGGTGAAAAGACCAGACGCCTTATCTCAGGCCTTAGGAATGTGGGGCATCTATCGCGAGAGCTCCACCGGAGAAGTTTACAAATGGTACGTGCATCGGACCCCCTTGGGTATGGCCCTTTTCGTCGTTATCGGTATCATGGCCGGGATGTTCGGCCTGGGGGCCGGGTGGGCCAATGTACCGGTGCTTAATCTGGTTATGGGAGCCCCCATCAAGGTGTCTGTGGCCACCAGCAAGTTTCTTCTCTCTATCACCGATACCTCGGCAGCCTGGGTCTATCTTAACGGCGGTTGCGTTCTGCCGATGATGGTTATTCCCTCTTTAGTGGGTATCATGCTGGGTTCTTTTGTTGGTGTCAGACTCCTGGCGGTGGCCAAGCCGGCTATGGTCCGCTGGGTGGTCATCGGAATGCTCCTTTTTGCCGGTCTCAAAGCCCTTCTTAAGGGATTGGGAATCTGGACTTAAAGTTCGAAGGAGGCAAACATGGCAGAGAGACTGGATCCTCATACCAAAGTGGAAACTCCTCCGGAACAGATCATTTACGCAAAGATTCTTAAGTATGGTTCCCTGGTGGGCATTGCTATCATGCTCCTGACCTTTGTTGTCTATCTTACCGGGGTTTTGCCTCCCTACGTCCCTATAGACAAATTACCGGAGTACTGGAACATGTCGGCCCCGGAGTTTCTGGAGAAGGCCAATATGCCTGCCGGGTGGGGATGGATCAACCTCCTTAACCATGGAGATATTCTTAATTTTATTGGTATTGCCTTTCTCGCTGGCCTGACCATCATCTGCTATCTAGCTATTATTCCCTACCTCTTTAATTCTGGGGCCAGGGCCGTAGGCATTCTGGCCATTGTCGAGGTGTTGATACTCTCGCTGGCGGCCTCAGGGATTATTCATATCGGTCACTGAGGTGGAGGTGGGCTTTATGTCCCGGGGAAAATGATTTAAAAAGACCTCGTGCGGCGTATAGCCTTTGTGGTCAAAAAAGGGGAGAAGGTCCCTCGGGAGGTGGATCGAGCCCTTAACGAGTGTCTTAAGGCCCGAGGGATTGAGATCTTAAGGGACGAGCCCTTTAAAGATGTTGAGGCTATTGTTGTCCTTGGGGGAGACGGGACCCTTCTGCGCACGGCTGCTCTGGCCTACCGTCTGGATGTTCCCCTCCTGGGGATAAACCTGGGGCGTTTGGGCTTCCTGACCGAGATATCCCTGGATGAGGTCTACACGGCCCTTGATCTTCTGGCCCAGAGACGTCTGGATATTGAAGAACGGATGCTTCTTACGGTGACGGCCAATGGTCATCCTAGCCCGCCGGTATTAAACGAGGTGGCCATAGTCAAGGGGCCCTTGGGCCGTATCATTCGGCTTTTTACCGCCGCTGATGGTTCTTTTATCACCACCTACACTGGAGACGGCCTTATTGTCTCCACTCCTACTGGATCTACAGCTTACAGTCTTTCGGCAGGAGGTCCCATTGTTCATCCGGCTCTGGAGGCTATAGTCCTTACCCCTATTTGTCCTTTCATGCTTTCCAGTCGTCCCCTTATTCTCCCTGCCGGGGCGGAAATAGAGGTCTGTTTGGCCGCTGAGGCCGAAGATGTGGTGGTTATTCTAGATGGTCAATCCAGCTTTCATCTTCCTCCGGAAGGACGCCTCCGAATAAAAAAGGCGGAGCGCCCGCTCCGCCTTTTTACCTCACCAACCAAGTGCTACTTTGATATTTTGCGCCGCAAACTCAAGTGGGGAGATCCGGCCCGTCCCGAAGATTAAACCAAGCCTAGGTGAGTTCCTCCTGCTCCTCCTCTTCACGCTTTAGCTTGGCCAAGAGCCGCTCTTTTTCTCTTTCCATGGCCTCCTTGCCAGCCTCAAAGGCTGAAATTACGGCGCTTTTCTTCTCCTCCACGGTGCCTTTGGCCTTCTCCAGGACTTCGCTGGCCTTACTCTGGGCCTCTTCCTTAATCTGGCTGGCTTTGCCTTTAAACTCTTCGGTCAGTCGGGTGGCCCGCAGCCTGGCCTCTTCAGCCCTGGCCGCTAGAGCCTCCCTGGCTTCATCTGTGAGTTCATAGGCCTTGCCTTTGAACTCACCGGTCACCTCCCGCAATCTCTCCCTGGTCTCTTTACCGGAGGCCGGGGCCAGGAGCAGAGCAATGCCGGCCCCAACTATGCCACCCAGAAGAAACGAAAAGGCCACCGTTCCCGTAGAAAATCTTTTTTCTGTCATCTTTTATCAACCTCCTTTCCGAGAGTTTCCGTTAAGTAACGGAGGGTTGTCTTCAAACCTACAGCCATACTGGCCACCTCCACGGCCAGTTGGGTGAGCCCACCTCTTACCAGTTTGGTAACAGTTTGGGCCGTTTGGCCGGCCTCACCGATGGCCTCAAATAGTTCATCGGTTTTGGCCAGGCGTTGATTGATTCCTTCGGCCAGATGGCCGAAATGCTCGGCCATCTCCTTCAACTGGTTTAAAAGTTCGGGGATCTCCCTTTGAAGACGCTGGTCAAGGCCCCGTCCGGCAGCCGCCATGGTCTGGGAAATCTCCTCCACACCCCGTCCTACGGTGGCCAGAGTGGCTTGGAGCTGGGAGAGGGCCCCCTGAAGCTCTTGGGAAAGGGGTTTGATTTCTCCCTCTACGGTGATCACAGCCTTGGTAGCCGCATCCCCTAATTCTTTAAGGGAAGCCGCTGTTTCTTTTAGCTGCGACAAAAGGGGGACAACTTCCTCTTCCAGCCTGGTGGCCGTCGTTTTTAGCTGGACCACTGTGGAATCAAGACTATTTAGGGTTTCTTTAAGTTTGTTCAGAAGGCCTATGAGGTAAAAAGTCCCCACGGCAAAAACAACTACCGCGGCCACTAAAACCAGTTGCTGTAACTCCATGGGGCAACTCCTTAAGAGTTTTGGCAAGTCCTCAGTAAAGATAAGTGCCAGATTCTCGGCTGGCAAGGAAAATAGGCAGTGATTGACGCTTCCGGTTTCTTATAGTAGCTAAGGCCCGAAGTCTTGAGAGGAGAGGTCTTATGGCCATTGTTGTTCCTTTTTGTGGTCTCCGCTACAATCAAGAAAAGATCCAGCTGGAAGACGTAGTTGCCCCTCCCTATGATGTGGTCTCTCCGGCCCAGCAGGAGACTTTCCTTACCAGAGACGCCCATAATATCTTTCATCTTGAACTGGGGCGCGTCCTGCCTGGAGACAACGAGACTGAAAACCGCTACACCCGGGCCAGTCAGCGTTTTAAAGACTGGCTGACCAAGGGAATCCTCATCCGGGACAAAGAGCCTTCTTTCTACTACTATGAGATGGCCTTTTCTCTAGAGGAAAAATCCCTTGTTCGCCGGGGGTTCATTTGTCTGGTTCGCCTTGAGGATTGGTCTTCGGGGGTCATTCGGCCCCATGAACGAACCTTTGAATCGGTGACTTCAGACCGTCTTAAGCTATTGCGTTCCTGCCAGGCCCAGTTCAGTCAGGTCTTTTGTCTTTATTCCGACCCCAGACTTCAGACAGTAAAACGTCTTAAAGAGGCGGCCCAGGAGCTTTTAGAAGTTCGAGATGGGACAGGGGTCATTCATCGTCTCTTTCGAGTCTCTGAGACCAAGGCCATTCGTTTTGTCCGGCGACTCCTTGAGCCTCAGCCCCTGTATATCGCCGACGGTCATCATCGTTATACCACCGCCCTTACCTACCGGAATGAAATGCGGCGGATCTACGGCCCCAATCCCCACTTAGCCTTCAACTACATCATGATGTATCTGTGTCCTATGGAAGATGAGGGGCTGGTCATTCTGCCCACCCATAGAATCCTTAAGGAATCACGTCTCATTTCGGACCTAGAGGTCTCTTTAAGCCCTCTCTTTAAGGCCCTACCGGTTACCAAGGAACGGGCCGAGGAGGAACTTGGTCGGGCCCCTAAGGGTTCCTTTGTCGCCCTTGAGGGCGAGGAGTCAGTGCTCTTTGAGGCGGATACGGAGCGAATCATGGAGGCCTTAAAAGATCTGCCTCCAGAGCTTCGCTCCCTGGAGGTGACCATCTTTACCGAACTGGTCCTTAAGAGGGCCCTTGGCTATCCAGAAGATCGACTCAAGAGCCCAGATCTTCTTTCTTTTACCCCCTGGGCCCGGGAGGTTTTGGCGGCGGCCCGCCAGGGGCATCTGGGGTTCCTTCTAAAGCCCACCACGGTGGCCGAACTCAAGGCCGTCTCTGATGCCGGCCTGACCATGCCCCATAAATCCACCTACTTTTACCCCAAGATACTAACCGGCCTGGTGCTATACCATATGGATCCCCAGGAAGAGTTGCGCTGAAATCATGGATGACGAGGTCAGCTGTGAAGAGCTTTTTGGCCGGCTGAGTGTTTGTCAGCCCCGAAGGGGGTATCGTTATTCTATAGACGCCTTTCTTCTGGCCGGGTTTGTAAGACTGAAGCCGGGAGAGTTGGCAGTGGAGTTTGGTAGCGGATGCGGGATTGTCTCTCTTATCCTGGCCCTTCGGTTTCCGGGAGCCAGAATATTGGGGTTGGAGGTTCAGAAACGTCTGGCCCTTTTGGCCGCCAGAAATCTCAAGACCTCTGGTCTGCAGGACCGGGTCCTTTTTCTCAGGGCTGATGTGCGAGAGGCCCGGCAGATCATAGCGGCTTCGGTAGATGTGGTTCTGGCTAATCCCCCCTATCGGCCTCTGGGGACGGGGCGTCTTAACCCCTTAGAAGAGGAGACCGTGGCCAGACACGAAGTTTTGCTTGACTTAAGGGCCCTTTTAGCGGCCGCGGCGGCCATCCTTAAGGAAAGGGGGCGCCTTTATCTTATCTATCCGGCCTCCCGTCTGGTGGCCCTTTTGGCAGAAAGTCGCAGACTTGGTCTTGAGCCCAAACGGCTTCAGGTGGTTCATTCCTATCCCGGAGATTATGGACGCCTTGTACTCTTTGAGGCCCGTAAAGGAGCCGGCGAGGAGCTCCGGATTTTGCCCCCCTTCTTTATCTATCAGGCTCCGGGTGGGCCTTACACCTCCCAGGCCGAGGGCCTTTTCCGCCTCTGAGCCTCCTTTGCCTGCCAGGCCTTAATCCTTAAGCGTAAAAAGGCCTCCCGCAGATCTTCATCTTCAATATGGGCCAGCTCCCGGGCCAGGGCCTCTTTCACCTCTGCGGGGACCACTACCGGAGATCGGCTTTCGCTGGTCTTTGACCTTACAGGCCCTAGACGAAAGGTTATTTCTTTGACCAGTTCTTCGCCCAGGGCCCGGTTGAGAGACCTTTTCAGGTAGCGAGCCTGGAGACTTAGCTGTTGCATCCAGACCGAGTTGGTTACCCTGACCGTAAGACGTCCTCGCCCAAAATCTGCTGGCTGGGCCCGACGGGCCACCTCTGGGCCTACAGCCTCTTCCCAGACCTTCCAGATGCGGCGGCCCGCCAGTCTTTCCTGCCAGCCCTTGGTCTTCCAGAGAGATCCGATGATGCCGCCAATGGCTTCCAAGGCTAGAGATACTCCTTGACTTTGGATTCGATGAGCTGGCGGATCTCCTCCAGCCTCTCGGGAGACAAGGCCTCGAACCTGAGCACCAGGACAGGTTGAGTGTTGGAGGCCCTGACCAGACCCCAGCCGTCGGGGAAGGTTACCCGGACACCGTCGACATCAATAACCTCGTAATGGGCCTTGAAGTACTCCTTAAGGCCCTCAACAATGGCAAACTTCTTCTCATCCGGGCAGGGAACCCTGATCTCCGGGGTGGAGTAGGTCTGGGGCAGATCGGCCAAGAAACTGGAAAGCGGTCTGTCCTGGGCGGCGACAATTTCGGCCAGTCGAAGAGAGGCATAAACGGCGTCATCAAAGCCGAAGAAGCGATCGGCAAAGAAGATGTGACCACTCATTTCTCCGGCCAAAAGGGCTGATTCCTCCTTCATCTTTTTTTTGATTAGGGAGTGGCCGGTTTTCCACATGATTGGTCGGCCCCCGTGGCGGGCAATATCATCATAGAGGACCTGAGAGCACTTAACCTCACCGATAATGGCTGCACCAGGGTGGCGCTGAAGGATATCCCGGGCAAAGATAATCAGGAGCTGGTCTCCGAAGAGAATATTGCCCTTTTCATCAACCACGCCGATGCGGTCTCCATCGCCGTCATACCCCACCCCAAAGTCAGCCTTGGTCTCTACTACCTTGGCCTGGAGTTCCTTGATGTTGTCAGGAACGGTGGGGTCAGGGAAGTGGTTAGGGAAGGTGCCATCGACCTGGCAGTAGAGTTCAATAACCTCGCAACCAAGTTCCCGGAAAAGATCCGGGGCTGTAAGGGCGGCTACCCCATTGCCGGCATCGAGAACCACCTTGAGAGGGCGCTGGAGTTTGATGTCCTGTTTAACCCAGTTTTTGTAGGCCGGGATGATTTCATAGGTGGAGAGGCTTCCTTGGCCTGTTTCAAAATCTTCTGCCTCGATAAGCTTTCTGAGCTCCTGAATTTGAGGGCCATAGATGGTTTCTTTGCCCACGCAGATTTTAAAACCGTTGAACTCAGGGGGGTTATGAGACCCGGTTACCTGGATGCCTCCACTGGTATCAAGGTGGAATAGAGAAAAGTACATAAGGGGGGTAGGGCAGAGACCAATATCAATGACGTCGATCCCCGTGGAGAGGATCCCCTCCATGAGGGCCTTTTGAAAGGGTTCTGAAGAGAGCCGTCCATCGCGACCACAGGTGATCTTCTTTCCGCCGGTCCTTTTGACGGTGGTGCCGAAGGCCTGACCAATGGCCCGGATAACCTCTTCGGTAAGATCCTCTCCCACCTTGCCTCGGATATCGTACTCGCGAAAGATAAGTGGATTGATCCTCATGGCTGGGTCTCCTTTGCTGAGGGTTTGTCTTTCCCTTAAGTCTTTTGAACACCGGCGTCAACTGCGCTGTGAGGACGAAGGTGGCGGAGTCGAAGTCGTAGAAATGTCTGGCCCCTGAAATCATGGAGTTCGGGGGTGACGGCCAGTTCAAAGGATTCAAGATCTTCTTGGGCCAAGTTGGCCATGCCGAAGGCCACGGCAGGGAGGGTCAGACCATCCTGCCAGAGAAGAAGCTGGAGGTGGCCATTGCCCATAGTTTTTTGTTGCCGCACCTTGAACCCCGAAAGAGTAAAGATTGGTTCCGGCCAGCCGGGGCCAAAGGGTTCAAGATGCGGGAAAAGTTTCAAGAATTCGGGATCAAGGAGATCCTTTATGGTGACCCGGGCATCAACCTTGAGGGCCGATACCGGAGGGGCACTGATCAGGGCCTCTTCTACGGCCTGAAAGAAGGACCTTTTGAAGGGCTCGAGATTAGAGATGTGGAGGGCTAGTCCGGCGGCGGCGGCATGGCCTCCAAAGCCCAGGAGGTGCTCTCGGCAACGGCTGAGGAGCCGGTACAGGTGAAGCCCCTCGGGACAGCGTCCGGATCCTTTAGCCAGCCCGTTTTCATCAATCGATAGAAGGACCACCGGTTGAAGAAGCTGTTCCTGGATTTTGGCGGCTACTATCCCCAGGACACCTTTGGGCCAGTTACTTCCAGCCAAGACCTGAGCCGGAGCCTCTGGTTCTATCATGGCCAGAGCCTCTTTGAGGAGCTCAGCCTCTAGGCGTTGGCGCTGGCTGTTTAGCTGGCCAAGTTTGTGAGCCAGCTCTTGAGCCTCTTCTGTTTTTTCGGTGGTTAGAAGTCTAAAGGCCAGCAGGGCTTCTTCCAGGCGGCCTGCGGCATTGATACGCGGCCCTAGTCGGAAGGCCACCTCGGTGGTCCCCACTCTGGCCCCTTCAAGACCGCTTTCAGCTTTAAGGGCCCGAATGCCTGGACGATGGGCCTGGCTTAAAAGATCTAGCCCGATCTTCACTAAGGTGCGGTTCTCCCCTCTAAGAGGGGCCATGTCGGCTACGGTCCCCAGGGCGACCAGATCCAGGAGCTCTCGAAGGTTGGGCATGGTCTCCCGAGATAGCCTTCCCTGCCGGTAAAGTCGGCCTCTTACAGCCCTGGCCAGATTGAGGGCCACCCCTACTCCGGCCAGGTTTTTTTCGGGATAGCGACAGTCTCTTCTCTGGGGGTTGACTACCGCCAAGGCCGGAGGAAGTTCTGTGGGCACCTGATGATGATCGGTGATGATAACCTCCATGCCCGCCTCTCGGGCCAAGGCGGTGGCCTCATGAGCGGTTATACCGCAATCAACCGTAATGACTAACCGGGCTCCGGTTTCCTTAAGACGGCTGATGAGGTGGGCGTGAAAGCCGTAACCGTCTTCTTCTCGGTGAGGAAAGAAGACCTCTACCGGATGACCTAAACGCCTGAAGAAGTGCCAAAGGAGGGCCGTGGCTGTAACTCCATCGGCGTCATAGTCCCCATAGATGAGAATCTTTTCCCTGCGGGAGATGGCCAGGATAATTCGAGCCACAGCCCGGTCCATGTCAGCCATAAGGAAGGGGTCATGGAGTCGAGATAGATTGGGGAAGAGGGCTTCTCTGGCTTCAGCGGCCTTCCCTATGCCTCGATGAAAGAGTATCCGGGCGATGAGAGGGGGCAGGCCAGATTCCCTGAGGAAATGCCGCAGACGGGCCTGATCTGCGAGATAGTTGAGCCACTGCTTCACGGCCCAAAGACTAGCTGTCTCCATTTCAAAGATCAAGGCGATTCCCGTGCTTCATTTTGAAACAGAAAATCCTTGACTCCTGATGCAAGGTGTGTCTTTAATCTCTATAGGAAACTAAAATTTCCTAAAATTCTTAAAATTTTAATTTTTAGGGGAGGGGGTTATGAAATCTTTTGCCTTGCTACTTCTCTCCTTTTGTTTTCTCTCCGGGCTCGGCGCCTCCAGTAGGGCGGCCCAGATAGACAGTCTCCAAGAGCTGATTAAGCGCTATGATTCTTCCTCCTGCAAAGAATGTCATCAAGAGATCTATGAAGAGTGGCAAAAATCCATGCACGCCCGTTCCATCTTCGGTCGTCTGGGGAGGACTTCGGCCACCCTGATAACCACCATTGAAAAAGGACTTAAACGCTGGCCCTATTCCGGGGTCAAAGAACCGGAGGACGTGCGTATAAAACATCTCATGGGATGCGCTAAATGTCATCTGCCCCAGCTAGCCCAGGCCAGTGATCAGGTTGCCCAGGAGTTGGTGGAGAACCTTTATGCCTGGTATGAGGACGACGATGAGGAGGCCGAGGCCCGTTTGAAAAGCCTCAACATCGGCTGTCTCGTCTGTCACAACCTTAAGGCTATCACCCACAAATGGGTGGACGGGCCGCCAGATCCTAAGGCTGTCTATGGCGACAAGGTTGGTTCTCATGAGGATGAGACATATCCCCTTCTCAAAAAGAGCCCCATAATGGGAGAGTCTATCCTCTGCGGCCAGTGTCATGGCCTGGGGCCCAATCTGGAATTGGATAATCCCACTCAGTGCGCCACCCTCTATGGTAGCTACCTTTTTGCCTATGTTGCTGAAGGTGGTCATGAAACCTGCCAAGACTGTCATATGCGTCGCTCCGGCAAAGGCCATGATATTCAGTCCTACAGGGATCCGGCCATGTACCAACAGGCTGTGGCCATAGAGGTGGATGGTCTGGCTTACTACTGGCGTAAAAGCAAGGCCGAAGGGGTCATACCTCTGGGGGTGATCAGAGTGGCCCTTACTAACCGGGCTGGTCATGCCATCCCCGATGGCTGACCTACCCCCAACCGGGTGGTCCTGGAGGTGACCGCCACAACCCCTGAGGGAGAAGAAGTCTATCGAAATTCGGTAATTTACATGCCCCATCCAGGCAGGATGTGCCGGGGGGCAGAGATGGGCCGAGGACCTTACGAAAAATGTGGTCTGGTTCGCGAGACCAGCCTGCCTCCCGGAAAGACGATCCACCAGAGCTTTGAGATCACCTTTCCCTATCAGGATATGGTTAAAGATGGCCGCTTCGTGGATAGAATCCTTAAGACCAAAAGACTAAATACCCGGGTAAGGCTATGGTATCTTCCCTTTGGCGGCTTTGATGGCAATGAAGTCCTCTGGTTTGAGAAAGACCTTTCTCTGGAACTGAAGGGAGATTGGGTCTGGAAGAGATAGTCTTTTTGGCTTCTGCTTCTTAGCTTCTGGTTATATAAGGGAGCCGGGGAAAGACATAGATCCTGCTTTCCCCGGCTTTTTAAAGGCCCTTTTTCAGAGTAAATAAGAGACCGTGATCCGGGTCCTTCATACCTCAGACTGGCATCTTGGCAAGACCTTCGAAGGAACAGATTTTTCCCTCCTTGAAGAACAGGAAGCAGCCCTTCAGGAACTGGTTGAGCTTGTCCAGGCCGAGGACTTCCATTTGGTGGTAGTGGCCGGAGATATCTTTGACCACTATCTGCCCCCGGCGACGGCCCAGCGCCTCTTCTATGACACCTTGGCGGAGCTTTCCGAGGGAGGGAAGCGGCCAGTGGTGGTTATCGCCGGCAATCATGACTCTCCGGATCTTCTCACCTCGGCCCGGGGCTTTACCCTGAACCAAGGGGTAGTTATGGCCGGCCGGCCGGGGGAGCTAGAGGCCTGGGAGCACCAGACCAGAAACTTCAGGCTCGTGGTGCGAGGCCCTCAATTAAAGATTGATTTCCCTCAGGGCGCGCTGACCCTCTTTCTCCTGCCCTACCCTTCGGAGGTAAGGCTTTCGGGGGAGGGTAGCCTGACCAATCGGCTCCGGTCCCTGGCCGCCTACCTGCCCCTGGGGGAGGTGGATGTTCTCCTGGGGCATATCTTTCTTGAGCGAGGGGAGCTGGCCGGCTCGGAACGGCAGATCCTGGGTGATCTGGCAGTCCTTCCCCGGGAGTTGCTCCCTCCGGCCAGGATTATGGCCTTGGGGCACCTTCATGGCTACCAGCGTTTCCGAGACGCCTGCTATAGTGGTTCTATCTTTCCTTTTTCCCGCCAGGAGGCCCGCCGACGTTCAAAAAAGTTTTTCTCTCTCATTGAATTGCCAGATGAGGGAGAGCCGCGGCTTGAGGCCATTCCCATTACCCGGCCGAAGTCAGTGGCCGTGGTGACGGCAGAGACTCCGGATGAGGCCTTACTTCTGGCTGAAGACAGGCCCAAGGAGCTGGTTTTCCTGGAGATTTCTCGACCCCCCAGTGGTCCGGAGACTATCGAAAGACTCAAAAAGGCCTTCTCCGGTCGGCTCTTAGGGCTTCGTTTTGCCCCGCCTCAGCCATCTGAGGCTCAACTGGGCCCTTCGGATACCAGAGGCCTTACCGATCGGGATCTTTTTGTGGAGTTTTATCGCCGTCTTTATCAAAAAGACCCTCCGGAACCTCTTCTTTCGCTCTTTCTCAGACTGATGTCCCAGGTCGGGGAGATAGCTTAGTTTCTATTTGGGGCTATCTGGTGGCTCTTCCAGAAGGGAGTAGTGGCCCTCAAAGAAGGCTTTTACGTATCGTTTCCTGGTGGCCTCATCCTGAAGGGGCATATCAAGTTGACGGGTGAATCCCATAAGACGTCCGAGTTGATCCAGCCGCTCGGCAATCTCCTCCTCCCTCCCCTCGATAAAGGCAGCAAAGACAGCGTCGGCCTTGGTTTCCACCCGGAAGTCCAGCTCTCGAAGAATATCCACCAGGAGCAGAGAACGCTGGATCCGTCCTTCAGCTCCGGCTCCTCCTCCGCCGAATCGGAAAAAGAGATAGTTGTGGCTCGGGAATTCGGTCTTTCGGACCTCTACCGCCAGAAGATGATAGGCCATCCGACAGCGAAGAAAGAGATAATCAGGCAGGAGGATACCAAACCCCCGTCCGCCCTCCTGGGTAACATCACGATGGACAAAGGAGCGAGAGAGCACCGAGAGAAAGCCCCCCAGGTGAAATTCTACTGGTCCTGACCAGCTGACTCCCTCATGGGTCATCCCCCGCCAGAGGTCCAGAAAGGGCCGGCAGAGAATATCAGAGATGGTTATCTCTCGTCGAAAGGCGGCTAAAGAAGAAAGGCCCCGTCCCAGGTTAAGGAAATAAAAGGAAAGAGGTACCCGGGGATCTCGAAGGAGATGGGTAAGACTAAGGGCCTCAGGGCTATGGAAGCTTTCCCAGAAGACGGCTTCCAAACCCAGGTGAAGGATGTCTGCCGGACCAATGATCTCCTCGGCTTCAACGGCTACCAAAGGATCTTCGGCTCCCAGGATTAAAGGAATGTGAATTTCAAACAGGAACCGCCATTTATCCGGAAGGGGAGGGTTTTTGGTCTTGAGCAAAGAGCGTTTCCAGCCCCGATAAAGCCGTCCTCTTTCGGTGTCTAGGCTGATCAGAGTCTGATCTTCTATCAGATCTGGGGGCAGACCAAGGGCCTCCGGCTTGATCTCCAGCGGGGATTCGGTCTCCGACCGTTGATTGAAGGTTCCAGCCAGAGATCCCGGCCCTATGGGTCTGACTTCGGCCTCTAAGACGGCTTCGGATTCCAGAAGCCTCGGTGGAGAGACCTTAAGGGGAAAGATACCCACCAGCCTGAGACGACCTCCTTCTTCCAGAAGCCAGCGAATTTCCCGGGGGCCTTCGAAATGGGCCTCAAGGAGCTGGCCATATTCCCAGAGCCGGAGCAGGTGTCTGTCTTCAAGAGGTGATAGTCTCTGGAGCTCCGGGGAAAGACTTTTTTCTTCCGGAAGGCCTTCTGATACTAAAAAGAGGCCTTTTTTCCTTGACCCACTCATTCCAGAGATGATTTTTTTCTGGTGGCGATCAATAAGGAAGACATCAGCCCCACCACCGGCTTCAATGATCCCTCCAACTCCCCAGAAGGCCACAGCCAGGGCCAAATTTTCACCCGGAAAGCGGGGGTCCAGGGAGTAAAAAACCCCCGAGGCAATGACCTTTGTCTTGGCGACGACCAGACAGGGGAGAAAGAAGGCCCTGGGAAGACCGAGGTAGGCCCTTTTCTCAAGGGCCGCCAAAAGGGCCAGGCCACAGGTCCTCTGAAGGCTATCTTGCCCCGGGTTCTCGGTAGCGGCCAGGCCCAAGAGCCCCTGTTCCTGGTGACCAAAGGCCAGAAATATGGCTTTGTTGGCCTCTAGTATCTCTGGGACTGAAGCAAGCTCTGGGCCGAAAAGTCGGCCAAGCCTTTCCTGCCAGAGGCCGTGGTCCTGGTTAGAGAGGATCTCTTCTAATTCTTGATGATTAAGCCCCATGGGGCCCGTTTCAGGGATGATCACTACTCCCCGAGGGACAGGAAGACCGAGGGCTCTGGCCTCAGCTAACTCGGCCAGAGGTCGACCAATGACTTCGGCAGCTGTAAGGTCAAGACTGCTTAAGGGAAGGATTCTCCCCCGCTCCTCTTCTATAGTGCTGATTTGCTTCTGAATCTCCTCAATGTGGGCAAAAAGCCAGGCATATCGATTTTCTGTAAGATCGTTGAGGATACGGACATTGTTTTTAAGCTCAAAGATAAGGTCTTCAAAACGGGACTTTAGCCACCCCGGCTTTGTCCCTCGGCTGAGACGAAAGCGAATCTCTTCTAATACCTGAAGGGAAAGCAGCCTGGTCTCCAAAAAGTCCATAAGGGCTATATTTCTTCGTTTGAGCCCCGGAGATCCGCCTCCAAGAAAGAGACGGGCCAGTTGCCCTTCCTCTGGAGGACTCTTTTCTTCTTTGCTAAAAAGCCAGTCTTTTACCTTCTGCCAGAGAGAGTCTTTCATCTATTTTGAGATTGGTACACGGTCTTTTATGAAGACCAGTAAATCAACAATGGTTTGGCAATCTCTGGGCTCAGATGCATGAACCGGAGGGGGAAAAGACATGGAGCCGATATGATTTAACATCCTCCGAAGGATACGGCGAGGAGCGTTTTGTTGCCAGCGGCAGTGGAGAGGGGGCTCTGGGTTCATTATCCAACCTCCGGGGGCAATTCGTCCCTCATTGGCATCCAGGGTGAGATTACCCGCGGGAATTTCGTCTTTAGGATCCAGAACAAGAAACGGTATCTTTTTCTGACGACAGACAGAGGCCAGAAAGCTGGCTGGGTTGCCCTCTCGGGCCAGAATTCCTAGAGCCGGATGGACCGGCCGGTGGCTGTCGTTGTTAATCAGGAGAATTCCTTCTCCCCCCTCTTCTTTAGAGGATTCGTCCTGGAGAGGGCCACTTACAAGACCGGGACTGCCAGCCCGGAAAAGGGCTGTTGCCGGAATCCTTCCCCCGAAACTCTCTCCTTGGAGGTATAATTGCGAGATGAGGAACTCTCCTCCCCTTACCTTAAGCCATCGCATCTTAAGGCTTTGTTCC
This sequence comes from Thermosulfuriphilus ammonigenes, assembly GCF_011207455.1. Taxonomy (GTDB): domain Bacteria; phylum Desulfobacterota; class Thermodesulfobacteria; order Thermodesulfobacteriales; family ST65; genus Thermosulfuriphilus; species Thermosulfuriphilus ammonigenes. Next base: position 1,760,839 of record NZ_CP048877.1, read on the forward strand.
AGGTAATTGGCCGCCCTGTTAGCCAACAGGGCCAGCTGGGTAATCTCCTCGGGGCCGAGAAAGGCCTCTGGTAGGGCCTCTCGGCTCTTAAATGGAGGTTGGGGGTCAAAAACTATTTTAATAGAGGGGGCATCAAACTGGATGCTTAGCTCCTCAGATGATATGGAAAGCCAGCCGCTGAGACTGGGGGCTACCGTTTCTCCGGCTATAACTATCGGACGTAACCCCCCAAGATGATCTTCTGTTAAAAGGAGACGCTGATCAGTCAGTAAGGTCAAGATGAGGCTTCGATAGGCCTCAAGTATAGCCTTTGCCTCTGGAGAGACGCCGGTAATCCTTTTTTTTACTTCCGGGAAAGAAAGAGAAACTTCTAGGCTGAGAGATTTCTGGAACTTTCCTTCCTCTTTATGGCCGAGAGATTTTTTTAACGCCTCTTCCAGGCGGACAGGAAAGGACGCCGCTTCTATCTTCTGGCGGATTTCAGTAGCCATTTTTAGGCCCTCTTCCTGCCCCAGACTACCTTCCAGCCTAAGCCACTCCTCTTCGAGATCATTTTCACGGAGCAAACAAGAGAAGGCCTCCCTGGTGAAGAGAAGGCCGTCGGTGACTGGAAAACGGAGATAATTTTTAACCTCGGCCAAGGCGGCCAAGGAGGCTCCGGCCCAGGAAGAGTCTTCAAGGTCTAAGGAGCTAAGGGGAATAATCAGCCGCTGGCCCCTTGGAGGCCTTCCCTCAATGACGGCCTCTATACGGCTGCAGATTTCCTCAAACCTTTCGGCCAGAAGAAGATGTTTCCCTTCGGTAAGAGAGAAAAACTCATTCAGGATTTCGATCATCCTCCGGCGCAGACAGCGATAGAGATGACGAACTTTCTTGGGAGCTAGGGGCTGATTGTTTCCCAGCAGATCTTCCATGGCCTTGATTCCCACTTCAACCTCTTCGATGAGTCCATCAAGAAGCGTTAGTCGGTCCTGAAAAAAGAATTCCTGGAGGTCAATGACCGGCCGTTCTCTTTCAGGTTGAAAGATTTTTTTAAGGCGTCTTAAAAATTCCATATCTTCTCGATAGTCCTTCCTGCTCTGGCCCAGATACTAAAGGCGGCTACCAGAGAAAAGCCCTCCTTTCAAGGAAGACAGGTCTGAAAGAGAATCATATCTTTCTGCAAGAATATGTCGGCTCGGCAATGTTGGCTTAAGTAAATAGCAAAAAATTAACAAAATTTTTTCAATTATATCCTAAACAATCAAAATTCCTCATTTTTTAAAATTTTTTTATATCTCATAAAAATTTTTAATGAAATTCTTATTGGTTTGGAGATTAAGGCCTAAACTCTGGTTTCAGTTTGAAACCTACTGGCAGGAAAGTTTGTGTCTTTTTTCACCTTGAAACAACCGGATTGTCTATGAAATTTTTGTGTCTCCTAACACCTGTTTGGAGCGTTAGTTCAAAAATTGGCCCCCTCTTTGCTTAGGCGACGGTGAATCTACGCTGAGGAGTGTTCATGGCCAAGGGAATTGTCTTGCTCATTATGGGGCCTTCGTTGATCAAATGGAGTTCCTTTCTGGCCATTCAGGCAGCTAAGAGGGAGGCGGCCGAGGTCTATGCCCTTCTTGACGGAGACATGGAGTTGTCCCCAGAGATTTACCGGACCTTTGTGGCCATTCGCAATAAGGCCCGGAGTGAAGGGGTAGATTTTGACTTCTATACTGTTTCGCGAGAGGGCCTTGAGGCCTCGCTTATGGATATCCTCAAGCAGAAGAAGGCCTTTCAGGTAGTGGTCGGAGTCTCTGACAAGAAGGAGATCGCCTCGGCTGAGGCCTGGCTTCGGGCTGTGGAGACCAAACTGAAGGCCGATTCTGACTGGTATTATCCCAGCCTTCGCTTCCTGGTAGTGGCCACTCCCAATGATCCCGAAGGCCTCGAGTTTGTAGAGCGGTACTTTCAAGATTAAAAAATCAAATCAGGAGGGGTTTTAAAAATGCATCTTTATCTACCTATTGCGCTTACCAGCGTGAACATCTTTTTGGTAGTTGGTTTGGGGCTGTTGGTAGGTTTGCTTTCCGGTCTCTTTGGTGTAGGAGGGGGGTTCCTAATGACCCCGCTGCTGATTATGATCGGCATTCCTCCTACCGTAGCCGCGGCTACCGACGCCAACCAGATTGTGGCTGCTTCGGCCTCAGGGACCATTGCTCACTGGCGTCTGGGCAATGTGGATTTCAAAATGGGCCTCCTTTTGTTGATTGGTGGCTTTACTGGGGGAGCCATTGGAGTCCACATCATCAAAGTCCTAAGGGCCATGGGTAATGCCGACTTCCTTATCAAAATCACCTACGTGATCATGTTGGGCCTGGTGGGGGGCTTTATGTTTGTGGAGAGCCTGATGGCCCTTAAAAAGTCTTCCGGCAACAACCCCGGAGCGGCCACAGCCACTGCATCAAAGGCCCCATCGGCCAAGAGACGTTTCATCTCTCGTTTGCCCTTTCAGATCCATTTTGAGAAGTCCGGGGTTACCCACTCGGCCATTCTTCCTGTAGCCCTGGGGGCCTTCGTGGGTATCTTGGCGGCCATTATGGGGGTCGGGGGAGGCTTTCTTATGGTCCCGGTGATGCTTTACCTTTTGCGGATGCCCATGCATGTGGTAGTGGGTACCAGCCTCTTCCAGATCATGTTTACCTGTATGGAGGTCACCTTTCTTCAGGCCTACACCAACCATACTGTGGACTTTATCCTGGCCATCCTTCTTCTCCTGGGGTCCACCTTCGGGGCCCAGATTGGGGCGGTAATTGGTCGGCGTTTGAAAGGCGATCAGCTGAAGATCCTTCTGGCTATTATCGTCCTGGCAGTCACGGTAAAGATGCTCCTCAGCCTCGTTCTCGAACCCAGCGTACTACTTGCTTACAAAGGAGGGCATTAAGCAATGAAGGAAAAGCTTTTTATCTTTTTGATCACGCTTATTATTCTGGGAGCAGCGGCCTCGGCCGAGGCGGTGGTCTCTTGTGAGGTTGAACCAAACTATGTGCCCATTACTTTCTTTTACAACGGCACAACCATTAAGCTTTACGGGCATGCCGACAAAAATGTCCAGTTCGTAATCCTTATTCAGGATGAGGCCCATAAGATAACCCTGAGACGCAAGGGAAAGGTAAAGGGGCTCTTCTGGATGAACGTGGGCGAAATCACCTATGAGCCTGTTCCCATGGTATACATGGTCTTTACCCCTAAGCCGGTCTCGGAGCTGGTCGAAGCCAGCGAACGGGCCAAATATGGTATCGGCTACGATTCTCTGGCTGCAAAAGTCCGCATTGAACCAGATCCTGGTCCGGAGAGAGAGCGCTGGTTCAGGGAATTTATCAAATTCAAGGAAAAGGGGCGGCTCTATCGGGAGATCATCGGTAGTATTAAGGTAGAAAGTGGAGATCTTACCTCTGGTTATAGCCTCCAAGTTAACTGGCCCTATCAGGCCCCTCCAGGAACCTACACGGTCAGAGTCTTTGCCGTTCAGGATGGAAAAGTGGTAGATTCTTGTGAAAAGCAGATCAAGGTAGAGAAGGTCGGTCTTCTGAAGACCATATCTGATCTGGCCTTCGAGAAGGCACCTCTCTATGGCATTATCGCCATCGTCATTGCCGTAGCCGCGGGAATCGGAGTTGGAGTTATCTTTGGAGGCAAGGGGGGTGCGCACTAGTGGCGCGCACCAGTTTGAACGATTAAGATGTTCTCTAACTTAGGTCCTGGTGGGGGGCGGTATCCCCCCACCAGGGATCCTTTGAGGTTCTATGGGCCTTTTAGAGCGTATAAGTGCCTTTTTCCGTCCTAAAGGACCGGCCAAGGAACGTTTGCCTATTCGGGTCGTCTTTTCCCGCTTCCGAGAAATAATCGACTCTAACACCCGGGCTCTGGAAATAATGGCCGACATGGGCGATAAGCTCAGCGGAGACTACATTTTTGACATGGCCTATATCCGCCAGGCTACCGAAGAGCTCTCCGGGGCTGTTTTTCATTCCATCCATAGCCTGAACATGCTCTGCAATAATTGTTACAGTCAACTTTATGAGATCTTTGAGCGGATAGACGGTCGTATCAGGGCCCTTCTCGAGGGCCGGGAGGAGGAGACCCCTCTGGTTTTTCCCCTTGAAGAGGTTGGCCCGGAGATGATCGACGCCGTTGGGGGAAAGATGGCCCATTTGGCCGAGCTGAAGAAGTATTTGGGCCTGCGAATTCCCGAGGGTTTTGTGATCACGGCCACAGCCTATCGGCACTTTATTAAAGAGAATGCCCTGGATGAGCGCTTAAAGGCCTTTAAAGAGAGCCTTTCTCGGGGGCAGGAGGTGGAAATTGAGGCTCGACGTCAGGCTCTGGTAGAGGCCATCGTCTCCGGCCGTCTTCCTCCGGCCCTCTCTCGAGCCTTGGAAGGGGCTCTTGAGGCCTATCGTCACCAGCGGGGCAAAAGACCTTTGGTGGTCAGAAGCAGTGCCCAGGAGGAGGATCTAGATTTTTCTTTTGCCGGCCAATTTGAGACGGTAGTCAACGTCCCTCCAGAGCTTTCAGCCCTCTCGCAGGCCTACAGGAGAGTAATAGCCAGTCTCTTTAGCCCTCGGGCTGTGGCCTACGCTCGCCGTTCAAACATCCAGTTGACCGATATGGCCATGGCCGTCGGGTGTCTGGAACTCATTGTACCTAAGGCCAGCGGGGTTATGTACACCTTAAACCCCCGGGATCCCCGCCTGGAAACCATTCTTATCTCTTCCACCTGGGGGCTGGGGGTGGCGGTAGTTGAGGGGCGCCTGCCAGCAGATCGGTTTCTGGTCTCCCGGGAGGATCCGGATCAGATTCTCTCTCAGGAGGTAGCTGATAAAGAACGCTGTCTTCTGCCGGCCCAAGAAGGCATTGAAGAAAGACAGGTGCCGGCTGAGCTGCGTCAGCGTCCCTCTCTCACTGAAGATGAAATTCGCGCCCTGGCCCGCTTGGCCCTGACTTTAGAAAGATATTTTAAGCGCCCTCAAGACGTGGAATGGGCCATTGGCCAGGACGGACGACTCTATTTGCTTCAGAGCCGGCCGCTTCGTTTTGACCAGAAGATTTTGGAGGTAAAGAATCTTCCCGGGCTCCGGGAAAAATATGAAATTATCGTTGAAGGCCGGGGTGAGGTGGCTCAGGGAGGAATAGCCTCTGGTCCAGTCTTTTTAGTCGAGCGTCAGGAAGATCTGGACCGCTTTCCAGAAGGAGCAGTCTTGGTGGCCCGGCGAGACTCCTCCCATTTTGTCCGGGTAATGCCCAAAGTAGCGGCCATCCTTACTGATATCGGTTCTCCTACAAGTCATATGGCTACCCTGTGTCGGGAGTTCCGTATTCCGGCCATCGTGGGCATGGGAGATATTACCAAGAGACTTAAACCGGGAGAGATTATCACCGTGGATGCCGACGATCATTGTGTCTATCGAGGCCGGGTAGAGGAACTGCTTAAATTCCAGGCCGCCAGTCAGCTTGATCTTTTAGAGACCAAAGAGTTTCGACTCCTCAAAAAGATTCTTCGTCATGTAGCTCCACTTAACCTCATTGATCCTCTAGTGCGAGACTTCAGCCCGGAGGCCTGCAAGACCTTCCACGACCTTTTGCGATTCTGTCATGAAAAGGCCGTTCAGGAGCTCATTAATGTGGGCCGGGAAGAGGCCACCCTTTTGGATAAAAGTCTGACTAAGAAGCTGGAAATTGGCATTCCTACGGGAATCCTGGTTATAGATCTTGGGGGTGGGCTAAAGGCGGAGGCGGGCCCCAAAGAAGCCGTATCTCTTGAGGATATTGAGTGCCTTCCCTTCCGGGCAGTGCTTGAGGGAATGCTGGAGCCCGGGGTCTGGCAGACTCAGGCCGTGCAGATGAAGATGCGGGATTTTCTCTCCAGTATGTTGAAGACCCCGGAGACTCCACGCTACGTGGGAGACAACATTGCCGTGATCTCCACATACTATCTTAATCTTAGTCTGCGATTCGGCTATCACTTCAATATTCTGGATACCTATTGTTCGCCTACCGTACGGGAGAATCACATCTACTTCCGGTTCATTGGTGGAGCCGCCGATGTGGTAAAGCGTGGCCGCCGCATTCAGCTGATTGCCAAGATCCTTACCTATTATGACTTTAATGTCGTTACCAAGGGAGACCTCTTGGTGGCCCGCTTGGCCAATGTGCCCAAAGAAGAACTTATGGATCTTCTAAAGATGATCGGCCGTCTTATTGGCTTTACTCGGCAACTTGATGTCCTTATGGAAAATGACCTTATCGTCGAGGAGGCCTACCAGAGGTTTCTGAGGGGAGAATATGATCTCTTTCGTCCATCAGAGGAGCTTTTAGATGGAAAAGACAGAAAGAAACTATAGGTTGATGATTATCGATGATGAACCCATCGTGGGGAAGAGATTACGATTGGTCTTTGAGAAGCTGGGCTATGAGGTTGAGGTCTTCACCAGTGGACGCGAGGCCCTGAAGCGTTTGGAGGCAGAGCCCTTTGATATCGTCGTTACTGACCTGAAGATGGACATAGATGGCCTGGAGGTCTTTGAGAAGGCCAAAAACCTTAACCCGCGGGCCAAAGTTATTGTTATTACCGGCTATGCCGATGCTGACAGCGCCCGTAAGGCCTTTCAGGGAGGGGTTTTTGACTTTATCCCCAAGCCCTTTCGTCTTGACGACCTCAAAAAGGCTGTTTTTCGGGCCCTGGCCGAACTGGAAAAGGAGGATCGCTCCGGTAGCTAATGGCTTGGACGAAGATATGGGAGTCAGGGTTAAAAAGACTCCGGGCCCTGCTGGGAGGGCAGGAGAGAGGTTCAGGGTATGATCCCGAGTTTGTTAGGGCCCTGCTGCGTGATAGCGGGAACCTCAAGAGGCGTTATGCTGATTTTAAAAGAATTATTTCTGAAAACGATCGCATTCTTGATATTATGGCCGAGCTTTCAGATAAGGCCTCCCTTGCTACCGCCAGCCAGGATTACCTAGTCTCTCGAGTAGAACTTCTCCTGGATCACGTTTTGGTCTTTATTGAGGCCCTAAACAGTCTTTCCGGCCAAAAATATCCTTGGCTGTATGATACCTTTGAGGCCCTCAACGATCAGCTGATGGAGGCCCTTGAGGGCTTAAAGGAGAGGGCGCCGCAAAGATATGTCTATCTCTTGAAAGAGTTCGACTTGAAATTCTCTCTGGAGACAGGGGCCAAAGCTGCGGCTCTGGCTGAGGCCAGAAACCACCTGGGGCTAACCACCCCTGAGGGGTTTGTCGTCGGGATAAGGGGATTCCAAAGGCTGTTGCTAGAGAACCAACTTGAGTCTTTTATCCAGGAGAGACTCTCTGGTCTTAATATCGGCGTTCCAGAGCGAGTGCGGCAGGCCTCTGCCGAGATAAGGGAGGCCATTTTGGCCGCGGAGATCCCGGAGGATCTACTGGTGGCTATGGAGCAGGCTTTGGCCCAGGTGGGGGCCCCTTATTGGGCGGTAAGATCAAGTGCCCTGGGCGAGGATGGTCAGGAATCCTTTGCCGGTCAATTTGTCTCTCGACTAAATATTCCTTCTTGCCAGGTGCCCCGGTCCTATTTGGAGGTATTGGCCAGTCTCTATGATGAAAGGGCCCTTTTTTATAAATTGGCCAAGGGTCTCCGCCTCACCGGGGCCATGATGGCTGTCCTCATTTTGGAAATGATTCCGGCCCGGGTCTCTGGGGTTCTTTATACCTTTAATCCCTCCCGCCCTACGGCAGGAGAAATGCTTATTTCCTCCCTGTGGGGGTTGGGCAAACTGGCCGTGGGGGGAGATATCCATCCAGATGTCTTCATCCTCGACCGGGAAACAGGCCGTCTCAAAGAACAAAGGATCTCCACCAAAAACATCATGGCCGTGGCCAAGGAAGGAGGCGGCCTGGAAGAAGTCCCTGTTCCTGGGGAGCTGAGGGATCGTCCCAGCCTAGACGCGGAGGCCCTTCGGCGCCTCTATCAGATGGCCCTGGCCCTTGAGGAACACTTTGGTAGCCCTCAAGATATTGAGTGGTGTTTTGATGAACGGGGCTGGCTTTATCTTCTGCAAACTCGAGATCTCAAAGCCCGAGCTGCCGTTTCTCTGAGTTCATCTGTTGCGGTCAAGCCCCTTTTTAGGGGCCAGCCGGTCTCTGCCGGGGTGGCCGCTGGAGCCATCTATCTGGTGAGACAACCGGAAGATCTTTCCCACCTGCCTCCTGGAGCCATTGCCGTTGTCCCCAACATGGATCCAGATCTGGCCAAGTTTGTCCCCCGGATGGCCGGTCTCATTGCCTTAAGGGGAAGTCCGACGACCCATCTGGCCACTATTCTGAGGGAATTTGAAATTCCGGCCGTGGTCCTTACCGGGGCCAGCCTAGATGACTTTCGCAATGGCCAGATGGTGACCTTGGATGCCCTAAGGGGAGAGATCTTTGAGGGGGTAGTGGAGGAGGTTCTTAAGGCCCGTAAAGAGCTGGCCTTAATTAGCCGACCGTCTCAGACCACCGGAGAAGGGGAGCTCAAGCGGCTTTTTGATCTTATCCTCCCTCTTACCCTGGAGGAGATTCCAGAAGACGGGAGTCTTCCTCCGTCTCGGATCCGGACCATTCATGACATTGTCCGTTTTGTCCATGAGATGTCCCTTCGGGAGATGTTTGAGATGGGCGCTGGGGCCAAAACCAATGTGGCCCATATTCTTCGCTCCCCCAGAATTCCCATGATCTTTTATGTTATTGATTTGGAGGGGGGGCTCGATCCTAGAGCTGTCTTTAGAAGAGAGATCACCATTGAAGATATTCGTTCTTTGCCCTTTTTGGCTCTATGGCGGGGTATGACCCATGAAGGAATTAGCTGGGCTGGACCAGTAACCTTTGATCTGGGAGGGTTTGTCTCCGTGGTCTCTCGGTCTTTCGTCCGAACCGAAGATATGAGCGGCAAGGCCTATGCCCTTATCAGTCGGGATTATCTAAACTTTCATAGTCACCTAGCCTATCACTTTGCCGTGGTGGATTCCTTTTGTAGTCAACAGGCGGTTGTCAGTAACTATGTAGCCTTCCGTTTTCAAGGTGGAGGGGCTGGTCTTGAAGGCCGATTGCGCCGGGTGACTGTGCTCAAGGAAATCCTCTCCCATCTGGGGTTCCGGGTAAAAGTAAAAGGGGATCGGATTACAGCCGTCATCCGAGGGACAAGCCTGGTGGAGACTGAAGAGGCCCTGGATCAGCTTGGCCGGCTAATGGCCTATGTTCGCCAGATGGATATGGCGGCCACCGATGAGGCCGCAGTTAAAAGATATATCGAGGCCTTCCTGAAGGAGGACTACACGATTGTCCAACGATAAAAAGGGAACCAGGGCCCTATCCTCTCTCTGGGAGGCCCTGGTTCCCACGAGCATCAAGAAGAAAATCATCCTCATTGTTATCACCCTCTACGGTCTAATGCTTTTGGTGGTTTTGGCCAGCTATGGAGCCATCCGGAAGATAGACCAGAAGGTCTATTACATGAGCCTTTTTGATAAGATAGATCGTCAGATTTTAGAGATCCGTCGCTACGAGAAGACCTACCTTCTTTATCGTAATAAGGCCGATCTCATTTACGCCCTGGATTACCTGGTAGAGGTCGAGTGGGAGCTTAAGGCCCATTCTGATGAATTTGCCAAGCTGGGTATAAAGGATTCCCTCATAAAACTGGACTATCTTCTGAAAAGATACGACACCTTGATCACCAGTCTCCTAGAGAAGGGAGAGAACAACAAAAAGCTGGAACGGGAGATCAGAAGAGAGGGAAGAAAGATCACCAATCTATTTGAGAACATCAGAGCGGTGGCTATCACCAAGCTCAACGAAGATATTCAGTTTTATTCCTCCGTACCCATTATCATTTTTCTTATTGTTTTGGTGGTCATTGCCTTTACGGCCTATTTTATGTCCAAATGGATCCTGGAACCCATTGAGTATGTGACCTTAAGGGCCAGGGAGATCTCCGCTGGCAACCTTCGCCATATTCCCAAGTGTGAGGGTTTTTTTGTTCGTTGCCAGGAGTGTGATCAGCTCATAGATGCCTTAAACAAAATGCTTGAGGCTATTGAGGCCAAACAGGAGCAACTCATACAGGCTACCAAAATGGCGGCCATCGGCACGGCCCTTTCCGGTATCGCTCACGAGATAAACAACCCTTTAAACAATATCTTTCTGACTACAGAAGTAATTATGGAAAACCTTGACAGTCTCAGTAAAGAGGAACTCCTGGAAATGCTTCAGGATATTTATAACGAGGGAGAAAGGGCCAAGGAGATTGTCGGCCATTTGCTGGAGTTCTCTCGTTCTAAAAAGCAGTTCCAGATGGAGCCGGTGAACCTTAATCGCTTGGTGGAAGAGTCTTTGCGGATCATGGCCAACCAGATCAAGATGGCCGGGGTAGAGCTAGAGACTGAAATACCCGAAAAATCTCTAACTATTCTGGGCAACTTTAATCAGCTCCAGCAGGTTTTGGTGAACATCATTGTTAATGCCATTCAGGCTATGGAAAATGGTGGTCGGTTGACTGTCCGCCTTTATCAAGAGAACTCCCAGGGAGTGATTGAGATTTCCGATACCGGTCCGGGTATTCCGGAGGAGGTCCGAAAGAAGATATTTGACCCCTTCTTTACCACCAAAGAAAAAGGTACCGGTTTGGGTCTTTCTGTTTCCTATAGTATTGTTAAAAAACACAAGGGCGATATTCTGGTTGATAGTCGTCCTGGCCAAGGGACCACCTTTAAGATAGTCTTGCCCTTGTGGGAATAATTTTTGTATGTAAAAAACATTGTCCAAAAAGGAACAAAACTGTCACCAGGCCATGGTCGAGAAGAAGGAGACTTCTGTCCGGATAGTGGTAATTGACGACGACGCTATGACCTGTCGTCGTTTAAAGACGGCTCTGTCTGGCTGGGGCTATGAGGTGGAGACCTTCACCGAGGGGGTGAAGGGCCTTAAATATATCGAGGATAATCTCTGTCATCTGGTCATCTCTGACATCAAGCTCAAGGATATTGACGGGATGCTCCTCCTTGAGGAGATTAAAAACGTCTGTGCTGCTCTGCCTATAATCCTTATCACCGGTTATGCCTCCATTTCTGGGGCTGTGGAGGCCACTAAAAAAGGGGCCTATTACTACTTACCTAAGCCCTTTCACCTGCCACAACTCAAGGAGCTTATAGAGAAAGCTCTTCGAGAATCTTCCGGGCTTGAGACCTGTGAAGAGCGACTTAATCTGCGGCGCCGCAAGCGTTTTGCTGGCATCATTGGTGATACTCCAGCCATGCGGCAGGTTTTTGAAACCATCCTTAAGGTGGCTCCGCTGGATTGTAACGTTCTTATTGAGGGGGAGTCAGGCACGGGCAAAGAGCTTATTGCCCGGGCCATTCATCGTTTAAGCCCCCGCAAGGAGAATCCCTTTGTGGCCTTTAACTGTGGGGCCTTGGCCGAGGACCTGGCGGCTAATGATCTCTTTGGTCATGAAAAGGAGGCCTTCACCGGGGCCATCAGCACCAAGATCGGTCTTCTAGAGGCGGCCAATGGTGGGACTCTCTTTTTAGATGAGGTGGGAGAGTGCCCCCTTTCGCTTCAGGTAAAGCTGCTTCGGGTCATCCAGGAGCGACAATTCTACCGCCTGGGAGGTACCCGACCGGTAGAGGTGGATATTCGTATCATCGCCGCCACCAATAAGGACCTGCGCAAGATGGTTGAAAAGGGGCGCTTTCGAGAGGATCTCTATTTCCGATTTAACGTGGTTAACATAAAGGTACCTCCCTTGAGGAAAAGGCGGGAGGATATTCCAGCCCTGGTTCTTTACTTCCTTGACCGTTACAACAAGAAGTTTCGAAAGGATGTTCAGAAGGTCTCGCCGGCCTTTATGAAGGCTTTGCTCAATTATTCTTTCCCGGGTAACGTTCGAGAACTTGAAAACATTATCGAGCAGGCCGTGGCCCTTTCTGATAAAAAGATGCTCGAGGTAGAGGACTTGCCTCCTGATCTCCGCCTTATTGAAAAAAGCCACCACAGCACTCAGCTTCTCCCCCTTAAGGAATACGAGCGACAATATATCAGCAGTATCCTTCATCTTACCGGTTTTAATCAGAAGGAGGCGGCCAAGATCCTTGGCATCTCCCGAACTACCCTCTGGCGCAAGATGAAGAGCATGGAGCTCGATTAAGAGGGGGTAAGTATTAAGCAACCCCAACCATTGAGGGATTGCCTCCACTTGGGCTTAAAGGGTTCAAATAGGCCGATCATCTCAGTCATCTTCTCCTGACGAAAGCCAGAAATGATCAAAACCCCCTTTGTACGTTCCTTTAGTTCCGTGGCGGCGGTGGTCAGAACCGCCGGAACGAGGTTGGCCACCACAATATCAAAGCCTCCTTTTACGGCCGGAAGATAGCCAGCTATGGTTAGGGGAGGAAGATTATTCTTCTGGAAATTCTTGTAAGCCCTGAGCAAGGCTTCTTTGTCTGGCTCTAGGGCCACTACCGGCGAGGCCCCCAGCCTGGCCCCTATCAGGGCCAGGATCCCTGTGCCTGTACCCACATCAAGGAGACTTCGGCCTTCAAGCGGGGCCAGAGCTTTTAGGGCCTCGGCGGCCAAGGTGGTGCTCGGATGATGCCCGCTACCAAAAGCCGGGCCGGGGTCAAGGTATATATCTGCCGGAATGCTGGCCCTAAAGGCCACCTTAAGGCCGGCTAATTTAAAGCAAGGCTTAAGGGGAGGGTTGACCAGCCTGGTTTCGACCTGGAGATCTTCTGCCTCCTTGAGGGCTCGAGAGAGGGAGAGCAAAATTCCCTCCTTAAAGGGAAAAAGACATCTTATTTCCCCCTGATATTCTCTTTGCCAACGCGGTGCCGGAAGCTGAGCTAACACCCTGCGGGCCGGCTCCGGGGGTGCTAGAGTTATTAAAAGCCCTTCTATTGGTTCAGAGGGGGAAAATTCGCCAAAAAAGAGATCATCTTCAGTCATTTTTCGGTAAAATACTTCCAGTGTTCCGTTCTGGGGTGAACCTTGTCTGGCATTTCCGCTTCTGAAAAAGTATTTGGCTCCCGTCTGGAGTATCAGGCCGCCAGTCGGATCATGGCCCGCTTGGCCCTTGTTTCCGCCTCTATCAATCTCCTTTTAGCCCTGGCCAAGTATTCTCTGGGGAAACTCACCGGGAGTCTGGCCCTTACTGCTGATGCCCTTCATTCGCTGGCAGATGTGGTCTGTTCTTTGACTATTTGGGCCGGCATCCGGCTGGCTAATCGCCGTAGCCGTTACTTCCCCTATGGCTTATACAAGGTGGAGAATTTAGCCGCCCTGCTAGCCGCCTTTTTTATCTTCTATGCGGCCTATGAGATCGTCAAGGAAAGTCTTAAGATTCATACCCCCAACCGTCTCGAACACCTGCCTTTGGCCGTGGTTGGGGTGGTTATTATGGCCATGGTGACCTTTTTCTTTTCACGCTATGAGTATCGCTTGGCCCGGGCCACAGGTAGCCCCTCCCTTGAGGCCGACGCCAAACACACCTTTAGTGAGCTTTTATCCTCTGGGGTAATCCTTTTGGGGCTCCTGGGAACCCTGACTCCATTTAAGTTTACCGACAAACTGGCGGCCCTTTTTGTAGCCTTGTTAATCCTTCATCTGGGATGGGGAATCCTTATTGATTCCATCAAGGTTCTCCTTGAGGCCTCGGTGGATCCAAAGACCATCTCAGAGGTTGTCTCCATCATCAGGGCCTTTCCCCAGGTTGTGTCTATAAAGAGCCTTATAGGTCGTCGTTCCGGACGCTTCAAGCTTATTGAGGCCGAGATAGTCCTTGACTGTCAGGGGCTTGAAGAGGCCCATGAGCTGGTTACCGAGATTGAAGAGCGCATTTATCATCACTTTCCTGATATAGATCGAGTAATTATTCATTTTGAACCCCGGCCTCGGGAGGAGATAGTCTTAGCCATTGCCGTGGACAAAGAGGGCAAGGAGATATTGCCCCATTTTGGCTGTGCTCCGGCCTTCCTTGTCCTGCGGATAGATTGCAGAAATGGGGGAAGAATTAAGGAAAAAAGACTGGTGGTCAATCCTCACGCAGCTAAAGAGAAGCAGCGAGGGATAAAAACAGCAGAGTTTTTAGCCTCCTTGGGGGTTAACCGCCTTCTGGTAAAAGCACCTCCCTCCCCTTCGGGATGGCTATATGCCCTTAAGGCCCTGGGCATTGAGCCCCTTTTTCGGCCAGATTTTGATCTTTCAGACCTCAAGAAGGCCCTTCCTTGTTAGGGAATTATCTCTGTTCCCACTCCCTGATCGGTAAAGATTTCCAGGATAAGGGCGTGTGGCACCCGGCCATCGATGATGTGAGCCTTTTTTACCCCTCGAGTGAGGGCCTTGCGAGCACTTTTAAGCTTGGGGATCATCCCCCCTTTGGCTACTCCAGCCTGAAGCAGATCTTCGACTTCCTGGAGGCTCAGGCTGGGGATCAGACGGCCGGTTTCGTCACAGACTCCCGCAACATCGGTAAGGTAGATAACCTTTTCGGCCAAGAGTTCTCCGGCTACGGCCCCGGCGACCAAGTCAGCATTGATGTTGTAAGCCACTCCTTCGGGCCCTACACCCACCGGGGCAATTACGGGGATAAAACCCCCCTCTTCCAGACTCTGGAGCACCTGGGGATTCACCCGGCTTACCTTTCCCACCCGGCCGATATCGATGATCTCTGGCGGACGATCCTGGCCGCTGTAGCGATAGATCTTCATCTTTTCGGCCTGAATAAGGTCGCCATCCCGGCCCGAAAGTCCTACAGCTCGGCCTCCATGGCGGTTTATAAGCCCGACAATGTCCTTGTTTACCGTACCAACCAGGACCATCTCCACCACACTCATGGTCTCTTCATCTGTGACCCGTTGGCCTTCGACAAAGACCGGCCGGATACCCATCCGTTCCATGACTCGACTTATCTGAGGCCCTCCGCCATGGACGATGATCGGATTTATTCCCACATACTTCATAAGGACCACATCCTGGGCAAAGGCCTCCTTTAAGGCAGGATCCACCATGGCGTGACCGCCGTACTTGATAACGATGGTCTTGCCGAAGAAGGCCCGAATATACGGTAGGGCCTCAATGAGGATGGCCGCCCTTTCCTTGGCGCTACCTTGGCCTTTCATAGAAGCCTCCTAGAGGATAAAGCGAGAGAGATCTTCATCTTTTACGATATCAGCCAACTTTTGCCGGACATACTCGGCGGTGATGGGCACTCGGGTTGGGGCAATGTCTGGAGCAGTAAAGGAGATCTCCTCCAGGAGTTTTTCCAGCATGGTATGAAGCCTCCGAGCCCCGATGTTCTCGGTGCGCTGATTGACTTCGTAGGCCAGTCGGGCGATCTCGGCGATGGCCTCCGGGGTAAAATCTATCTCCACGGATTCGGTGGCCAGCAGGGCCTTGTACTGTTTGATGAGAGCATTCTCCGGTTCGGTGAGAATGCGGACAAAATCTTCCTGGGTGAGAGGCTTGAGCTCCACCCGGATGGGGAATCGTCCCTGAAGTTCGGGAATAAGATCTGAGGGTTTGGCCACGTGAAAGGCTCCGCTGGCGATAAAGAGGATATGATCAGTCCGAACCAGCCCGTATTTGGTGTTTACCGTTGTCCCTTCAACAATGGGTAATAGATCTCGCTGAACCCCTTCACGTGAGACATCCGGTCCCTGACCACTGCCACCGCTGGCAATCTTGTCGATCTCGTCGATAAAGATAATGCCGCTCTGTTCTACTCGCCGAATGGCCATTTGAACGACCTTTTCCATGTCGATGAGCTTGGAAGCCTCCTCTTCGGTGAGGATTTCCAGGGCCTCAGGGATACGCACCCGGCGTCTCTTGGGCCGCTTGGGAAAGAGGTTGCCCATCATGTCTCGCAGCTGCTGCTCGATATCCTCCAGACCGGCGGCAGCAAAGACCTCCACCATGGGAGCAGCGCGTTGGCTGACTTCAAGCTCCACGTAGCGGTCATCAAGACGGCCTTCGCGGAGCATCTTCCGAAATCGCTCTCTGGTTTCGCTACCTTCGGCAGGGCCTTCTAAAGAGGATGGTCTTCGGGGTGGCACGAGAAGATCAAGGAGCCTTTCTTCGGCCAACTGGCGGGCCTTTTCTCGAACCCGGCTCTGTTCCTCGGCCTTAACCATTTCCACCGCCAGATGGGTGAGATCTCTGATCATGGATTCCACATCCCGGCCAACATAACCCACCTCGGTGAACTTGGTGGCCTCCACTTTGAGAAAGGGTGACTGGGCCAGGCGGGCCAGGCGACGGGCAATTTCTGTTTTGCCCACTCCGGTGGGGCCGATCATGATAATGTTTTTAGGGGCAATCTCATCCCTTAAAGGCGGAGGAACCTGCTGACGACGCCAGCGGTTGCGTAGGGCTACAGCCACAGCCCGTTTGGCCTCGTCCTGGCCGATGATAAACTTATCCAGCTCTTTTACAATCTGCTGGGGAGTAAGGGGGGGCTTTTCTTCAAGAGATTTCATAGCTCCTCCAGGATCATTTCCCGATTGGTGTAGATGCAGATACTGGCGGCGATATTTAGGGCTGTTTCAGCGATCTCTCGGGCCGAAAGGTCGGTATGTTTAAGAAGGGCCTTTGCCGCCGCCAGAGCGTACGGACCACCGGAGCCGATGGCAATAACTTCTTCGTCAGGTTCGATAATATCTCCTGCTCCGGACAAAAGCAGAAGGTGATCTCGATCGGCGGCGATAAGAAAGGCCTCAAGGCGTCTCAGAACCCGATCCGTCCGCCAATCTTTAGCCAGCTCCACTGCCGCTCGGACCAGGTTGCCGGCATACTGTTCCAGTTTGGCTTCTAATTTTTCAAAGAGCGTCAGGGCATCGGCGGTGCTGCCGGCAAACCCCACCAAAACCTGGTCATGGTAGAGACGGCGGACCTTCCGAGCCCGATGCTTAATAATAGTATTGCCCAGGCTTACCTGACCGTCGGCAGCCAAAACTGTGCGCCCGCCTTTACGGACAGCAATTACCGTGGTTCCTCTAGTCTTTTCCATCTTTCTCCTTTCTCGCCCGGGGATGGGCATCATCATATATGGCCATCAAGTGGCTAAGGTCAAGATGGGTATAGCGCTGGGTGGTGGCAAGACTGGCATGGCCAAGCATCTCCTGGATGGCCCGCAGGTCAGCTCCCCCCTCCAGAAGATGGGTGGCGTAAGAATGGCGCAAAAGGTGCGGATGAAGGGGGCGGGCCAATCCGGCAACCCGGCCCCTATCCCTTACCAACCGGTGGATGCTCCGGGCAGTAAGGCGTCTTCCTCGGTTGTTTACAAAAAGGGCCCTTTCGGCCGGATCCTTAAGAAGACGCTCCCGTAAGGGAAGCCAGTCCTTGATAGCCTGGCAGGCGGCCTCTCCCAGGGGGACCAATCTTTCCTTCCGCCCCTTACCGAAGACTCGCACCAGACCGGGCTCAAAGGAGATATCGTCAAGATTGAGCCCGGCCACCTCAGATACCCTTAGCCCTGTGCCGTAGAGAACCTCGAGGATGGCCCGATCACGCACTTCAAGCCCTTTACGCCGTCTCCGGGAGACCTCAAGCAGACAGAAGACCTCATCGACCGTGAGGTAGCCTGGAAGTGGACGGCGCTGTTTTGGGGGTTTAAGACTCCGGGCGGGATCATGGGAAAGAAAGCCCCTCTTTCTTAAAAAGGAGAAAAAGACCCTTATAGCCGCTACCCGACGCATGATCGTCGCCCGGCTGTGATCCATGAGCTGGCGGGCCAAAAAGGCCTTAATGTCCCGGGTGGAGATGGTCTTAAGCTCAGGCCAACCTAAGGCCTCTCCCAGGAGCTGAAGATCTTTACGATAGGCCCTGATGGTCTCTGGGGAGGCATTTTTTTCGGTAGCCAAATATTCAAGAAAGGTTTTTAAGGCCTGGCGCATTCAGAGCAGTCCCGCTTGGGCTAGTTCTACAGCTTTGAGCATCCCTTGGCCCTTGTTGAGGGTCTCCTGGTATTCTCGCTCTGGAACTGAGTCGGCCACAATCCCGGCACCGGTCTGAAGATAAAGCTGATCGGCCTTTTGGAAAAGGGTGCGGATGGTGATACAGAAATCCATGTTGCCAGAGAAGCCAAAGTAGCCCACCGCTCCGGCATATGGGCCACGGCGGCTGCCTTCCAGCTCTTCGATGATCTCCATGGCCCTGATCTTGGGGGCTCCAGTGACCGTCCCTGCCGGAAAACAGGCCGCCAGGACGTCAAACATATCATAATCCTCGGCCAGTTCTCCCTCCACCCCGGAGACTAAGTGCATCACGTGGGAGTAACGTTCGATGACCATAAGCTCATAGACCCGAACAGACCCGAATTTGGCCACCCGTCCGACATCGTTGCGGCCAAGGTCCACCAGCATAAGATGTTCGGCCCGCTCTTTGGGATCAGCCAGTAGATCAGCGGCCAGTCGTTCGTCTTCTTCGCGACTGCGGCCTCGAGGCCTGGTTCCGGCAATGGGTCGAACCTCGATTCTCTTCCCCTCCAATCGGACGAGGATCTCTGGAGAGGAGCCAATGAGGGTTTCATCCCCTAGGCGGAGAAAAAAGAGATAAGGCGAAGGGTTTATCTTTCTTAAGGCCCGGTAAAGATCAAAGGGGGGCAGATGGCTTTGTCCGGAGAAGCGCTGGGAAAGCACAACCTGAATGATGTCTCCTGCCCGGATATATTCTTTGGCCCGCTCAACCATTTCTTCAAAGCGTCTTTGAGGGATCTCCGGAGAGAGGGAGGTTTGATCGCCCTGGCTTCGCCGCGGAGGGTAGATCAAGGGAGCAGCCAGTCGTTTCACCGTGGCTTCGATCTCACAAAGGGCCTTTTCATATACGGCCTCGGCCTGTTCCGGGGAATCCACTCTAGCTCCATATATTACAAAGAGACTGTGACGGAGATTATCATAGACCAGGAGGATACTCGGAAACATGAAATGACTCTCCCAGAAACCCATCCTTTCGGGAACTTCTTCGGGGAGCCTTTCCATAAAGCGGACCATATCATAGCCCAGAAAACCCACCGCTCCACCAAAGAATCGGGGCAACTCCGGAAAGTTTGCCGCTCGAATTTCGGAGAAAAGATCCCTTAAGGATTTGAGAGGATTGAGTCCTTTGAGACGTCTTTCACCGTTAAGGTCGAGGATGGAGACCATGTCTCCCCGGCTGCGAAAGATAAGGGCCGGGGCCAGGCCGATGAAGCTGTAACGACCCCATTTCTCCCCGCCTTCCAGACTCTCAAGCAAGAAGGCATAAGGACCAGTGGCCAGTTTGTGAAAGAGGGAGATGGGAGTTTCAAAGTCTACCAAGACTTCTCGCCAAACAGGGATATAATTGAACTCCTTGGCCAGTTGGATAAAAGTCTCTTTATTTGGGGTGTAGTAGTCCATAATGAACGCCTGCCTCTCTTGATTGTCGGCAGAATATATGCTCGATAAGAGTTGTCAAGGAGGTCTTCTATATGGTTTTAAGACAACGTCTGGCCCAGATGATTTCTAAGCGGGCTTTCATTTGGCGACAAGCCCCTCCCTATTTCCGGCTTTCTTCTGGTAAGGAGAGCCCCTTTTATTTTGATCTCAAACGTATCACTCTGGATCCAGAGGGGGCATCTCTGGTAGGGGAGCTGGCCTATCAGGCTATCGCTGACCTGCCGGTGGCGGGGGTAGGAGGGATGACCTTTGGAGCAGATCCAATTGCCTGCGCCATCATGCATACCGCTTATCGTTACGGTCGAAGGCTCTACCACTTTTCAGTGCGCAAGGAACCTAAAGGACACGGGACCCAACGTTTCATCGAGGGCAATATTTCTACCGGCGATCGGGTGGTCATTGTGGAAGACGTAGTCACCACCGGGGGCTCTACCCTTTTGGCCATCTCTCGGGCTCGGGAGGCTGGTCTGATCCCTGAGGCCGTACTTGTTTTAGTGGATCGAGAAGAGGAAGACGGACTTTCCCGGATTCAGGCTGAGGTTTCCCGGGTGAAGGTTCTGTTTACCCGTTCAGAACTCATGGAGCTAGCGCAGAAATAAATCTTTACTAGGTTAAATATTTTAGATATGTAGGGTTCCAACAACGGTCGTCTTTTAGGTGGAGAAGACTATGTCTGAACAGCAGGTCCGAGTGGTCCTGGCCGACGACTATCCACTTTTTCGCAAAGGGCTAAGTAAAATCCTGGAAGACTATCCTCACATCCAGGTGGTTGGCGAGGCCTCAGATGGAAAGTCGGCCATTGCCCTGTGCCGAGAAAAGAGTCCCGATGTCCTTATCCTGGATCTTGAACTCCCCGATCAAGATGGCTTTGCTGTTCTTAGCCGCCTAAAAGATGAAGGCATTAAGGTCAAGACCATAGTTCTCTCCATGTATGTCACAGAAACCTATGTTGGCCGGGCCCTGACTTTGGGGGCCAGAGGTTATCTATCTAAACTCTCCGAGCCAGAAGAAGTGGTAAGAGCCATAGAGACGGCCTTTCAAGGAGAGCTATATCTGTCTCCCGGTCTTTTTAAGGCCGTTAAAGCCGCCGAGGGTATTCCGGCCCGTCCACCTAACCTGCCTAACCTTACTCCACGGGAGCTTGAAGTCCTTAAACTGGTGGCCCAGGGGCTTACCAGCCGGGAGATAGGGGAGCGGTTAAATATAAGCTCCCGCACGGTAGAACACCACCGCCAAAGCGTCATGAAGAAACTGGGGCTCCGACGGCAGACTGACCTCGTGCGGGTGGCTATTAACTACGGCCTTATCCGTTCATAATGCCAACCTTATCCCAGATGAGGGTTTGAACTACGGTCTTTAAGGCCAGTTGTTGCTTGGGAGAGAGTTCGGCAAACTGAATGCCGGCCTCGTAACCATCTTCGCCTTGGCGGCACCACATTACCCGGCCCTTAAGCTTAAGAGGGGGGTTGGTGTCTATAGTTACCGTGACCACACTGCCCACCTTCATGGGATGGCTGGATTCGACCTTAATGCCTCCAAGGCTGATATCTTTGATGAATTCAGTGTAGATCCGATGCCCGTCGGTATAAGTCACCTGCTGAAGAACAGGCACTCTTTCGTGTTGACGCTGGTCCTTCCATCGAGACTCTCTATCTTTTTTCATTTAAGAACCTCCAAGTCCCCCTGAATTGTCAACAAAAAGGTCTATTGGTTGTCTTTTTTAGTAATCGACCTTAAGAGGACAGGGCTTTAAAGGGGAATTATTCGCCAATCTTGGGAAGGCTTCCGCGGGTTTGACTTCGGTTATAAACCATATGTAAGAAGAGCAAACTGGCTCCAAGATAGATAAGATTAAGCCCCGAGGCCCAAAGGATCTCTTCCCAGGGAAACAGGCCCTGATTGATTACCATTCGCATGCCCTCAAAGGCGTGGGCTGAGGGAGTCAGACGGGCCAAGGGTTGAATCAGGGGAGGTAAGACATCTACCGGATAAAAGACCGCTGAAAGAGGTAAAAAGATAAAGGCCAAGGCCCAGGCTAATATCTCGGCCTCTTGTCCGAACCAGAGAATGAATCCCATGGTGGTAAATCCTATACTCCAACCCACAGCCACTAAGTTGAGCACCAAAGGCAAAAGGGCCAGGCCCAGCCGGAATATATTGAATGAATAAATGACCCCGGCCAGGAGAGACATGGCCCCAAAGGCCAGGATGGTCTTAGTTATGCTGATAACCAGAAGCCCGGCTATATACTCGGAAAACTTAAGGGGTGAGACGAAAAGGTTTGTAAGGTTGCGGGCCCAGATATCCTCCAGAAAGGAAACAGCGATGCCCTGCTGGGCTCGATAGAGGATATTCCAAAGGATAAGGGCCCCTAAAAAATAAGAAACAAACTGAGGCAGCCCCGAGGCGCTTTTTTCTAAGTAGAGGGTTACGAAACCCCAGAGGAGAAGATCCACCGTAGGCCAATAAAAGACTTCTAGCAGACGAGTGAGACTCCGCCGATAGAGAAAGAGCTGTCTTAAGACCACCGCGGCTATCCGTCTAGGAGACATTTTTCTCTTCCAGGGCCCTGAAAAAGGCCTCTTCCAGATTTTGGGCCGCAAAGCGAGACCTTATCTCTTCTGCTGATCCTAAGGCCAAAAGCCTGCCCTCGCGGATGAGGGCTACGCGATCAGAGATTTCCTCCATCTCTTGGAGGTTGTGCGAGGTGTAGATCACCGAAAGACCTCGCTCCTGACGCAACCTCTTGAGGAGTTTTCTGGTTTTTCGAGCCATTTCTGGATCAAGTCCGGCGGTAGGTTCATCCAGGAGCAGGATCTCGGGGTCGTTAATCAGGGCTTTAGCCAGGCAAAGGCGCATCATCTGGCCAGAAGAAAGCTTTCTGGCCGGAGAGGTAGCTAGCCCTTCCAGATCAAAGAGTTTAAGCATCTCATGGCACCGTTTCCCAGGCTGAGGAACGCGGTAGATCAGGGCGTAGACCATCAGATTTTCCCAAAGGGTCAGAGACAGAGGCAGGGAGACGTAATTTGAGGCAAAGTTCATCCTTTCTAGGATTTTTATGCGATGGCGGGAGAATTCGAGCCCAAAGACCTCTATCTTTCCTGAGGTTGGCGCGATAAGTCCTAGAAGGCAGTGGATGAGAGTGGTCTTGCCAGCCCCATTGGGCCCCAGGATACCCAGAATCTCTCCGGTTAAGAGATCAAAACTCACCCCTTTAAGGGCCTCTTTTTCTCCGAAAGCCTTGGTTAATCCTCTTACCCGAAGAATGGCTTGATGGGCCTTTTTCGTTTGGTCGTCGGGCCTTCTGGAGTTATCCTTGCCGGACATGGAAGTCTATCTTATCAGTAAAAGGCTCCGTGGCCAGCCGGCGGCCTTAGTCCTTATTGGCTTTGGTCTGATGGATGCTCTGGGGACCGGTCTTCTTTACCTGCCTTTTAGCCATCAGGGCCCTCTTTCTTTAGTGGACAGCCTCTTTACAGCCACATCGGCCCTTTGTGTTACGGGACTCACTGTAGTCAACACCGCCCAGACCTTTACCTCCTTTGGGAAGGCTATCATCCTGATCCTTATGCAGATCGGCGGTCTCGGCGTAATGACTTTCTCTGTTCTCCTGGCCTATACGCTCGGCCGCCCTGTACGCCTCACGGATCGAGTGGTTATTCAGGAGAGTTTTCTTCATAGAAGGGTTCCTGATATTCGTTATTTGATTGGTGTTGTTTTGGTCTTTACTATGATTGCGGAGACCGCCTCCGCCCTGCTTTTAGGAATTCTCTTTTTAAGAGAGTTCCCGGCAGGACAGGCCTTCTCTCACGGAATCTTTCATGCCGTATCCGCCTTCTGCAATGCTGGCTTCTCTACCCTTCCTGAGGGGCTTGTTCCTTATCGGGATGACTGGGCTATAAATATCGTAATTATGCTAACTATTCTTTTAGGTAATACCGGCTTTGCGGTGATCTATGAGCTAGTTGATCGCCTTCTCCGGCGCCAAAGAGGGCCCTTTTCGGTGCACTTCCGTCTTACGGTAATGACTCATCTTTTTCTGATTGTTCTAGGGGCGGCAGGGGTTTTTTACTTTGAGTCCTCTACCACTTTGGGCAGTCTTCCGGTGGCAAACAGGGCCTTGGTGGCCTTTTTCCATAGTGTCAGTGCTCGGACGGCCGGCTTCAACACCGTTGATATAGCCAGCTTTACCGAGGACACTCTCTATCTTCTCCTTCTTCTTATGTTTATCGGGGCCTGTCCAGGCTCGACTGGCGGTGGTCTTAAAACGACTACTGTGGCCCTCCTTTGGTTTACGGCTATCAGCCGACTGCGGGGTTTTACCCGGACGGTGGTTTTTAAGCGCTCTATTCCTGAAAGTACGGTTCAGCGGGCCGTAGCTCTCTTTGTCATTATGGTAGTGGTGGCCTTAACAGCCCATTTGGCTCTGATGCTTATCGGCCCAAATGTTCCCTTCTCGCAGGCCCGGAGTCAGTTCTTAGCCTATCTTTTCGAGACCATATCTGCTCTAGGTACCGTGGGGCTTTCGGTGGGATTGACCCCTCATCTAGGGCTGGCCGGTAAGCTCCTTGTTTGTCTGGTTATGTTTCTTGGTCGAGTTGGTCTTCTTTCTGTTCTTTCTGTGCTTGCCCGAGTGACCACCCGACCACGGCCCTATTATTATGCCCAGGAGAACCTGATGGTGGGGTGATTCTATGGAGAAACGGCGCTTTGCTGTTATTGGTCTGGGGAAGTTCGGTTTTTATTTGGCACGCAACCTGGCCGAACACAAACAACATGTCCTCTGTATAGAAAAAGATGAGGCCCTGGTAGAGGCCATAAGTCCTTACGTGGGTGAGGCTGTAGTTGGAGATGCCAGCAAAAGAGAAGTTCTCGAAGGACTTGCCCTGGCAGAAATGGAGCAGGTTATTGTGGCTGTGGGCAATCTCACCCAAAGCGTTCTCATCACCCTTTATCTAAAGGAGCTAGGGGTGAGAAGAGTCCTGGCCAAGGCTAACGATGAAGACCACGCCAAAGTTCTCTCCTTGGTGGGGGCTGACCGGGTGATTATTCCGGAGCGAGATTCGGCCCGGCGGGTAGCCCAGAGCCTCATCATGCCTAATATTGTTGATTTTTTGCCTATGATGCCGGATTTCTGTGTGGCCGAAATTGAGCCGCCCCCATCATTTGTTGGTCATTCTCTGGCTGAACTTGACTTGCGCCGCCGTTACCACGTCTATGTTATTGGTGTTCGCAATAAATTTTCTGATAAAATAGCCCTTATGCCTCGGGCCGAGCATGTTATCGATCGGGACGAAGTTCTCTACGTTATGGGTCGCCATGTCGATGTAGAGGCCCTCTCGGAGAAATAGAGGGATTTCATCTGGTGAGAAGTTTTTCTCTAACATCCTCTGGAGATGTTATTTTATGCTTGACAAGCGCTCGAGAGTAGGCCATCCACTTAAAGACAATAAAGAGGTCGGGTCAATATTTGGTGAGGTATGGAGGATCCCTTAATTTCTCTCTTTAAAGCCCCGCAGAGAGTCCTTCTCCCGGCCTTCTGCCTCTTTTTCTTCGCCGCCTGTGCGACAGCTCCGGTTACCGGACGCCAGCAGCTTATCCTCATTGATTCCCAGACAGAGCAGGCTCTTGGTCTCGAAGCCTATGAGAATATCCTAAAAGAAGCCAAAATTTCTCAGGATCCTCAAATAAATGCCTTAATTCAGAGGGTTGGGTGGCGTATTGCTGAGGCTACCGGTCGGGATGATTTTGCCTGGGAGTTTAAGGTCATCGAAGCCCCCAAAACCATAAACGCCTTCTGTCTCCCCGGGGGAAAGGTCTTTGTTTATACGGGACTCCTCTCGGTGACAGAAAATGAGGCCGGTCTGGCTACAGTGATAGGACATGAGGTGGCCCATGCTATTGCTCGCCATGGAGCTGAGCGTCTGAGCCTGGTTCTTTTGGCTGACATGGGCGAAAAAGCTCTTTCCTCTTTCCTTAACCTTAAGGATCCTCTTACTAGACGGCTCTTTTATACCGCCTATGGTATAGGGACAAACCTGGGGCTTATTCTTCCATATAGTCGCAAGCAAGAGCTTGAGGCCGATGAGATAGGTCTTTTCCTTATGGCCCGGGCCGGCTATGATCCGCGAGAGGCACTAAGATTCTGGGAAAAGATGCTGGAGTTGGATAAAAGGCGCCCTCAGCCACCCCCATTTTTAGCTACCCATCCTCCGGATGAGGTGCGCCTAAGGCATCTTGGGGAACTCCTCCCACGGGCCCTGCAGCTTTACAGGGCCTTACGGCTTCCAGAAACGACATTTTCCTCTTTGGGAGGAGGACATGGTTCGAAAATGTTTGTAAGTTAGAAAAAATAAAATTAAAAGAGGTGAGATATGAAAACTATAACTTTTGGACGTAGTCAGATTTCTTCAGAAGGCCCTTGCTATGTCATTGCTGAGATTGGACATAACCATCAGGGTAATTTAGATATAGCTTTAGAAATGATTGAAGTAGCTGCGCGTTGTGGAGTCCAAGCTGTAAAATTTCAAAAACGAGATAACAAGTCGCTCTTTACTAAAGAATTCTATAACAAGCCCTACGACAATGAAAATAGTTATGGATCAACCTATGGTGAACACAGAGAGTTTCTAGAATTTGGTTTAGAAGAATATAAAATTTTAAAAAAAGCTGCAGAGGAAAATGGTGTAGAATTTATGGCTACAGCTTTTGATTTTAAAAGTGTAGATTTCCTTGAAGACTTAGGGATAACTAGTTATAAAGTGGCCTCTGGTGATCTGACAAACATCCCTCTTTTAACTTATATAGCTAAGTTAAAAAAACCCATGTTTATATCTACGGGTGCTGCTACTTTAGAAGAAATAAGAATGGCTTATGAAGCAGTTTTGAAGTATAATGATCAAATTTGTTTGTTGCACTGTGTGGCTGGATATCCTACAGAATATGAACACTTGAATTTAAAGTTTATTGAAACTTTAAAGAAAGAATTTCCGGAGGCTATTATAGGTTATTCTGGTCATGATAATGGTATTTTAGCTGCCGTAATTGCTTATATGTTAGGAGCTACAGTAGTAGAGAAACACTTTACTTTAAATCGTGCTTGGAAGGGTACGGATCATAAGTTTTCTTTAGAGCCAGAAGGTTTACGGAAACAGGTTAGAGATTTGCGACGAGTTGATTTGGCTTTAGGAGATGGTAAGAAGATTATTTACGATTTTGAGTGGGAAGCTAGAAAAAAAATGGGTAAAGGAATTTATTCTTCTAAGAAGTTGCCTGCAGGTAAAGTTCTTACCTGGGATGATGTTGTTTTTAAGACACCAGCTAACGGTACTCCTCCTTATTTAATAGAAAAAATTTTGGGTAAAACGTTAAAGGTTGATCTTGAAGAAGAATCTCCTATCTCGCTAGATTTATTAGAATGATTGCTTTTTTATAACTGATAAATAAAAAGAGGGGAAGTTAATGAAATGTCTGATTCTATAGTTTCTGATCCATCTTCTTTTTTGGTAGAACTTTTTGGTTTAAATAATAGGGTGGCAATAGTAACTGGTGCTGCTGGTCAACTTGGTGGAGAATATGTTCGAACTCTTTTAAGTGCTGGTGCATGTGTTGCGGCTTTTGATGTTAATTTAGATAATCCCAAATCTATTTTAAGCAAAATAAATTCAAAGAGATTGCTGACTTTAGAGGTAGATATAACAGATAAAAAATCTGTTCAACGGGGTCTTGAAGAAGTTTTATCCCATTTTGGAACGCTTAATATTCTTATTAATAATGCAGCGATTGATGCTCCCCCTAATGCTACAGATCAAGAGACTGGTCCTTTTGAGACTTATCCTGAAAGATCTTGGCAAATTATGATGGATGTTAACCTTAAAGGTATGTTTATCTGTTGTCAGATTTTGGGTGGGTATATGGCTAGTAAATGTGGGGGAAGTATTATTAATATTTCATCTATCTATGGAGTTTTGTCTCCTGATCAAAGAATTTATGCCTATAGATCTATAGAAAAACCTTTTTTTAAACCCGTTGCTTATAGTGTTAGTAAAGCGGGTGTTTTGGGGTTAACCAAATATCTTGCTACTTACTGGGCTTCAAAAAATGTAAGGGTTAATGCTTTAATTCTAGGTGGAGTGTTTAATAATCAAGATGAAATCTTCATTAAAAACTATAGCAATAAAGTCCCTCTTGGTAGAATGGCATGGCAATATGAATACAATGGGGCAATTTTGTTTTTAGCTTCTGATGCTTCTTCTTATATGACTGGTTCTGCTTTAGTTATAGATGGTGGATATAGTGCCTGGTAAATAACACTAATAGTGGAGGATGGTTATGGCAAAACTGTTTTACAATTATATTGGTGGTAATTGGATTCCTGCAGTTTCGGGAGAGACATTTGAAAATATTAATCCTTCTAATATTAATGAGATTTTAGGATTGTTTCCCCGTTCTAATAAGCAAGATGTGGATATGGCTGTTTCTGCAGCTCAAAAGGCATTTAGAGACTGGAAAGATACTCCTCCTCCAGAAAGAGCAGAAATATTATTTGAGGCTGCGCGTTTGTTAATAGCTAATAAAGAGCAACTTGCAAATGTTATTTTAAAAGAAAACGGAAAAACATTTTCAGCTTGTTTGGGGGAGGTTCAATCTGCTATAGATATGGCAAATTTTATGGCTGGTGAAGGGAGAAGGATGTATGGTAAGACTACTCATTCGGGATTACGAAAACGTTTCGCAATGACAAAACGTTTCCCTATAGGAGTTGTTGGGATTATTTTACCCTTTAATTTTCCTTTAGCTTTAACAGCTTGGAGGGTTTTTCCAGCTCTTATATGTGGAAATACGGTTGTCTTAAAATCTGATGAAAACTCTCCTGAGACTCCAGTCCATTTTGTAAAAATTTTAGAACAGGCTGGTTTACCTAAAGGTGTATTAAATCTTGTTCATGGTTTTGGGTTAGATGTCGGCGAATCAATGACTAAACATCCTGGTATCTCTATGATATCTTTTACAGGTTCTAGTGTTACTGGAAGTCTTGTGGCTTCGAACTGTGCGAAAAGACATGCTAAAGTATCTTTGGAATTGGGAGGTAAAAATGCGGTTATAGTTATGGATGATGCGGATCTAGATCTTGCTGTAGATGGAGTTATTTGCGGAGCTTTTTCTGTTTCTGGTCAAAGGTGTACAGCAACAAGTAGAGTAATTATTCACAAAAATGTTTATGATGTTTTTATAGAAAAAATGTTATCTAGAGTTTCTAACTTAAAGATTGGTCCTGCAGATGATGAATCTTCTGATGTAACCCCTCTGATAAACAAAAAACAATTGGACAGGATTTTGGCCTTTATTGATAAAGCAAAACAACAAGGATGTAGGATACTTTTTGGTGGTTCTCAGTTAAGAGGCGGCCTTTATGATAGGGGTTATTATATTCAACCAACTATTATAGATCAAGTAACTCCTGATATGGAAATTGCTCAAGAAGAGATTTTTGGTCCCGTTTTGATTGTTTTTAAGGTCTCTTCATATGATGAGGCTATAAAAATTCATAATTTTTCTCAGTATGGCCTTTCTGCCTCTCTTTTTACGAGAGATGTTAATAAAGCTTTTAGTTTTTTTGATGATGCTGAAGCAGGTGTATGTTATGTTAACGCTCCAACTTTTGGTTCCGAGCCCCACATGCCCTTTGGTGGTGTGAAGAAGTCAGGTCAAGGATATCGAGAGGTAGGATGGGCTGCAATAGAAACTTATTCTGAATTAAAGACGATTTATGTTGATTATAGTGCTAAAATTCAAAATGTGCAATTTGTCTCTAAAGACTAAAATTTAGTCCTTTGGGGGGTCTTAATGCTGGAAATTCGTTTTGTTCCTTATGAAGAGATTGTAAGAATTAGACATTCAAATATTGATGAATATAAAAAACTTCAAATATTAAGTGACATTTGTAGGTTAAATGCTTTTTCTGCTGTTAAAAAAGCTGGATCTGGCCATCTTGGGTCTAGTTTTAGCGCTTTAGATATATTAGTTTTTCTTTATTTTAAAGAAATGAATGTTTTGGAATTAGGTATTAGTAATCCTAATCGAGATATATATTTTTCATCAAAGGGACATGATTGTCCAGGACAGTATTCTGTTTTATTCGCAGCTGGAATCATAAATTATGATAAACTTCTTAACTTGAGACGACTTGGGGGTTTAGATGGTCATCCAGATATTAGAATTCCTGGTATAGAGGCTAATTCTGGTTCTCTTGGAATGGGTATATCTAAGGCCAAGGGAATGGCTTTGGCTAAAAAGATGAAAGGCCTTAAAGGTAGAATTTTTGTAATGACTGGAGATGGAGAACTTCAAGAAGGTCAGATATGGGAGGCCTTACAGACTACTGTTCATCAAAAGATTACCAATGTTAATGTGATTGTGGATTTTAACAAAATTCAAACGGATAAACCTCTAAAAGAGATAATCGATCTTGGTGATCTGGAAAAGAAGTTCGAAGTTTTTGGCTGGTATGTCAAAAGATGCGATGGTCACGATTTCAGGGATTTGGAAGATGCCTTCTCAGAACTCAAAGAGATAACGGATAGGCCGAAAGTACTAATAGCCGACACTATTAAAGGAAAGGGTGTCTCCTTTATGGAAGGACCCACAGCTCTAGAGCAGGGTAATGGCCTGTATAGGTGGCATGCCGGTGCACCTGATGATGATTCGTACGAAGCCGGATTTGCCGAATTGATTGATAAGATAAACGGTCATCTCCGGGATGTCAGCCTTGAACCTGTAAAACTTGAACTAGTTGAGACAAGGCAGAAGGGCAGAGTCAGGCTTAAAGATGTAGCAGAAAAGGTTGTGAATGCCTATGGAGAGGCACTGGTTGAGATAGGTAAAAGGAGAAAGGATATTATTGTTCTTGATGCTGACCTGTCCGCTGATTGTGGATTACGTCCCTTTGAAAACACCTTTCCTGACAGATTTATTGAAAATGGAATAGCCGAGCAGGATATGGTCTCTATGGCAGGTGGATTGGCCCTCCAAGGATATTTGCCTATAGTGAACTCTTTTGGTGTTTTTCTTGCTTCTAGAGCTAATGAGCAGATTTACACAAATGCGACGGAAAATACAAAGATAATTTATGTATGTCATTATGCCGGTCTGATACCAGCTGGACCTGGTAAATCTCATCAAAGTCTAAGGGATATTTCTCTTTTTGGTGCATTGCCTAATTGTATCATAGTAGAACCTTGCAATGCAATAGAAACCAAGAAAGCACTTCAATGGTGTGTTGATGAATCTAGAGAACTTTGTATGATGAGGCTAGTGATATCGCCCTCTCCTCGTACTATTCTATTCCCAGATAATTATGAATTTTCCTTTGGGAAAGGTACTGTTTTAAAGGATGGTGAAGATGTAATTATTTTTAGCTATGGTCCTGTTATGCTGAATGAAGCCTTGAAGGCATCTGAGATTTTAGAGAAAGAAAATATTTCACTGAAGGTGGTAAATATGCCTTGGATAAATCGGATAGATAAAACCTGGTTTGAAAATATCTTGACTAATTTTGAGTCCATTTTTGTTCTTGATAATCATTCAATATATGGAGGATTAGGGGATTTTTTTCTTAATGTTTTGATGGAATCTGATAATCTTAGAGGAAAAAGACTTTATAAACTTGCAATTAATGAATTTCCCGAGTGTGGTACTCCTGTTGAGGTGTTAAAATATCATAGACTTGATGCTGAAAGTTTGGCTAGTTTTATAAAAACAAAGATTTTTAAATAATATCAATCCGATTGTTCTTGTTTGCATAAAGAATATATCTTATTGCAAGACGGTTTGTTCCTTTTATAAGGAGAATTTTGGCATGAAGATATTGGGATTTATCCCGGCTCGCGGAGGATCAAAAAGAATTCCCAAAAAGAATATTAAATTGTTACATGGTAAACCATTAATTGCTTATACAATTGAAGCAGCTAAAAAATCTAAATATATTAATAGAATCGTTGTTTCAACTGATTCAAAGGAAATAGCATTAGTGGCTGAAAAATATGGGGCCGAGGTGCCTTTTTTGAGACCTGCTGATATTGCCCGTAGTGATTCTACGGAAATGGAGTTTTTTGAGCATGCATTAAATTGGTTTTCAAAGTATGAAAACTATGAACCAGATTTAATCGTTTTGCTTTATCCTACTTCACCTTTAAGGAAGACCGAGTCAATTGATAAAGCAATTGAAAAGATGTTACAGCACCCGGAGGCGGACTCTTTAAGATCTGTTAGGCTTTGTTCTGAGCATCCTTATAAAATGTGGTTAATTGAGGGAGAGTATCTTAAGCCTTTTGTTAAAGAACAAGATTCAAACATGCATACTCTTGCCTATCATCTTTTGCCAAAAATTTATATTCAAAATGCAAGTATATATATTACTAAGCCGTCTACTATAAAGAATAAAAAGACACCTATAGGAGATCTTGTGGTTCCGTTTATAATGGATGATATTGAATCCATTGATATTAACACCCCTCTTGATTTTAAGCTTGCTGAAATTATTTTAAGGGAATTTAATCTATAAATCCTGTGATATGTTTTTTAAAGATCTTGCGAAAAAGAGTCGCATATTAAGACTTTTAGTCCGTCGATATCGCTTAAAAAAATATCAACCCTCCTGGAAGTATTTATTAAAAAAAGATGAACTTCTTTGGGAAAAATCCTTAAAAACTGCTACTAAGGGACCCAATGTTTTACTTCCAACAAGTGTTGGGGCATATTTATCAGGTACTACTTTAGAAAGTCTTTTAGCTGTAGCTCTAACTTTGAGAGGTGTTGAGGTTCATGTTCTCTTATGTGATGGTATATTGCCAGCCTGTTTTGAATGCTGGATAGGGTGGTACTCTAATGAGAAAAAATTTCTAAAATATGGTCCTCAAGGTCTTCTTTGTAATGATTGTTTTTTGCCAGCTTATAGACTATTTACTTCACTTGGTGTTAAAGTCTATAGATATAGTGATTTTTTGTCCCAAAGTGAATTGCATGAACTAGATTCTCTTTCTTCATTAATATCTTTTGAAGATATTGGCGACTATTTTTTAGATGGAATTGCAATTGGTGAACATGCTATGGCAGGAGCTTTGAGGTTTTATGCTCGTGGTGATTTAGATGATGAACCGTATGCTGAACATGTGTTGAGACGTTATTTTAAAGCTTCTTTGATTACGGCTTATGTAATGCGACGTTTTCTTGATAAAGAAAACTATATATCTTCCGTTTTTCATCACGGAATATATGTTCCTCAAGGTCTTATAGGAGAAGTTTGTCGTCAAAAAAAAGTTCCAGTTGTTAACTGGAATCCTGGTTATAGAAAAAATACTTTTATTTTTAGTCATTATGACACATATCATCATACAATGATTACTGAATCTCTCGATAATTGGATAAACATTCAATGGAATGACGTTTTAGATATAAAATTAATGACGTATTTAAAAAGCCGTTGGAAAGGAAGTCAAGATTGGATATGGTTTCATGAAAAACCCAGTTTTGATTTAGAAAAAATAGAAAAAGAAATAAATATTGATTTTTCAAAACCTTGTATAGGAATGCTAACAAGTGTAATGTGGGATGCGAGATTGCATTATCCATCTACTGCTTTTCCTAGTATGCTTGATTGGGTTTTACAAACTATTCAATATTTTAAGAAGCGTCCTGATCTTCAATTAATAATTAGAATTCATCCTGCTGAAATACGAGGTACTTTGCCATCAAGGCAGAAAATAATGGATGAAATTAAAAAAAGATATCCGACTTTACCCCAAAATATTTTTATAATTCCCCCTGAAAGTCGAATCAGTACTTATGTACTTATGCTTCAATGTGATACCGTAATTATTTATAACACTAAAACTGGTATAGAGCTTGCCGCAATGGGTATTCCCGTTATTGTCGCTGGTGAGGCCTGGATTCGTAATAAAGGATTTGCTATGGAAGTTGATAATTCAAAATCATATTATGAACTTCTTGACAGACTACCATTAAATAAAAGAATGTCCTCTGAAGATATACTTAAAGCTAAAAAATATGCTTATCATTTTTTCTTTCGGAGAATGATTCCTCTGGAGTTCATGAAACCCACTGGAGGTAATCCCCCATACAGGATACAACTTGAGAGTTTAAAAGACTTATTACCTGGCAAAACTATAGGGCTTGATATTATTTGTGATGGAATATTAAAAGGCTCTGATTTTATTTATCCTGCTGAATTTTTAACTTGAAGTAAATAATAGAGAGTTTTGAAAAATTATGGTGATTAATCTTATCCAATTATATTCTGCTCTTCTGTTAGTTATTTGTGTCTGTAAATCTCTATACTGCAGATCTAAATTTTCTTTATTTTCGTTTTTTTTCTGGTATTTTTATTCTCCATCCTCCTTATCTTTTATTTTTAGACAGAATATTGCCAATATATATCTGCTTCTCTTAAAAACTTCCTCTTCTCCTCATTTTCCAGGTCAGATTCAGCAAATTGTAGATAAAATACGTAAGAAACAAATGAATCTCGTTGATCATAAGCCTTACATACCTTGCCCTCTGAAGATGCAAAGAGAAGATACTGAATACCCGTTCCACCGTAGCTCTTATGCGCGAAAAGATCCGGTTCCGTTTCTTTTGCCTACCAGAGAGGGGCGGACCCCGACAGGCTTTGGCCAATATGCCACAAAATTTGCCCTCCTCACGGTACTTTTGCCTAATGTTGTCATAGGCTTTGTCTGCAAAGATGGTCTTCTCGTCTCCCTCAAGCAGCTCATCGAGGACCTGAGAGTCATGGACGTTGGCTGGCGTACAGACAAACTCGGACACAAAATCACTTTTGGGATCAATGGCAATATGATCTTTGTAGCCATAGACCACTTTACCTATGGTGGGCTTGGTAACAATATATTGAATCTTTTTAAACGAAGCTCAGTCAATGAAAGATAAAGATATAAGGCTTTATAAAACTTGGGACTAACAGAACACTCTCAATGAGGCAACTACCTGAGATAGAGATATTGAAGTGCCATAGACCTTGATAGTGGACTATAGCTACAACAAAATGAGGATCGAGGTTAATATATGAGCGAATCAAAAGAAAAACCCTCTGAAATAAATGAAGAGGTTCTTGAGAGAGCTATCAGAAAGGTACATAAATTGATTTTATCAAAAATCAAAAAGTTTGAGCATGAACTGAGTTTATTTAATGACCCCTATCAGAAATATAAAATCATACAGGAATCTAAAGATTTCCTTTCTAAAAAGCTAAGGCAAATTACAACAAAGATAGAACACAAATTTGATCATCTGGAAGAACTTGAAAGAGAGATAGTCAATACCTATATAAGAGATCTCCGGAAGATGCCCTCCATT
Source organism: Thermosulfuriphilus ammonigenes (assembly GCF_011207455.1). Classification (GTDB taxonomy): domain Bacteria; phylum Desulfobacterota; class Thermodesulfobacteria; order Thermodesulfobacteriales; family ST65; genus Thermosulfuriphilus; species Thermosulfuriphilus ammonigenes. The sequence goes on from NZ_CP048877.1 coordinate 1,795,677, forward strand.
TTAAAAAGAAATATCCGGAAGATAGAAGATAAAAATTTCAGAAAGGCTTTAAGCAACCATCTTAAAGTTATAAAAGAGAAAGAGCTTCTTATAGCTATAGAGAGTGGCCTGATCTCCTGGGAGAAACTACTTGATACAAAATACCGTTTCGGGGAGGGAATGGATGAGAGAGTAATAGAAGTTCCACTTGCCATAGAGGTTGGCAGTTTTTCTCAGCCAGGAAAAGTCCTTGATGCAGGAGCAGCATTGAATGCGAAATACATCAGAGATTACATAGGCAGGCCTGAAGCATATATAGTTCATTTTACACAAAGTGCACAAAAAGAGGAGGTCATGCCTCTTGATGATAGAGTCTCATATATATTCGGTGATTTAAGAGACATGGATTTCAAGGATGAGGTGTTTGATAGGATTATCTGTATTTCAACCCTGGAACATATAGGAATGGATAATACAAGGTACGGAGGGCAGAAGGAAAATAATCCGAATTCGTATCTGAATGCAGTCAGGGAGATGTTTCGTGTTCTTAAAAGAGGTGGACGTCTTTTATTCACCTTTCCTTATGGTAAGCCAATGAATTTTGGCTGGTATCGAATTTTTGGTCGTAGTGACATAGAGCATATTATTGAAATATGCAGTGGCTGTGAATTTAAAGAGAAATATTTTTATTACAATGGCTTTTGGTATGAAGCAACAGCAGCCCCTCCAGTTAATGGAACATATAATGACGAAGAGGATATTGAAGGTGTGGCTGCTATACTTATTATCAAAAATTAGATCTGGATGAAATTATGCAAATTTACCAGATAAAAAGAGAGATATTCAATACTGTAAAACTAGGATGGTTTTTATTCCTCAGAGACTTCAGATACAGATTCAGACAGACTTATTTCGGATATATTTGGGCCTTTATAAAACCTTTGTTGGCTGCTCTACCAATTATTATTGTAGGTAACCAGTTTGATTTGGACAGGAACAATCCTCTTAACGTGAACTATGCAGTTTTTTCTTTTGTAGGGCTTATGTTATGGCAGGTTTTCTGGGATTCCATTGTTTTTCCTCAGTGGATGATGAGAAGAACAAGGAGCATTTTAAAAAGGGTGCCTTTTAAGTATTGGGCTATTGTTGTCGCCGGATGCTTTTATGTGCTATTCAATCTGCTCATTTATATAAGTTTAACGTTTATAGTATTAATAATATTTAATGTTTCTCCTCCTTGGACTGCTTTTTTAGGTGTATTGGCACTAATTCCACTTATACTCTGTGGATTGTCAATAGGTATTTTTATTGCTCCGATAACATTGGTATATCTTGATCTCAGATACAGTTTACCTACTCTTGCTGGTCTTCTTTTATGGAGCGTTCCTATTGTATACGTAACACCCGAGACAGGGTTGCTAAATATTATAAACAGATGGAATCCGGTCACTTTTTTGATCAATGTACCCCGGGCATGGCTTATTAGCGGACTCAGTAGTTCAGACTGGATGTTTTTCTTATCGTGTATGTTGTTCTTTGTATTTTTTCTTTTCAGTGTGAGATTTTACAAAAAAGCCATGCCTGTGGTGGTTGAACAGATTGTTTAGAGTATATTTCGGTAATATGGGTAATTATAAAAACACAGATCTTAGAGATGTAATAATTTTTGACAATGTCTCCAAGTTCTATTCACTGGATATAAAAATAACCAAGCGACGCACTTTTTACAGTATCCTTTTCGGGAAGAGAAGAGGCTGGGAACAGGGTGAAAAAGTACATTGTGTTCTTCATAATCTGTCTTTTTCGGTTAAGGAAGGAGAAAAACTCCTTATTCTTGGTCCCGCTGAGTCTGGTAAGTCAACAATTGCAAAGCTGATTTGTGGTCTGGCTTATCCAACTGAAGGTAAAATTGTTGTCAAAGGTAAAGTAAGATATGTAACATCAACTCCTATAGCTTCAAATCCTCTAATGACTCTTAAAGAGTACTCTCAGCTGCTTGCAATGATTTGTGGCGCTGATGGAAAACATTTGACAGAGCTTTGTGATGATATATTAAATTGCTGTAATCTTGGAGACCTGAAAGATACAAAGATCTATGATTTGCCAGGAAGAATACTTAAAGAAATGGTTTATTATACCATGATATCTATAGATGCGGATATTTATGTATTTGATAATACTTTAAGATTAGATCATTCCAGTTTTGGAGACCTTTGCTGGAACAAGATTCAGAATATTTTGAGAGAACGTACAGTTATAATTTTGAAGAAAAATATCCAACATTTAGATAAGCGTGTGATAAAATATTTGGATAAAGTTTTAATGCTTGAAGAGGGAAGAACAGTGTTTTTTGGTCCATATAAAAAGGCTTTTAATGCTGATTACTCTGTTGATAAGAGTGTAGAAAGAAAGGGTAATGTGGAACAATCCTCTTATCCTGCTTATCATAATGATGATAGTATTTCAGATAGCAGTGATCCACAAGGACGAACATCTTATCCTGCGTATCTTGTTATTAACAGGATCTTAAAAGAATATAAAAAAATAAACAATGAAACCAGGGGGCAGGCTCCTTCTTTGGAGGAGTTATTGCATGTTAATTTAAGGAAAGAACTGGAGGAAGTAATAGATACATCTAAAACAATTGTTCTGGGTCCTTATATTTCGGATGTAGGTGTAGAGTTCACTTACTGGATTCCTTTTCTCAGATGGTTAATTCATACCTATAAACTTGATAGCAGGCGTATTATCGCTATCTCAAGATGCGGTGCAAGGCTCTGGTATGAAGATTTAGGTGTTGAATATCTTGATTTATCGGATTTAATCTCTGATACAGAACTTTCAGAATACTTCCGTAATATAACATCAGGATGGAACATGAAACAGTTTTATTTATCTGTTGGAGAAAAAGAAATTCTAAATCGAGCTATAAAAAAATTGGGACTCTTTGATTATTGTTTGATTCATCCTGCTTTAATGTGGAATTTATTTTTACCTGTATGGAAGCGCTTTTTACCTCTGGATTTTATTTATGATTATACTATATACGAGCCCTTTAATCACGTGGACTGGAATAAAGAGGATCAATTCGATCTTCCCGAAAAGTATATTGTGGTTAAGTTCAGTTTTTTTCCTCATTTTCCACAGACGAAGGAAAATCTGTCTTTTTTAGATAAGCTTGTTAGAGAACTGGCTAAGAATTTTAATGTTGTAAGTTTGCATACGGATATACTAGTTGACAGACATAGAGACTTTATTTGTGATACAAATGGTTTATATGAAATCAGGGATAAAGTGAACTACAAAAATATACTCGAAGTTCAAACTAAAATAATAAGAAATGCTGCTTTCTGTGTGGGAGTTCAGGGCAATATAATATCCTTTGCACCGTATATGAATGTAAAAACTCTAAGTATTTATTCTCATAAGGAGGCCGGTACCTTTCCTATGACTTTAACGCTTTACGAATCACATCTTTCAAGGCTCTTTGAAGGTTCGTGTAATTCTTTAGATATAAGCAGGTCAGATGTTTCCGATGTGATTGATAGCATTAGTGAAGTCATGTAAGATGTCAGGTAGCTGGATGTGAAGTATTGGGATTTGCTTTGGATCATGAGAGATCATCAAGGACATATGTACACTCAGACAACGATTATAATGGCGGGATGGAACAAAATATTACAGCTTAGAGAAGCTTTTGTTGTGTAGCGCTTTCAGGCAGAAATGCTGAGGAATGCCAGAGGGAGAGTTGCATTCAGGAAGAGTTTATTCTAGAGTGAAAAACAGAAGAGCTAAACGAAGTTTATTTTGTTGATGTTTCTGTAGTAAGTGAAGAGGGTATGGTGTCAGAATTGGAAAGACTTTTAATTTATCAGATGGGTAGAGTGGGCTCTAAAACTATTGAATATTCATTAAAGGCAATAGGGCTATCGCCTTATCATGTTCATACACTTAGTGATAAGGGATTAAGCTATTATAAGGACATGTTATCCGTGTCTGAGAAGGGTAGCCAACAATTTAAAAAATACCATAATAAGCTTAAAGAGATAGAGTACTTGCGTACACAAATAAAGCAGGGAAATCGAAAATGGAAAATTATAACCCTTACGAGAGATCCAGTTGCCAGAAATATATCTTTTTTCTTTTATTATATTTTCAATCTACAAGCAAAATTAAGCTTTAACCTGGATCCTGAAAATCTTGAAGGATTGTTGTCTTTATTTTTGAACTGTCCGTCTTTAGATGGTTTTAACACTCATGAAACACCCCTGGCTTGGTTTGATATAGAAATGAAAGCAGTTTTCGGCATAGATGTGTACAAGACTATATTCCCATTTCATAAAGGTTATAAAATATATGAAGGGGAAAAGGCTGACCTATTATTAATAAGGCTGGAAAATCTTGATCGATGTCATCAACAGGCTTTTAAGGATTTTCTGGGAATAGAGATTTTTAAACTCGTAAATAAAAATATTGCAAGTACTGGACTGTATTCTTCTATATATGAACAGTTTTGTAAAAATGTGGTTTTACCTGAAGACTATATGGACAAAATGTATAATTCCAGATATGCTCGCCATTTTTATACTGAAGAAGAAATTGATTTTTTTAGGCGGAAGTGGAGTGGCCTGATATAGGTGGTTTAAAGATTATCGGAAGAATTTTATGCAAGGTACTGAGGAAGGATATTGTGTCAGATATATGTGAAAATGGCAGTAGAGCCGGCTGAAGCTTAAGAGATCGGCCAGTACGATATCGAGGCATTCGGACACGGAGCGTCGAGGGTGAAACTTGCACGGAAGGTCATCTGGATAATTAATGGAGGCACAAAGCCTTGCGGGAGAACTTTTGCAGAAGTTAATGCATCAAAGATGCACGATTAATAAGGTCGGAATATTCAGGGATATCTGGCAAAATGATACAGTAAGGACTGTCAGATCGAGAGTTTGTTTTCCATCATAAAGGAAGATGAGGTAAACATTAATCGGAATTGTAATAGTACAATATTCAGAGCTGTTCTTTCATCGTGTTTCTTTATAGTTCAAGTCAGTTAAGGGATATGCATTGATACTAAAGTGCATTTGATTGCTTTTATTAAAGTACATGAAAAAACGAGTCAGTAGATGAAGATGGTTGAAATCAGTTGGAAAAGGTATGAACTTGATGAGAGCCATTCTGATATTTTTATAAGAAGTTAACATTTTTCAGTAAAAGAGGAGGCTCATACTTTATGAGAATACTTTTCATTATGTTACATCCTGGATATGTACGAAATTATGAGTCGGCAATTCGACTCCTTGCCGAAAGAGGGCATAAGATTCATGTATGTTTCTCCCAACCTAAAAAACAAGCAGAAGACAGACTCATCGAAAGACTTGCCGCGGAGAATAAAAACATCACCTATGATAAGAAGAAGATTCCCAAAAGGAATCTTCTGTGGAGATATCTTGCACAGGCAATTCGAGGTGGTCGGGATTATGTGAGATATTTTCATCCAAGATATGAAAATGCAACGAAGTTAAAGGAAAGAGTAGCCATTCGGTTTGGTGTTGTATTGCGACCTATAGCAAGTACAATACTAAGTTTTTTGGCTTCTCTCAAGGCAGTAAGGTTAATAGATAAACTCCTTGTAATGCTGGAGACAGCACTGCCTAGTTGTAAGAGGATCGATGATTTTCTTAGGTCTAAAAATCCCGATATTCTTTTAGTAACACCAATTGTAAACATAGCCTCTGATCAGGTAGACTACGTTAAAAGCGCAAAATCACTTGGAATAAGATGTGTAGTATGTGTAGCAAGCTGGGATAATCTGACGAATAAAGGATTGATACGAGTGGAGCCAGATGCTGTAATTGTATGGAATGAGATCCAGAAACAAGAAGCTGTGGAGCTACATAACATTCCAGAGTCAAAAGTTGTAGTAACTGGTGCCCAGTGTTATGACAAGTGGTTTGATATGAAAGCAAGTACTACCAGAGAGGAATTCTGCCGTAAGGTTGGATTAATATCTGAACATTCATACATACTTTATGTATGCTCTTCTCCCTTTATTGCTCCAAATGAAGTGAAATTTGTTGAGACCTGGATAAAAAACATAAGATCATCAAAGGACCCGAACATATCAAATATTGGGATCCTTGTAAGACCTCATCCTCAGAATGCAAAACAATGGGAAGGAGTAGATTTTTCACATTATGGAAACGTCACCATTTATCCCCAGGGAGGTGCCAATCCGGTAGATGAGGAATCCAAAAGAGACTTCTATGAGTCTATTTTTCATAGTAAGGCTGTGGTTGGTATAAATACAAGTGCAATGATAGAAGCCGGAATTTTGAATAAGCCGGTCTTTACAATTCTGAATCCAGAATTTGAAGGAACCCAGCAGGGCACACTCCACTTCCATTATCTTGTTAAAGGAGGGCTACTTCATATTAGTAGAAGTTTTGATGAACATATACAGCAACTTGAATCAGTGATAAGCGGAGATGGTTCGTATATTAATAGAATCAGGAAATTTATTGAAATTTTCGTGAGACCTCATGGGCTTGATAAGCCATCAACACCGATTTTTGCTAATGCTATTGAAGAGATAATGAATTCACCTGCACCTCTCCCTTTAAAAACTCCTCTTTGGTGTTATTTAATGCGTCCTATTTTATTAGGGCTTGCTATTCTAGTTCTTTTATTTAAAAAGGATTTCAAGAAAAATTTGAAGCGATCTTTGACTAATAAAAAGAGAGTTATAAAAGATGCTTTGTTTAAAAAACCTTTGCCAAGAGTTATAAGATTTTTTCGTCCTATTTTTCTGCCTATTTTTAAGTCTTTTATAAAAAGACCGTTTGTAAGAGAATATATAATTCCCCGAATAATAGAAGAATATGCCAGTAGTAGTGCTAATAAGAGATTTATTTATACTAATAGTATTCTTAAGAAAATAAGAAGGATTTCAAAATCACCAAAGCCAATTATTGTTGGTCCCTGGCTATCAGAAGTAGGTTTTGAAATTCTCTATTGGATTCCCTTTTTAAACTGGGCATTTGAAAGATTTAATCTCGAAAAAGATCGAATAATTGTGATATCTCGGGGAGGAGTAGAGGCCTGGTATAATGGAATTTACAAACATTATATAGACATCTTTGATTTCTTTGGAGAGGAAGATTTTAAAAATAAAAACCAAAGACGAATAGAGATTACAGGTGCTCAAAAGCATAATATTATATCAGATTTTGATTATGAGATTCTAGAAATAGTAAAGTCTAAATTAAATATAACTGAGTTTGATTGGTTTCATCCTTCGCTTATGTACCAAATGTTCCAATCCTATTGGAGAAGAAAAGCCCCTATTTCTTTGATTGAGTCATATACGAATTATAAAAAGTTTAATCGTAATGTTATTAAAAACAATGATATTGACCTGCCTAACAAATATATCGCTGTTAAGTTCTATTTTAGCTCTTGCTTTCCTGATACTAAAGAAAATAGAATGATGATATCGCAATTGTTGAATTTTTTTTCTACTTATATAGATATAGTATTGCTGGCTACCAATATTGATATAGATGATCATGTTGACTTTTCTCTTAATGCAAATGGTAGAATTCATTTGATTAAAGATAAAATGACTTTAAGAAATAATCTGGAAATACAAACTAAAGTTATTGCTAATTCTTTAGCTTTCTTTGGCACTTATGGAGGGTTTTCGTATTTGGCTCCTTTTTATGGAGTACCTTCTGTGGCTTTTTATTCGAATGAAGAGAACTTTTTACCAGTCCATTTAGATGTAGCATATAGGGCCTTTCGTTACTTAAAATTTGGTTCTTTTGATAAGGTTCGAAAAAACAACTTCTTCTATCATACTCATGATAGAAAAGAAAAATATGAATTTTTGCCTATAAATATTAAAACTTTAGATCTTTTAAAAATTTTCAAAAATAAAGTGAGGTGAAAAGGATGATAGTAAACTATGATGATCTGGTTAAATATCAGAGGAAATGTGTGATGGTTGATGGTTGTTTCGATCCTTTGCATATTGGGCATTTAAAATATTTTGATGTGGCTTCTACTTTAGGTTTTCCTCTTTTTTGTAATGTTCAGTCAGACGATTATATTTCTAATAATAAAAAAAGACCTAATCTCTTGCCAGAACTTCAAAGAATCAATCTTATTGATTCTTTGAAAACAATTTCTTATGTCCATTTGTGTAAAACTTCTACTTCTGATGTTCTTTCAAAATTACAGCCCTTAAAATACGTTAAGGGAATGGATTGGAAGAAAAAGGGTTTACCTAATGATGAGCAAGAAGTATGTAAAAAGTATGGAATAGAAATTTTATTTTTAGATACTAATGTAGATAGTTCTACTAATATTGTTAGAGATTTTATAAGAAACAAAGATTGTAATTCTCTAAAAGAGTTTGAAGGTATATTATTTTCGCAAAAGGAAATTGAGCCCCATTACTATGATGAGCACTATTTCCGTGGTGATTGGAGAAATGGCCAAAATGATTATTCACTTGAGACAAGAAGAATAATTGAAGCCAAGAATCCCGTAAATATAAAAGAAGTTTTTCGGCCCAAACGTGTTTTAGATGTTGGCTGTGGTCCTGGGGCATTAATGTATTTTCTATATGAATTAGGTATAGAAACATATGGAATAGATTTCAGTCAAGCTGCCAAAGACTTGGCTCCAAAAGAAGTGCGTTCTAATATTGTTGTAGCTCCTGTGACTGAATATTATAATTTCGGAATCGATTTTGATCTTGTTATTTGTCGTGAGTTGTTAGAACATTTGACAATTTTGCAGATTAGGCAAGCTGTTAAGGTTTTAGCTGATTATACCTCCAAATACTTATATGTTACTACTAGGTTCCATCCATCTCCAGTTTCTCTTTTAGATGTAACAGATGATAGAGTGACTGATCCTACTCATATAACTTTGCTGAATAAAGACTTTCTTAAGTTATTGTTTATGTTAGAAGGGCTTAGACCACGTCCAGATTTAGAGGAGAAAATGGATTGGAAAAAATTGGGTAGAGTTTTGGTTTTTGAGAGGGTTTATAAAAATGTATAAATATTTAGTGAGCTCTCATCTTAATCCAAGTTTATCTGGAGTTGCAAAATTTAATCAAATTCTTGCTATGAAGTTAGATGTTCCTTGCTTGAGTGTTTTTGATATTCAAAGTATTGATAAAGGACCTATTCTTTTTTCTTTAAAGGTTCGTGATTTAAATGATTCAGAATGCCTTCTTCTCTCTAAATATTTAAATTTTCTTGTTGCTAAAAATATTGAATATGATCTTTTCTTTCATACATTTGATGGATTGGATTTGGAATATGAACTTTTGAAATATTCTCGAATAATATATTCTGGAAATTTAGAAATTTATTCTGCTCTTAAAGGAATTAACAAAAAAATAATATCTGCCTGGTGCCCAGCTCTTATAACTGGTGATCATATTGTACGAGAAACTTCTCTTAATCTTTTTTCGTTTGGTATGGCCCATAAATTACAACTAAAGTACTATAAAATTCTTCAAAATTTTTTAGAAAATTATAATATTGATTATGTACTATGGGTTTCCACAGCTTTTCATGAGAAAGCAAATTTTGGTGATTTTGATTCTGTAAGTAATCAATTGTCTAAAATATTTGGTTTTCGTATTCAATTTTTAGGATTTCTTTCTGATGATGCTATTAATTATTTCCTTGATAAAACTCAACTATTTGTTGCCTTTTTTGAAAAAGGTGTTAGAGCAAATAATACAAGTATTTTTGCTGCAATGAATAGAGGATGTGCTATTATTACCAATATTGATGAATATTCACCTTCTTGGATTAAACATAGTGTGAATGTTCTTGATATTCGTCTACTTAAACCTGAAAATTTGAAATTAGATTTTTTAAAAAAAATTGGTTTGCAGGCTAAAAACGATGTTCAGAGATATGCAAGTTGGGATAAATTAATAGAACTTTTTTCTGTGATTTAATTTGCTTTTCTTCTATTAGATTTTTATGATATTTGTTAATTCCCGTTTTTTCTTTCAAAAAGTTACAGGTGTTCAAAGATGGGCTTTAGAAATTTCCTATCATTTAAGTCGTTTAGACTCTTCTTTAAAATTTATAACTTTTAAACAGAATTTGGACCCTTCCAGGGATCATTTAAATGTTTTGTTTTGTGGATTTTTTAGAGGACATTTGTGGGAACAGATAGATTTGCCTCTTTTTCTTTATAGAAAAGGTAATCCATTATTAATTAATTTATGTAATACGGCTCCATTGTTATATGTTAACCAACTAGTTTCAATACTTGATTTATCCTTTATAAGAAATCCCTCTTGGTTCTCCAAGAAATTTGTTTTATTCTATCGATTTTTAATACCTAAGATAGCTAAAAGAGCTAAAAAAATTATCACTATTAGTGAATTTTCAAGGCAAGAAATAGTAAGCTTGTTAAACATTCCAGGGGAAAAAATAGAGGTTATTTATTGTGGAGTTTCTGAAAGACTTAAATTTTTTTCTCAAAAAGATTTCCCTAATAAATATGGTCAATACATTTTGACTGTTTCTTCGCTTAATCCTAGAAAAAATTTCGGCAATCTTATTCTTGCTTTTAATAAGTTAAAGCTTAAAAACTTAAAATTAGTTATAGTTGGTGATTTTGATAGTAGGGTCTTTTCTAATCAAGTATTAAGTGATTTAATTTTGGGTAATCCTAATATAATTAGAGTTGGCTATGTTTCGGATCAAGAATTATCTGGATTGTATAAAAATGCTTTATTGTTTGTGTACCCTTCTTTATATGAAGGCTTTGGTTTGCCCCCCCTTGAAGCAATGTCATGTGGTTGTCCAGTAGTTGTTTCTAATATTGCTAGTTTGCTAGAAGTTTGTGGTACCGCAGCCTATTATGTGAATCCTCATGATATAAATGATATAGCTAGAGGTATTTATACAGTTTTAAAAAATAAAGACCTTCGAGATGATTTAATAAAAAAAGGTTATGATAGGGCTAGACTTTATACTTGGCATGGGTCAGCTCAAAAAATGATGAGGTTAATAAGGGAGGTTGTTAATGGATAAGGTTGCACTAATTACAGGTATTAGAGGCCAGGACGGAGCATATCTTGCGGAATTTCTTTTAAAAAAAGGATATAAAGTTTATGGGGCAGATAGAAGGAGTGCTGATTCTACTAATTGGAGATTGAAAGAACTTGGTATTGATAAAGAGGTAGAAATAGTTTATATGGATTTATTGGAGTTGACTAATGTTATAAAGACAATAGAACAGGTTAAGCCTGATGAGGTTTATAATCTTGCTGCGCAAAGTTTTGTTGGTGTTTCTTTTCAGCAGCCTATTCTTACATCCGATGTAAATGCTTTAGGTGTTTTGCGTCTTTTGGAAGCTATTAGATTGTTTAGTCCTCATGTTAAGTTTTATCAGGCATCTACTAGTGAACTTTTTGGTAAAGTTTGTGAAATACCCCAGACAGAAAAAACACCGTTTTATCCTCGTAGTCCTTATGGAGTAGCTAAGCTTTTTGGTCATTGGATTACAGTAAATTATCGTGAGGCTTATAATATGTTTGCCTGTTCTGGTATTTTATTTAATCATGAGTCTCCTTTGCGTGGTTTGGAGTTTGTGACTAGAAAAATAACATATGGGGTAGCCCGAATTAGATATGGTCTTCAGGATAAGATTTTTTTGGGAAATTTAGATGCTAAAAGAGATTGGGGGTATGCAAAAGAATATGTTGAAGGAATGTGGTTAATGTTACAGCAAGATTCTCCTGGTGATTATATTCTTGCTACTGGTGAGACTCATTCTGTAAAAGAGTTTGTTGAATGTGCGTTTGCAGTAGCAGGATACAATATTTATTGGGAAGGTGAAGGTTTGAACACCAAAGGAATTGATAAAAAGACGGGGAAAATAATGATAGAAATTTCACCTAAATTTTATCGTCCTTCTGAAGTTGATATATTAATAGGTAATCCCAAAAAGGCAAAGGAAAAACTCGGTTGGATGCCTAAAACTAAATTTGAAGATTTAGTTAGAATAATGGTAGAGGCTGATCTTAACAGAGTTCAGCGAGAACTGAAATGAAGGTTTCTTTGATTCATGATTGGTTAGTTACATTTGGTGGGGCTGAAAGTGTTCTGGAAAGTATTTATGAACTTTATCCCGGCTCCATATATACTCTAGTTTTTAATAGAGAGCCCTTTAAGGGGACTATTTTTGAGAGTTGTGAAATTTATACTTCTTTTATACAAAATCTTCCAAAATCAGAAAAAAAATATAGAAATTATTTGCCTTTTTTTCCTCTAGCTGTGGAGCAATTTGATCTTTCGTCTTCAGATTTAATACTATCTATTAGTACCTGTGTTGCAAAGGGTGTTTTAACGCGATCTGATCAGCTTCATATTTGTTATTGCTGTACACCAGTTAGATATGCTTGGGATCTTTACTATTCTTATTTGAATTCAACTGGTTTAAATAAGGGATTTCGGGGAATGCTTGCTAAAATTATTTTACATTATATTCGTATGTGGGATATTTCGACGGTAAATAGAGTTGATTTTTTTGTCACTCTTTCTCATTCCATAAAAAGGAGAATTAAGAAAATTTATGGACGTGATTCGGAAGTTATCTACCCTCCTGTAAATACTAATAAATTTAATGTTTTTTCTGATAAAGATAATTTTTATTTAACAGTTTCACGTATGGTACCTTATAAAAAGATCGATTTGATTGTTGACGCTTTTACTCAAATGCCAGAAAAAAAATTAGTTGTTATTGGAGATGGTCCTGATCTTAAAAAAATTAAATTAAAAGCTAAAAAAAATATAGAAATTTTAGGTTTTCAACCTTTCGAGGTCTTAAAAACTTATATGGAAAGAGCAAAGGCTCTTGTTTTTGCTGCAGAAGAGGATTTTGGTATTGTAACAGTTGAAGCACAAGCCTGTGGGACTCCGGTTATCGCCTTTGGAAAAGGAGGAGCTACGGAAACGATAATTGACGGAAAAACTGGTCTTTTTTTTAAGGAACAAACTGTTTCTAGTCTTATAGAAGCTATTTTAAAGTTTGAAAAGATAGAAGATAAATTTGATCCTCAAGTAATTCGTTCTAATGCAGAACGATTTAGTAAAGAAAGATTTAAAAAAGAATTTAAAGACTTTGTCGATGGTAAAATTTCTGTTTTTTGGGATTGATCAATAACTACCTTCTCTTTTTAAAACTACAGCAATGGTTTTTATCAAAATAGTAAAGTCTAACCATAGTGACCAATTAAGAACATACCAAACATCCATCTGAAGGCGGTCTTTAAAAGTTAATTTGTTTCTCCCTGATACCTGCCATAATCCACTTATTCCCGGCCTTGTTTGAAGAATGAGACTTTGAAAATCATTCATCTCTGGTTCTTCTTGGGGCAGGTAAGGGCGAGGGCCAACTAAAGACATCTCTCCCTTTAAGACGTTAAAAATCTGCGGGAGTTCATCTAAGGAAGTTTTTCTGAGTAATTTCCCTATTCTGGTTACTCGAGGATCATTATTTTTAAGTTTTTTGTAAATTTGCCATTCTTTGGCGGCTTTAGGATTTTTTTGCAGATATTTCTGAAGAATTTCGTCTGAATCTTGGTACATTGTCCGAAACTTATAAATTTTTATCCTCTGCCCCCAGCGCCCTAGACGTTCATGGACAAATATAGGGGCTCCCGGGGAGTCAATTATGATGGCCAGAGAGAGTATTCCCATCAAAGGAAGTAGGAATGGAAGCAAAAGAAGACTTATGCCTAAATCAAAGAAGCGCTTAATAAACTGGTTAAAGGGTGATTTAAGGTTGTTACGTACTTTAATAAAGAAAAGTTTTTCTTGGAAAAGAACCTGGGTCTCAGCATTTAACATACCAAAGTTTTTGAAGTCTGGAACAATGCAGATTTCTTTTACCATGCTCTGGACTGAGGCAAAAATTTCAGAAAGCTCTCGGCTACTGAAAGAAGGTACGGCCACAAAGACGGTCTCTACTCCAAGAAAAGAGATAAATTTGCTAATTTGACGCAAGGAACCGAAGACCTTTTTACCCTCTATAAACTGACCATGTCTGTGAGAAGCATCATCTAAAAGTCCTATTACTTCGTACCCAAGATAAGGTTCTTTCTCTATAGAACGGATGAGCTCTGCGGCTCCTTGTCCGGCTCCAAGGACTAATGCCCTACGTCGATAAAGAGAAATTTTAAAAAGAGTGGATTTAATTAAATAGCGAGATAAAGGAAGCAAAAAGATAGAAGAAGAGAAAGTTAATCCCACAATCAGTCTAGGAACCTGATTACTCATCTTTTTCATGGCTACCAAAGCGTAGATGATTACAAAAGCTAAAAAGAGAGCCTTGATAATCTCTTTGGTCTCTTCCCAAAAGGGAAGACGCCTATCATAGACCCTTTGGTAAGCGAGGGAGAAGGGAACAGCAATAAATAACCACCAGAACCGCTGAAGGTTTTCCAATCCCGACATCCATGTATATGCAGGTAAAGATGGGAAGATTTCTCCCAGATAATTACGTAACCAAAGAGAAAGAAATAGACTAATTACCAGAGAAGATAGATCGCCTAGTATAAGGAATAAATAGTATTCAGGTCTTTCTTTACCCGTTTGAAAGAGATGGCGAGGATAAAAGGTAACAATTTTTCCCCAGGAAAGATCTGATATATTTTCATTTTTAAACTTAGGTGGTTTTGTATTTCCATCCATCTTTCCACCTCAAGAGTTTTTTAAAACCTTGTTAGAGATACTTTAAGTCATATAAAAATATTTTTTCTCCTTTAAGTTTATCTTTATACAAGATATATGGCCTTTATTTCCGCTTTTCATCAGATAGATTATCTATTGAAAGACATATTTGCGTTCTGTGATCCTTATAGAAAATTCTCTAAAAGTGTTTTTTTTTCAGAAGTTACATATGTCTTAAAGGATTTCATAACATTTTTAGTATCCATGATCCCAGCCTAAAGGGCATAATAATTTTATCAAATATGGCCTAGGGTTTTTTGATGAGTTTACACTTTTAGCCTTACCATCCGTGGGGACTTAATTCTAGGGGAAATGGAAAGGGGATTTTCAACTTTTTGACACTGGACGTTTTAAAAAATATCGGACGTGAATACTCATTTTTAGCTATTTTAAGGATTCCCACTTTTATATGGGTTTTGGTAATGCCTTTTGAGGCGGGGACTTCAGGGTTTTTTCGGCTTTGACCTAAACGGACTCTTAAATTTCACGGTTGGATACGACAGATCCTTTATACATCATCACTTTTCCCTAGACTACATAAAGACGCATATGACAACTTCAGAATAAGTTATAGCAGGAACGGTTAAGCTATTACGGACGTCCGACAGCATAGCCTCGACTACTGCCGGCACTTCCGTTGAGGTAGTGGAGGGCCGAGGCCTCTCCCCTAACGGATCATATGGAAAGATATCATCAAGCTCTTCTAAAGCCCCAAAAACATGGGATATATTAATCAGAGCACAAAATAGTCGACATCAATCTAAGGCATACCTTACCATCGGAGCACGAAAGTAACTCCTCACTATCTCCGGCTGCCTCTGCGTGCTCATAAGATAGCTGCGTACATTACCCTCCATCTCCTCCATGCTCCGCTTCCGGCGCCTCCCCACCGCATTCGTCTTCACATCCTGGTTCAAATACTCATCCGGATTAAGCTCCGGACTGTATCTCGGCAAATAATGCAGTTCCAACTCGTCCTCTTTGCCCTTCAACCACTCCTTAATCCTCTTTGCCCGATGCACACGGTGATTATCCACTATAAGATAAATCTTCCGCCCCTTTTCTCGTGATCTTATCAGCCTTCTTAAAAATTCAAGAAAAACTTCTGTCGTAAATCTCTCCCTAAAAATCATAAACTTAAGCTTCCCCCGGTTGTTGATGGCAGAAATCATATTGAATCGAAATCTCTTGCCGCTCACCTCCACCACCGGTGTCTCTCCCCTCGGCGCCCAACTCCTCCCCGCTTGATGATCTGACCTGATCCCTGTCTCATCTCCCCACCAAATCTCTGCCCCTTCCTCCTTGGCCCTCTTCCTTATCCGGGGATACTCCTTCTCAAGCCAGGCCTTTACTTCCTTCGGATTTCTTTCATAGGCCCGTTTCAAAGGCTTCTGCGGCGTGAAATTCCATCGCCTCAAATACCGGCCCACCGTCCATATCGAAAGCCTTATCCCAAACTTCCTCTCTATCAGTTGCCCCACCGCCTCCCTGGTCCAAAGGGAAAAGGGAAGCTTCAACTGATCAGGACAACGGTCCCGGATGATGCTACAAATGGTAGCTGCTTGCCAGCCCAAAAGTTTTCCTCCCTTAGGACGTCCGCGAGGCTTGATTTTAAGGGCTTCCTCCCCACCTTGGCGATAAAGTTTTAGCCAGTAAGTCACAGTGGTTCTGGCTATTCCCAACATTTGGGCCACTTCTTCCTGGGTTTTTCCTTGTTCCAACACGGCGTGGACGGCTCTAAAACGCAAAGCTTCTTGAGCTTTGGGAGGAAGTTTACGTGCGTCTATTTTGGGAACTTTTGGAGGGCTAGAGTCCATATCTTTACATACCAGGAATTGGCCCTATTGTCGAGTATTTTCTGCTCCCATTAATAAATGTCACACAAAAAGTGCTTTCAGTATAAAAAGGATGTGCTCTGTTTTAAGAGAAATAGCTGGGAAAAGATTTTTTGGGGAAGATTAAAGGGCTCTGATGACCTCTGGGGCCTATAAAGTGCAGGCCATGGGCATGAAGTTTTTCTTGAAAGGTTGATATCCTACTAAAAGCTTGGCGCGCCCGGGAGGACTCGAACCTCCAGCCTTTGGATTCGTAGTCCAATGCTCTATCCGATTGAGCTACGGGCGCGCATAAGGAATTTTTGCCAAAGTTACCCCATTTACGGAGGCTTTTCAATAAAGGTCTTCTAGATATAAAATGGCGCGCCCGGGAGGACTCGAACCTCCAACCTTTGGATTCGAAGTCCAAAGCTCTGTCCGATTGAGCTACGGGCGCGCACCTAAGCCCTGAAAGATCAAGACCTTTCCTTGACGGCTTAAGCAAAATACATTAGATCGGCCTGTGTTTCCAGATAATTTTTGCTGGGGGAGTTAGTCGTGGAAGAAAGTGGGGTTTTACAGAAGAGGAGAGAGAAGGCTGAAGAGCTTGAACGTTTGGGAATCCCCCTTTATCCAAATAATTTCCGGGCTAAAGACCGAGCGGGGGCCATTCTGGAGGTTTTTGGAGACTATAAGGCTGAAGAGCTAGAGAAGGTCCCTGGTCCCTTCGTTTTGGCTGGTCGACTTATGGCCCGCCGAGATTTTGGTAAGGCCTGCTTCGGTCATATTCAGGATGAAAGTGGTCGGATCCAAATCTTTGTTAAGAGAGATGAAGTAGGGGCCGAAAACTTTAAGCTTTTTAAGAAATATATAGATATCGGGGATATAATTGGTGTTAAGGGTCGACTTTTCCGAACTAAGACGGGTGAGCTGACGATTTTGGTAGAGGAATTTTCTCTGGTTACCAAAAGCCTCCGTCCTTTGCCTGAGAAGTTCCACGGCCTCCAGGATATAGAGCTTCGCTATCGCCAACGGTATCTGGATCTTATCGTTAACCCCCGGGTCCGGGAGATCTTCCGCCGACGAACCAAGATTATTCGCCTCATCAGGGAGTACTTTGCCTCTCGAGGATTCCTGGAAGTGGAGACTCCAATGATGCAACCCATCCCCGGCGGGGCTACGGCCCGGCCCTTTAAGACCCACCACAATGCCCTGGGGGTAGATCTTTATCTGCGTATCGCCCCGGAGCTTTATCTTAAGCGCCTTCTGGTGGGAGGGTTCGAGCGAGTCTTTGAGATAAATCGCAATTTTCGCAACGAGGGGATTTCCATCCAGCATAATCCCGAATTTACCATGTTAGAGTTTTATCAAGCCTATGCCACCTACGAGGACCTCATGCCGCTTACCGAGGACCTCATCAGTTATTTGGCCCAGGAGATCCTCGGAGATACCAAAATCACCTATCAGGGTGAGATTATAGACCTTACTCCCCCCTGGCCCCGACTGGCTTTTAAAGAGGCTCTCTTGAAGATCGGGCAGGTGCCAGAGGAAGTTCTTAAGGATCGGAAGACGGTTATCGCCTTTGCCCGGGAACGAGAAATAAAACTTGATGAACGAGAGCCCCTGCTTGGCAAACTCTGGGCCAAGCTCTTTGATGCCCTAGTGGAGCCTAAGCTTATTCAGCCTACCTTTGTCACCCATTTCCCGGTGGATATCTCGCCTCTTGCCCGACGTAATGAGGCTGATCCAACGGTTACTGATCGCTTTGAGCTTTTTATCGCCGGGCGAGAGATCGCCAATGCCTTCTCCGAGCTTAACGACCCTCGAGATCAGCGGGAACGTTTCCTTGAGCAGATCAAAAAAGGACGCCACGACGAGGAAATTCACCCCGAAATGGATGAAGACTTCGTCCGGGCCCTAGAGTACGGTATGCCTCCCGCAGCCGGCGAGGGAATAGGAATTGATCGTCTGGTGATGCTTTTTACCGATAGCCCATCTATTCGAGAGGTGATCCTCTTCCCTCAGCTTCGTCCTGAAAAGAAAGGATAGGCCTCCTCATGGCACTTGAGTGGTTCGTCAGCCTGCGCTACCTCTGGGCCGGCCGGAAAAGACCGGTAACCGCCTTTTTTACGACCATCTCTGCCCTGGGAGTGGCGGTGGGGGTTATGGCCCTCATTGTAGTCATTGCCGTAATGAGCGGCTTTGAGGATCACCTCCGGGATCGAATCCTGGGAGTGAACTCCCACATTATCGTCCGGAGCCTGGCCGGGGAGATAAGAGACTATGATCAACTCTGCCAACGTCTAGAGAGAATCCAGGCTCCGGCCTCGGGCTTCTGGGGGCGGCTCCTGGGGCAAAAGGCCAAGGTGCTGGCTGCCTCTCCTTATGTTTACGCTCAGGGGCTCCTTTCGGCCCCCGGGGGCACAAAGGGGGTGGTTATCCGGGGGATTGACCCGGCTCGGGCCTCTCGAACCATCAGGGTCTCTTTTGTTCAGGGGAGCTTTAGCGAGCTGAAAAAAGGCAAAGGTCTTCCCGGGATCATACTGGGAAAGGAGCTGGCTAAGGCCCTGGGAGTGGTTCCTGGAGAGAAGGTCCGTCTTCTTCTCCCCGGTGGTCTGGCTACTCCCTTGGGGCTTCTTCCTCAGGTCGAAGTTCTTAGGGTAGTGGGGATCTTTGACTCCGGAATGTATGAGTTTGATTCCTCCATAGCTTTCATCTCTCTGGCTGAGGCCCAGAGGATCCTTGGGCTCGGAGAGGCTGTTCACGGTATAGAGTTGATTGTCTCTGACATCTTTGCCACCGATCGTCTGGCCCGTGAGATTTCAAAGGTTCTCGGTTATCCCTTTGTGGTTATGGACTGGCGTCAAATGAGCCGCTCCCTCTTTTCAGCCTTAAAACTAGAAAAGCTGGCCATGTTTATCATCCTTACCCTTATTGTTCTGGTGGCGGCCTTCAATATTGTCTCCACTCTTATTTTGATGGTTATGGAGAAAAGGCGGGATATCGCCATTCTCAAGTCTATGGGAGCCACTGATGGGGCGGTTATGCGGATATTTGTTTTAGTGGGTCTGGCCCTTGGTGGTTTGGGGACTCTATTGGGGGTTTCCGGCGGGGCCGGAATCTGTTTCCTGATCTCCCATTATCATCTCATTAAATTGCCGGCAGACGTTTATTATATAGATCATCTCCCGGTGAGGATGGAGCTGGCCGATGTGTTCATTATTGCTACCTCGGCCATGCTCATCTCCTTTGCGGCCACAGTTTATCCCGCCCTTCAGGCAGCCCGGCTAAATCCAGCCAAGGTTCTGCGCTATGCCTGAGGTGGCCATTGAAGTCCAGGATCTGGAGAAGACCTTTGTCTCCGATGGCCATCGGGTAACGGTTTTCTCCGGCCTTAACCTGACCATCTACAGTGGGGAGGCGGTGGCCATTGTTGGAGCCTCGGGGGTGGGCAAAACCACCCTTCTCCATATTTTGGGGACGCTGGAGAGGCCCAGCCGGGGTAGAGTCTGGCTCTTCGGACAGGATGTCTTTTCCCTTTCGGAAAGGGAGCTTTCTCGTTTCCGCAACCAAGAGATTGGCTTTGTGTTTCAGTTCCACCATTTACTGCCGGAGTTTACAGCCCAGGAAAACGTCATGATACCTTGTCTCATCGCGGGGCTCCCTCCTGCCGAGGCCGCTAAGAGGGCTCAGGGGCTTCTTGAGGCTGTCTCTCTTGGTCATCGTCTGGACTACCGGGTAGGGGATCTTTCCGGAGGGGAGCAGCAGCGGGTAGCCATTGCCCGGGCTTTGGTTCTCTCCCCCCGTCTCCTTCTGGCCGACGAGCCCACGGGGAACCTGGATCCCAAGAGCGGAGAAAAAATTGGACAGTTGATTTTAGACATGAACCGGGCTTATCATACCACGACCGTAGTGGTCACCCACAACCTGAGCCTGGCCAGGCGTATGGATCGCTGTCTGGGGCTCTCCCAGGGCCGGGTAATCGAGCTGGACAAGGAGCATCCGTGGCCCGATTGGGAATAATAGTTGTTATTTTTCTATTGTTCGTGCCGCTATCGGTCAGGGGGGCCATTGGCCCTCAAGAGAAAGTATTGGTCCTCCCTCTCAAGATCTATGCTCCCCAGCCTCGCTTGGAGCTAAAAAAGGAGCTTTATGATCTCCTGGTGCAACGCCTTGTGGGTGAGGGGCTCCAGGTGATTTTACCTTCTCGGGCCCAAAAGGTCCTGGGGGGCTTACCGGAGGAGCCATCTCTGGGACAGCTCAAGGAGATAGCTGAGAGGCTCAAGGTCTCGGCCATTGTCTGGGGCAGTGCCACCGAGTTTGCTGGGCGTCTTTCTCTGGACCTTAAAGTTTTTAGACCTGGCTATCCGCTACCGGCTAAAGCGATTTACGCCGTAGGAGATCCCGCCTCCCCGGCAGACTTGGCCCGTCGGGCGGCCAGAGACCTGGCTATAGTGATTCTGGAGCGCAAAAAGGTGGCCCGGATTCAGATCCTGGGGTGCCAGACCCTTGATCCTGATGCTGTTCGGGCCATCATCAAGACCAGGGTGGGAGATATCTACGACCCCAAGACCATCAGGGATGACATCAAAAACATCTTTAAGATGGGTTACTTCGATGATGTCCGGGTAGATGTAGAGGAAAAAGATGGCGGGCTTTTAATCACCTACATCCTTAAAGAAAAACCCACGGTGCGTAAGATCCGCATCGAAGGCAATAAGGCTATCTCCGATCAAAAACTTATGGAGATTCTGGGGCTTAAGACCCATTCGGTCTTCAACCCTAAAGAAATCAGAGAGGCCGAGGAAAAGATCAGGTATGTCTATCGGGAAAAGGGCTACTATGACACCAAGGTTTCCTCGGAGGTGAGGCCTTCGGGCCCTAAAGGGGTGGAGGTGGTTTTTAAGGTTAAGGAAGGCCAGAAAATCTATATCAAAGAGATCCGCTTTGAGGGCAATCGGGCCTTTAAAGATAGCGAACTTAAAGACATTCTGGAGATCAGCGAGAAGGACTGGCTTACCTGGCTCAAAAAGGCCAAGAGCATCTTTACCGGTGGTGGGGTCGAGCCCGGGGTATTGGCCTGGGGGACCCTCCGTCGTGATCTGGGTAAAATAGTCTCTTTCTACCACAACCATGGCTATATTGACGCCCGGGTGGGCGAACCAAAGGTGGTTCAGAAGGGACGGTGGATATATATCACCATTCCGGTGGAAGAAGGTCCTCAGTACGGGGTGGGCAAGGTAGACATAGAAGAAGACCTCTTCAAAGACAAAAAATTTCTTCTCTCTCAGCTCTCTATCACCAAAGAGAAGGTCTTCAGTCGAGAGACCCTTCGTCGAGATGTCCTTAAACTTACCGATCTTTACGCCGACAAGGGCTATGCCTACGCCGAGGTAGAACCAGAGATTAAAAAAGACCCTAAGGCTCTCAAGGTGGATGTGGTCTTTAAGGTGGACAAAGGCCCCCGCGTTTACATCAACCGCATCGAAATTACCGGTAATACCCGCACCAGGGACAAGGTCATCCGACGGGAGCTTCTGGTGCAGGAACAGGAGTTCTTCTCGGCCACGGCCATTCGTAAGAGCAACAACCGTCTGCGACGTCTGGGCTATTTTGAAGACGTGAGCATCTCCCCGGAGAAAGGGGTCAGAGAGAATGAAATGAACCTTGATGTCAAGGTCAAGGAGCGACCTACCGGGACTTTCAGTATCGGGGCCGGCTACAGCTCAGTAGATAATGTCATCGTTATGGGAGAGATTTCGCAGCGGAACTTTCTGGGTAAAGGGCAGGTTCTTTCCTTCCGGGGAATCCTTGGTGGGCGGACCAACCGCTACACCTTTTCCTTTACCGAGCCCTACTTCAGGGATACCCATCTTTCGGTGGGGGTGGATCTCTACAACTGGGAACGGATCTATGACGACTACACCAAAGACTCAACCGGTGGGGGGCTGAGATTTGGCTATCTCCTCGATCCAGACACCAGGCTCTACTGGGGCTACCGTTTTGACAACACCACCCTTAAGGATGTCAGCCCTTGGGCTGCCTGGGCCATCCGGGAGAGTCTGGATATAAACATCACTAGCGCCGTGAATGTGGGTATCTCTCGGGATACCCGAAACAACTTTTTTGATCCCACCGGGGGAGCCCTTAATTCCATCAGTCTGGAGTACGCAGGAGGCCCCCTTGGGGGAGACAGCGCCTTTATTAAGATCCAGTACACGGGAAGCGTCTATTACCCATTTATTCTGGGGACAACCTTTCATCTCCGGGGAGGGGTTGGCTACATCACCGAAGGCTCTGGAGGAAAGCTTCCTATTTATGAAAAATTTTACCTTGGGGGGCTGGAGAGTGTTCGGGGCTATCGCTACTGGGATATAAGTCCGGTTGATCCAATAACCGGAGAACGAATTGGCGGCGAGCGCATGGCCTTTGTCCAGATTGAGGATATCTTCCCCCTGGTGGCCAACATCGGCCTCAAGGGAGTGGTCTTCTTTGATATGGGCAATGTCTGGGGTAAGGACGAAGGCTACAACCTCTCAGACATCCGGCAAAGTGTGGGCTTCGGAATAAGATGGCTTTCTCCCATGGGGCCAATGCGCATTGAGTGGGGTTACAACCTCAACGCCAAAGAGGGAGAGGACAAAAGCAGCTGGAATTTCCGTATCGGGGGGTATTTCTAGTGGGCAAAAGGCTTTCTGAACTGGCTTCTCTGGTTGGGGGGCGCCTGGAGGGGCCAGATATGGAAATAAAGGGTCTGGCTCCTCTTTCTCACGCCAGGCCAGATGATCTTTCTTTTGTCATCTCTGGCAAATATCTGGCCGAGGCCAGGGGCTCACAGGCCGGGGCCCTTATCGTCCCCGAATCGTTGGCTTCAAAACTTTCTGACCGGAGTCTGATTGTTGTCAGCGATCCCTATCTTGCCTATGCCAAGGTGGCCCAGGTCTTCTTTCGAAAGCCCTACCGACCCTCAGGGATCAGCCCTCATGCGGTGGTAGGAAGGGAGTGCCAGATTCCAGATGATGTCTCCATTCATCCCCTGGCTGTCTTGGCAGATGGTGTGCGTTTGGGCCATCGGGTGGTGGTTTTTCCGGGAGCTTATCTGGGAGAGGGGGTTGAGGTGGGAGATGATTCGGTCATCCATGCCAATGTGGTGGTCTATGCCGGTTGTCGCATTGGCCGTCGGGTGACTATTCATGCCGGGGCCATTATCGGAGCCGATGGCTTTGGCTATGCCCGAGATGGTCAGGAGTGGGTCAAGATCCCCCAGGTGGGGACAGTGATTATCGAAGACGATGTGGAGATCGGGGCCAATACCACCATTGACCGGGCTGCCTTTGGAGCCACGGTGATCGGCCGGGGGACCAAAATCGACAATCTCTGCCAGATAGCCCACAACGTCCGCATCGGTCCTCACACGGCCATGGCCGGCCTGGTGGGAATCGCTGGCTCGACTACTGTCGGCCGGGGGGTGATGCTCGGTGGCGGGGCCGGTTTGGCGGATCATCTCCGTATCGGCGACGGAGCAATGGTGGCTGCCCGGGCCGGTGTCCACAAGGATGTCCCCGACGGATCGATAGTCGCCGGGGCTCCGGCCATGGAACACCAGCGCTGGCTACGGACCATGGCCGCTGTAGCCAGGCTACCGGAGCTAGTTCGGGAGATCCGGCGCCTTAAGGAGCGCCTGGCACGTCTTGAGGAGGGCCGCCATGAAGAATGATTTTCAGATAGAAATCCAGAAGATTATGGATTTTCTGCCCCATCGATATCCCTTTCTTTTGGTGGATCGTATTCTGGAGGTGGAACCCGGGGTCTCTATAAAGGGGCTTAAAAATGTGACCATCAATGAGCCCTTCTTTCAGGGACACTTTCCCGGGCAACCCATTATGCCCGGGGTGCTTATTCTTGAGGCCATGGCCCAGGTGGCTACCATTTTAGCCAAACTCACTGATCCGGAAGAACTGGCCGACAAGTTGGTTTATTTTGCCGGAATTGATGGGGTACGTTTTCGACATCCCGTACATCCAGGAGATCAACTTATCCTGGAGCTCGTTAACCTCAAACGCAAACGAAACATCTGGAAAATGGCCGGCAAGGCCTATGTGGCTGATCGTTTGGTAGCTGAAGCCGAACTGATGGCCGCTATCCGTTAATTTCAGATTAAACTTTTAGGAGGTTAGATGATCCATCCCACGGCAATAATCCATCCCGGGGCCAAGATAGGCCCTGGGGTCTCCATTGGGCCCTATACCGTCATAGGAGAGGAGGTGGAGGTAGGTCCAGAGTGCGAAATACACTCCCATGTGGTCATCGAGGGCCGGACGAAGATCGGGGCCCGCAACAAAATTTTTCCTTTTGTTTCCATTGGAGCTCCCCCACAACACCTGAAATATGGTGGTGAACCCACCAGGGTGGAGATCGGCGATGACAACGTTATTCGGGAATACGTGACAATCAATCGGGGTACGGTTTTAGATAAGGGCGTTACCAAGATCGGAAATGGCTGTTTTCTTATGGCCTACGTCCACGTGGCCCATGATTGTATCCTCCACGATGGGGTAATTATGGCCAATGCCGCCACCCTGGGAGGACACGTGGAGATAGGGGAGAGGGCCATTCTTGGTGGCCTGGTGGCTGTTCATCAATTTTGTCGGATCGGGCCTCTGGCCTTTATCGGGGGGGCCTCGGGAGTAAATAAAGACATTCCCCCCTTCACCATGGCCCGTGGCAATCCGGCCAGACTTTACGGTCTTAATCTGGTGGGCTTAAGGCGGGCTGGCCTCAGGCCAGAGGCTATTGAGGCCCTGAGACAGGCCTTTCGGATTCTTTTCAAATCTTCTCTTCCCCTTAAGGAGGCCCTGGCCAGGGTGAGGGAAGAGGTCTCTCCTCTTGATGAATTAGAGACTCTTCTTTCCTTTATTCAGTCTTCTCAGAGGGGAGTGGCCCGTCTGGTCAGCAAAGTCGAAGAGAACGATTTTTGAAGAATGCCAAAGATCGGTCTGGTTGCCGGAGGAGGGAAGTTTCCTGTTCTCTTTGCTCGGGAGGCCGCCTCTCAAGGATATGACGTAATCTGCGTGGCCCATGTGGGGGAGTCCGATCCAGTGCTTGAGGAGGTCTGTCATCGCCTCTACTGGATAAGACTGGGCCAGCTGGGACGTCTAATAAAAATCCTCAAAAAGGAGAAGATCTCAGAGGTAGCCTTTCTGGGACGCATTACCAAGACGCGGATGTTTCGTGATGTGCGCCCGGATCTTCAGGCCCTTCTTCTCTGGCGTAAGATCAAAGATCGTCATGATGACGCTATATTGAGGGCCGTGGCCCAGGAGCTGGAGAAGGAGGGGATTCAGGTTATCGAGAGTACCCGGTTTTTAAAAGACCTTCTCATGCCTTCCGGCGTTCTCACCCTTAAACGTCCCAATGCCGAGCAATGGGAAGATATAGCCTTTGGTTACCGTATGGCCCGGGCTATTGGGGAGCTGGATATCGGTCAGTGTGTGGTGGTCAAGGATCGCACAGTTTTGGCGGTAGAGGCCATTGAGGGGACAGATGAAACCATCCGACGGGGCGGAAGACTTTGCGGTCAGGGGGCCGTAGTGGTCAAGGTAGTCAAGCCCCAGCAGGATCGCCGTTTTGATCTTCCTTCCGTAGGCCTTAAGACCATTGAAACCATGGCCGAGGTCCGGGCAGAAGTTTTGGCGGTAGAGGCCGATGAGGCCCTCTTCTTTGATCGGGCCGAGGCCATTGGCCTTGCCAACAAGTTGGGAATTTGTATAGTGGGGGTAACACCTGAGGTTCAGGCCCATGGGAGACCTTAAAGTCGCAGTTATCGGAGTAGGTTACCTGGGGCGCTTCCACGCCGAAAAGCTGGCCAGGATGCCCGGGGTCCGGCTGGTGGCGGTGGTGGATATTGTCCCGGAGAGGGCCAAGGAGGTAGGAGAGAGGCTGGGGGTAGCCTCTCTTACTGACTATCGGGATCTGGCCGGTGAGGTGGAGGCGGTAAGCGTGGTTGTTCCCACCAGAGAACACTTCTCGGTGGGGCGTTTTTTCCTTGAGCAGGGAGTCCATGTCTTTGTGGAAAAGCCTATCACCGCCACCTTGGAGGAGGCCGATCAACTTATCGAGCTGGCCGGAGAAAAGAACCTGGTCCTTCAGGTGGGTCATATCGAGCGTTTTAATCCGGCTGTGGCCGAACTCCTTAAGCAGGTCGATCGCCCCCTATTTGTTGAGGCCCATCGCCTCTCGGGCTTTAAAGAGCGGAGCCTGGATATAGATGTTGTCCTGGATCTGATGATCCACGACTTAGACATTGTTCTGACCATGGCTCGAGCTCCGCTTAAGACCCTTCATGCCGTAGGGGTCCCGGTGCTCTCAGATAAGGTTGACATTGCCAGTGTTCGTTTGGTTTTTGAAGATGGCTCTACAGCAAATCTTACAGCCAGTCGGATCTCTTTGCGGGCCATGCGCCGGATCCGGGTTTTTGCCGCTGGTCGTTATCTGGCCGTAGATAGCATGACCCGCAATTTTCTCTCTGTCAGTCGTCTCGTTCGCCCGGGCGGCCAGAGCACCTTTATTCCGGATGAAAGATCCTTTCCGGAAACTGACCCTCTTTATGAGGAACTAAAGACTTTTGTTCAGGCGGTAAAGGAGGGACAGGAGCCACCGGTTTCAGGGCGTGAGGGGCGGGAGGCCCTGGGCCTGGCCCTGACCATTCTTAACGAGATCTCTCGACACCTTCAAGAACATCCCATTCCTCTTAACGACCCTTGGATTCAGGACTTAAAAGCCACCTCCGTATTGCCATAGTCGCTGGAGAGGCCTCGGGAGATCTTCACGGGGCGGCCTTCATACGGGCCATTCGGGATCTCTGCCCCGGCACCCAGGTAGTGGGTATCGGCGGGGAGAGAATGGTTCAGGCCGGCTGTGAGGTCTTCTTCCACGCCAGTCGCCTGGCCGTGGTGGGGCTGGCGGAGGTCTTTCCCCGCCTGCGGGATGTCGTTCGGGCTTTCCAGAAGATGAGATCCTACCTTAAAGATTCGCGGCCGGATCTTCTGGTGCTTATAGACTTTCCGGAGTTTAATCTTCTCCTGGCCCGGGTGGCCAAAAGGTATGGAGTGCCCGTCTTCTACTACATAAGTCCTCAGGTCTGGGCCTGGCGCCAGGGGCGAGTCAAGACCATTGCCAGGGTAGTGGATCTGATGGCCGTGGTCTTGCCCTTTGAGGAAGAGTTTTATCGCCGTCATGGGGTAAGGGTACACTATGTGGGCCATCCTCTACTTGACCTGGTCAAGGTTCATTTATGCCGAGAAACATTTCTTAGGGTCGTCGGTCTTCCCCCTGACTGCCGCCTTCTGGCCCTTTTACCTGGCTCCCGACTCCACGAGGTGGAAAGGCTCCTTCCGGCCTTTGTTGGGGCCTATGAGCGCTTAAGATCCGAAATTAATGGTCTTCAGGCCCTCTGTGTTCGGGCTCCAGAGGTTCCCATGGAACTTTATGCCCCGGCCTTTGCCGCCGGGGTTAAGGTAATAGACGGCTATGCTTATGAGACCATGGCCGCGGCTGAGGTGGCTCTGTTGGCCTCGGGCACCGTGACTCTTGAGGCGGCCATTGTGGGGGTGCCCATGGTCATTGCCTATCGTTTGAACCCCCTGACTTACTTTTTGGCCAGGAGGCTGGTGAGGGTGCCTTATATTGGTTTGGTTAATCTGGTGGCTGGTGAAAAGGTGGCTCCGGAGCTCATTCAGGAGGAGGCCACAGCCCAGCGTCTGGCCGAAGAGGCCCGCCAGATTCTCCTTGATGAGGATCGGGCCCGGAGGATAAGGGCCCGTCTGGCCGAGATTAAGAACTCTTTGGGCCCCGGACAGGCCGCTTATCAGGCGGCCAATCTGGCCCTTAACCTGGCAAGTGGAAGAAGGTGATATCCCTTTATCTCTATCGCTGTCTCTCCTGGTTGATTCCTCCCCTGGCCCTGATAAGGGGGCTTGGAGGACGAAGCTCCCTGGCCCTTAAGAGGCTGGCCCCTGATCTTTCTCAGGCTCCGGCAGGAGGGATCTGGGTCCACGGTCTTTCGGTGGGTGAGGTGGGCGCGGCGGCGGCCTTCATCCAGGCCTTCAGGAGGGCCCATCCGGATCAGGAGATTCTCCTTTCGACTTCTACCGCCTGGGGCCTCTCGCGGGCCCAAAAGGAGAGGGCCTTTGTCTTTCCTGCTCCTTATGACTTTTATCCTCTGATAAAGAGGGTCATTGCTCGTTTAAGGCCCCGACTCTTTGTGGCCCTGGAGACTGATCTCTGGCCTAACCTTCTCTGGGGGCTTAAGGCGGCTGGAGTGCCCCTGGCCCTGATCAATGCCCGCATATCGCCTGCTTCGGCCAGGCGACTGAAACGATTTCCCTTCCTGGTGGAGCTGCTCTATGGGGCCTTTGATCTTATCTGTCTTCCTTCAAAAAGCGTGGGGGATCGCCTGGCCTGGCTGGGGCTTAAGGTACCCTTTGAGATCACGGGAAACATCAAATACGATCTGTCCCCCCCTGATGAGGGCAAAATTTCCTCCTTGGCCCAGGAGTTTTCCTTTCTCGGCCGCCCTCTGATTGTAGCCGGAAGTACCCATCCGGGAGAGGAGGAGATCCTTATTGAAGCCTTTGTCCGTCTGCGGCACAAAAAACCTCGGGCTTCTCTTATTCTTTGCCCCCGTCATCCAGAAAGGGCCACCGAACTCTTGGCCTGGCTGGGGCAAAAGAACCTCCCGGCCTCTCGGAGAAGCGTCCCCCAAAGGGGCTCAGCGGTCGTGGTGGTAGATACCATGGGTGAACTCTGGGCCTTTTATGGTCTGGCTGATCTGGCCTTTGTGGGGGGGACGCTTGTTCCCCTAGGGGGGCATAACCTGCTTGAACCAGCGGCTCTCAAGGTACCGGTTACCTTTGGTCCTTATGTCTCCGCCGTAAAAGAGGTGGCTGAGGAGCTTGTGGAGTCTGGCGGTGGTCTTAAGGCCAGAGAGGTCTCAGATCTTCTGGGAGCCTGGCAAAGACTTCTTGAGGGCCGCGAGAAGGCCGGTAAGGCTGCCTGGTCGGTCTTCAGGAGGCACCAGGGAGCTACCGCTCGGGCTGTGGCCGCCGTAGGGAGGCTTCTTTCATGAGCCCCCTTCATCTCCTGGGAAGGCTTTATGGAAGACTTATGACCATAAGGGCCAATCTTTACCGCCGGGGGTTTTTAAGATCCTATACCCTTCCTGTCCCGGTTATAAGCGTGGGTAATCTCAGCCTGGGGGGGACGGGGAAGACGCCCTTTACCCTTTGGCTGGCCCGGTTTCTTATTCGTTTTGGTCATCGGCCGGTGATTCTCTCCCGCGGTTATCGGCGGCGGGGAAGGGGAACGGTGGTTGTCTCCACCGGCTCTGGCCCACTGGTTACTCCGGAGCTTGCCGGAGACGAGCCTCATCTTCTGGCCAGCCGGCTTTCGGGGGCCCTGGTAGTAGTGGATAAAGATCGCTACCGGGCCGGGGCCCTGGCGATATCCAGACTCTCGGCCTCTATCGCCCTCCTTGATGATGGTTTTCAGCATCTTCGCCTAAAGCGGGACCTAGACATTGTCCTCGTCTCACCGGAGACCGATCCCCGACGGGAGGCAATCTTTCCGGCGGGCCGCCTTCGGGAGCCCCCGGCGGCCCTCTCTCGGGCCGATGCCCTGATAATTACCAAGGCCAATCTCTTCCCGGAGGAGAAGGTAAGAGGGCTTGAGGATTATCTGGCCTCCTTTGGTCTTCCAGTCTTCAAGCTCAACTACCGGGTAGAGGGGCTGTATGATCTTTCGGGAGATCCGGTGGCTTGGCCCGAGCCTCCCTGGGGGGCCTTCTGTGGCCTGGCCCAGCCCTCAGCCTTTTTTGCCCTTCTGGAATCTGAAGGGCAAAAACCGGCCTTCAGGCTTTCCTTTCCGGATCACCACCGCTACAGCTCCAGGGATCTTGTCCGTCTGGGGAGGGCCTTGCAGCAAAAGGGGCTGAGGGCCCTGATCACCACAGAAAAAGACGCTGTCAAACTTAGGTCTTTTGAGCCGGAGTTGCCCATCTTCTGCCTCCGACTTGATCTTGAGGTGGCAAAGGATCTGGAAGGTTTTATAATCGAAAAACTAAAGGGCTTGTCCTGAAATATCTTTAAGGAGGAGGCCATGGAGGATAAAGACGTCAAAGAGAGGCCGCCGGAGACTCCTCTCCCCCCGGTTAACTTTAGTACCTTTATCCTTTCTCTTAGTACCTCGGCCTTAGTTCACCTGGGAGAGCTACCGGAGCCTGAAAGTGGAGAGAAAAGGGCTAATATTGATCTGGCCCGGCACGCCATAGACACCTTGGCCATGCTTAAGGAAAAGACCAAAGGTAACCTTACTCGCGACGAGGAGGCCCTTCTGGATCATATCCTTTATGACCTTCGCCTCAAGTTTGTCCGGCTTCAGGGCTAGATGAAGGAGAGACTCCGGGCCCCAGCCAAGATCAACCTTTTTCTTCAGGTTCTGGAGCCCCTTCCAAGTGGCTACCACGAAATTTATACCCTTTTTCAGAAGGTAACTCTCTTTGACGAGCTGGAGATTGAGCTTGTGGACATCCCCGGGATCAAACTCCAGGTTACTGGAGGGGAGGTTCCTGAAGGAGAGACCAATCTGGCCTTCAAGGCCGCTAAAGTCCTTCTGGATGAGCTTGGGAGTGATCAAGGGGTCAGGATTCATCTTCGGAAGGTCATCCCTGTGGCTGCCGGCCTTGGTGGCGGAAGCAGTGATGCGGCGGCTGTGCTCAAGGGGGTGAATAAACTCTTAGGGGCTCCTTTGAGCCAGGAGGAGCTGGCTCACCTGGGACGCCCTTTAGGGGCTGACATTCCCTTCTTTGTCTGGTCTTATGGGGCGGCCCTGGGAGAGGGCATTGGTGACATCCTTACTCCCTGGCCGGTCCACAAGGCCTTTTACGTTCTCTTTACTCCTCCCTATGAGGTTTCCACCGCCACGGTCTATAAAAAATTGCGATTGACAAGGCGAAAGGAGCCCTTTATTTATGATCCCGGCCAGCCGCCTTGGCTGAGAGGTCTGGTGAATGATTTAGAAAAAGTCACCTTGGCCCTTCATCCAGACCTCGAGGAGGTAAAGGCGGCCTTTATTGCTTTTGGGGCCCTAGCCACCCTTATGAGCGGCAGTGGCCCAACAGTCTTTGGGGTTTTTGATCAATACCAAAGGGCAACTCAGGCAGCCAGGGCCTTGGCATCGAGGTTCTCAGGCCGGGTCCACGTGGTTAGGCCCTGTGGGATGGAAGACAAGGGGTGAGAAACCATGTTTATTAACCACCTGAAGATCTTTACCGGCAACTCCAATCCCCAAATGGCCAAGGAGATCTGCAGTTATTTAAGTATTCCCCTGGGGTTGGCCACGGTGCGTAAGTTCAGTGATGGGGAGACATTTGTCGAGATCGGAGAAAACGTCCGGGGAGCTGATGTCTTTGTTATTCAATCCACCTGTCCTCCGGTGAATGACTATCTCATGGAGCTTTTAATTATGATTGATGCCCTCCGGCGGGCATCAGCCAGGCGGATTACGGCAGTGGTGCCATATTATGGCTATGCCCGCCAAGACCGTAAGTGTGCCCCTAGAGTGCCTATATCAGCCAAGCTGGTGGCCAACCTTATTACCGTGGCTGGAGCCAGGCGTCTTCTCTCCATGGATCTTCACGCTGGCCAGATTCAGGGCTTTTTTGATATCCCGGTGGACCATCTCTTCGCTGCCCCGGTGCTCCTTTCTTATATTAAGGAACAATTTCGTGATGAGCAGATTGTTATGGTCTCTCCGGATGCCGGGGGAGTGGAGCGCACCCGGGCCTTTGCCAAGCGTCTCAATGCTCAACTGGCCATCATTGATAAGAGGCGGGATCGTCCCAATGAGAGTCAGGTGATGAATGTCATCGGTGATGTCAAGGGCAAGGTGGCCATTATCCTGGATGATATGATCGATACGGCTGGCACCATGTGCCAGGCGGCCCAGGCCTTGATGGACCATGGAGCTAAAGAGGTTCACGGCATGGCCACCCACCCAGTGCTCTCCGGCCCGGCGGTGGAGAGAATTAAGAAGGCCCCACTAAAGAGTGTAGTGGTTACCAATACTATCCCTTTGAGGGAAGAGGCCAAGGCTATCGGAAAGATCGAGGTCCTTTCGGTCTCTAACCTTCTCGGGGAGGCCATAAGGCGCATTCACGCCGACGATTCGGTGAGCTCTCTTTTTGTCTAAAGGAGGTTTTCCCCATGAAGCAGGTAGAAATGACGGTTCAGGTAAGAGAGAAGACGGGTAAGGAGGTGGCCCGCAAGCTCCGACGCCAGGGGCTTTTGCCGGCTATCATCTATGGCCGCGAGACAGAAAATATCCCTCTGGCGGTGGAAGCCAACGAGTTAAAAAAGATCCTCTTCCGCCACCGGGGAGAACAGCTCATATTCAATCTCAACCTTAAAAACAACGGTTCGGAAAGCCGGAAGATGGCCATCGTCAAGGAGATCCAGGCCCATCCGGTAACCGATGAGCCCCTTCACGTGGACTTCTATGAGGTCTCCCTGGAGCGCGAAATCGAGGTGGAGGTTCCGGTTGAGATAGTGGGTAAGGCCAAGGGTATGGAACGGGGAGGAATTCTGGAGGTCATCACCCGAGAGCTGACCATCTCCTGTCTCCCTATGGCCATCCCCAATAGCATCAAGATAGATGTGAGCAGTCTTGATATCGGTGATTCCTTCCACGTGGAAGATCTCCCAGCCATGGAGGGAATCCGGGTTCTTGATCCTCCCAAAACAACCATTCTGACCATTGTCTCTCCGGAGGAAGAAGAGGAGGCCCCGACTGAGGAGGCCCTGGAGACAGAGGTCATCGCCAAGGGCAAAAAGAAGGAAGAATCAGAATAGCCGACATGTGGCTTGTGGTGGGCCTGGGCAACCCGGGCCCTGCCTATCAGATCACCAGACACAACGTGGGTTTTATGGTTCTTGACGCCATGGCCAAAAGGCTTGCCCTTAAGGGGTGGGAGGAGTTCTGTCAGGCTCTGGTCTTAAAGTCAGAGAAGCTCTCTCTGGCCAAACCTCAGACCTTTATGAACCTATCCGGTCAATCGGTATCTTGCCTGGCCAGACAGTGGCAACTCTTTCCGGAAGAGATCCTGCTTGTCCATGATGATCTGGATCTGCCTTTAGGGCGGATTAAGATCGTCCGCTCCGGGGGCTCCGGTGGCCACCGGGGAGTAGCTTCGGTGATTGAACATCTGGGAAGCAGGAATTTTCCTCGAATTAAGGTCGGCATTGGCCGGCCAGGGCCGGGAAAATCGGTCTCGGATTATGTGCTCTCTCCCTTTGAAGAGCAGGAGCTTAAGGTCGTGGCGGAGATAATTGAAAAGGCCGCCGAGGCCATAGAGACCATTGTCGAATCTGGCCTGGAGCGGGCCATGAACATTTTCAATGCCTTGAGACCAGCTTGCTCCCTTTAGGGGCCTGTGTTACCAATGGGGTATCAATAGATTGACGGGGCGTAGCGCAGCTTGGCAGCGCGCCTGCCTTGGGAGCAGGAGGTCGGCGGTTCAAATCCGCCCGCCCCGACCAGAGGTCTGAATATTGCATATCTTATGATGGAGTGTTAAATTTTTAGGGTCATAGTGGAGGTGAGCGTAGCTCAACGGGACAGAGCACCGGACTGTGGCTCCGGAGGTTGAGGGTTCAAGTCCCTCCGCTCACCCCACTTTTTTTATCCCCAACCGCCGGAAAGATCTCTATCACTTCTCCAACCTTAAGGACTCCCCCCTCTAAAAATCTTAAAATCAATTGATTAGCCAGCTCACCTGTTAGGCACCTCACTTAAAGAAAAATCCCCACGAGGATTGCCCATTAGTTAACTGGCTCGCCTAGCGGCTGCTACCAACAAAAATGTTTTCTTATCTTATCTGTCAATTTTGTTTTTATTTAGATAAAAACTTGCTTGCTATCATTTTCACATTATTATCAGATATATCCATCTAGGAGGCTTATAAGTGAAAAAATTCCAAAAAATGATTAATTTTGCTTATTTTCTTGACATATTCTTAAAAGTCCATTAAAAACATTTGTATCTAATATTGTCAGCTAATGATCAAAATATCTTTGGATACAAAGACAGGGATTCCCTCTTTAATAAATTATTAAATCTGAGGAGGAAGTATGGCTGAGACTAAGGTTGTCTATAGTATCTGCGGTATGTGTGCTGTCCGCTGTCCAATAATGGTAGAGGTAGAGGACGGTAAGGTAACCTGGATATCGGGCAACCCTCATGATGCCGGAATCGGCACCGGACTTTGCGCCAAAGGAGTTGCCGGTCGTTCCGTCCTCTACGATACCGAAAGGCCACTTTCTCCTATGATTCGGGAAGGAGAGCGGGGCTCAGGCAAGTGGCGAACGGTTTCCTGGGATGAGGCCTTGGATTATGTAGCTGAGAAGCTTCGCGAGATTATCGACAACTATGGCGGTCGGGCCATTCTTCTCAGCGATCGAGGGGGTCCCTTTGTTGAGATCCGCAAGGCCTTTATGCAGGCCTTGGGGTCTCCCAACTACTGTAACCATGATGTCACCTGCGGCATTTCTGTGAATCACGCCGCCATGTCCCTCTTTGGCTTTGGGCGAACGGGTTTTTCCTATGATTACAAAAACGCCAAGCACGTGGTGCTCTATGGCCGGAACATGCTGGAGTCAATCAAGGTTAAGACGGCTCGGGCCATGATAGACGGCTTGGCCAAAGGGGCCAAGATCACCTACATTGATCCGCGCTTCTCTGTTACGGCCTCCAAGGCCCACCGCTGGTGGCAGATCCGTCCGGGGACAGATTATGCCCTTAATCTGGCCCTTATTCATATCCTTATTAAGGAAGGTCTTTACGATAAGGCCTTTGTCTCTCGCTGGGTGGAGGGCTTTGAGTATCTGGCCAACTTTGTCAAACCCTACACGCCAGAGTGGGCCGAAAAGGAGACCGGCATCCCGGCCCAGGAGATGTATCTCTTTTGTCAGGAAGTGGCCAAAGATGCCCCCCATGTCATCTTCCATGGAGGCTGGATGCGGGCCCGCTATCGGCAAGCCTTCTATGAGGCCCGGACTACCTATATCCTAAACGTCCTCTTGGGGGCGATCGAGGTTCCTGGAGGGCTTGTTTTTGTTAAAGGCCCGGGTGATGCCGGCAAGAAAGGGCTGAACAAGATCGGGGTTAATCTTCCCAAAGTGGAGGAGAAGAGGGCCGATGGGGCAGGGTGGAAGTACCCCCACATTAAAACCCCTCTTCTTCACCGGGCCCTGGAGGCCATAAAGACGGGAGATCCTTATCCCATAAAGGCCTACTTCGTCCATCGTCATGACCCCCTCCTGGGGCTTCCAGATCCCGAGGCCCAGATCGAGATCTATAAGAATCTGGATCTTCTGGTGGTCTGTGACATTAACTGGAGCGAAACCTCCTGGTGGGCCGATGTTATCCTGCCTGAGTGCACCTATCTGGAGCGTTCGGATATCATTGCCACCCAGAAGGGCTTAAAGCCTGGCTTCAGGCGGCGTAAGGCGGCCATAAGCCCCATGTACAATACCCGGCCGGGCTGGTGGATATATATCCAGCTGGCCAAACGGCTGGGCAAGGGGGAGCATTTCCCTTATGAAACCATAGAAGATATCTGGCAGGCTCAACTTGAAGGTACCGGGGTCTCCATCGAGGATTTTGAAGCCAAGGGTTCGGTGACCCTGGTAGATAAACCCATTTGGTTTGATCGGGAAAACGGCCTTCCCTTTAAGACCCCTTCGGGCAAGATCGAAATCGTCAGCCAGAAGTGGGAGGAGGCCGGCTATCCCTCTCTTAAAGAATACGAGTCTCCCGAGGCTCCCCCTGAAGGTCGCTTCCGTCTCCTCTTCGGTCGAGTGGCCTATCAGACTCATGGTATGTGGATGAACAACCCGGCCCTTCATCCCTATCTGAAAGAGAACATTCTCTGGATCAACAAAGACGTGGCCGCCAAGATGGGTCTTAAGACGGGAGACTTGGCTGAGGTGGCCAATGGTTCCTACCGCAAGAAGATCCGAGTCTTTGCCACGGAGCTCATCCATCCCGAGGCCGTTTTCATGCTCCACGGCTTCGGTCATACCGTGCCCTATCAGAGTCGGGCCTACCAGAAGGGGGTGGCCGATCAGCGGCTGGAGGTAGGGCTTCTGGATGTCTTTGATCCGGCCGGAGGAGCCAGTGCCCTTTGTGAGTGTTTTGTAGAAGTTAAGCCGGCCAGCTAAGGGAAAGGAGGAACAAAGATGGCCAAGTACTACATTTATCATGATCCTTCTCGGTGCATCGGGTGTCTTTCCTGCGAATTGAGCTGCAATGACTGGAAGGGCCTTCCTTATGGCCAGTCCAACTGTCGGATATTTCAGTATGGCCCGGAGGTGGAGGATGGACAGCCTGTTTTGGGGTTTGCTTATGTCTCCTGTTTTCACTGTGAGAGGCCATTCTGTGTGGAGGCCTGTCCCTCGGCGGCCTTGATCCGGCGTGAAGGTGACGGGACGGTTATCTTTCGAGAGGAGCGTTGCATTGGCTGTCGGGCCTGTCTTACCGCTTGTCCATGGGGAATTCCCCAGTGGAACAGTGTCAAGGGGAGGATCCACAAGTGTGACTACTGCCTGGAGAGAATAGACAGGGGGCTTGAGCCGGCTTGTGTTACCCGCTGTCCCACCAGGGCCCTGCACTTTATGACTGCTCAGGAGGCCGCCTATCTTAAGCGGGCCCGTTGGCTTGAAGAGACTTTTGGTCATCATGTGCGCCCGGTAGGGGAGCGTTCCTGAGGAAATTCCCCTTAAATAGGGCTCCTTTTATAGCTGGTTGTTCAGGGAAAGGGGAAATGGTCCCCTTTCCCCTAAATCAGTTTCAGATGAAACAATTTTTCCAATAATTGCTAAAAGATCCAGGTATTGGAGACCTTTATGGAGATAGCCCTGAGTCTCAAGTATCTGCCCATTCTCATCCTGGCCATGATTGTCTCTGTTATGGCCGGGGTCCAGGTGCTGGTTAACCAGATTCTGGGTCTAAGGCGACCTTATCCAGAAAAGCAGACTCCCTATGAGTGCGGCTTTACCCCTAGCGGTGAGGTGCGTCATCGGTTTCCTATCAAGTTTTACGCCATCGCCATTCTCTTTTTGGTCTTTGATGTAGAAGCCGTCTTTCTTTACCCCTGGGCGGTGACCTTTGATGAACTGGGGCTCTTTGGCTATCTGGAGATGATCGTCTTCATCATTCTTCTCCTGGTGGCCTATTTCTATGCCTGGATGAGGGGGGCCTTCCGATGGGAGTAAAGGTGCCTCTGGTCAAAGTAAGTGAAGGCGTCTCCCAGATACCGGGAGTGGATGTTTTTGTCACCACGCTGGACAAGCTCATCAACTGGGCCCGGACAGGCTCGATGTGGCCGGCAACCTTTGGCCTGGCCTGCTGTGCCATTGAGATGATGGCCACCGGTGCCAGCCACTATGATCTGGACCGCTTCGGGATCATCTTTCGGGCCTCTCCCCGGCAGGCCGATGTCATGGTGGTGGCCGGCACGGTGACCAAGAAGATGGCTCCGGTGGTCCGCCGCGTCTATGATCAGATGCCAGAGCCCCGATATGTGGTTTCTATGGGGAGTTGCGCCTCTTCGGGAGGCATCTTTCAGACCTACTCTACTGTTCAGGGGTGTGATGAATTCATTCCTGTGGATGTTTATGTCCCCGGCTGTCCTCCCAGGCCAGAGGCTTTAATCCACGGCCTTCTGAAGCTTCAGGAAAAGATCCGTCAGGAAAGAGGGCGCTGGGGGGCCCTGAGATAGGAGGTCTCATGAAGGCGGTAGAGCACCTAAAAGAACGTTTCCCGGAGGATCTCATCGCTGTCTCCCGTTTTCGAGGAGAGGTTACCGCCTGCATCAGGAGGGAACGCCTCTATGAGATCCTTGAGTATTTAAAGAATGATCCCGAGCTTCTTTTTGACCACCTGGTTGATCTCTGCGGAGTGGACTGGCTGGGCAAGAAGACTCCCCGCTTTGAGGTGGTTTATCATCTTTATTCTATCCGCTATCGGCAGTTCCTACGCCTGAAGGTTCCTGTCCCTGAAGAAGATCCCACTCTGGCCTCAGTAGTTTCCCTCTGGAAGACGGCCAATTGGTTTGAGAGGGAGTGCTATGAGATGTTTGGAATTGTCTTTAAGGGGCATCCTGACCTCCGGCGGCTTTTGACCCCTGAGGATTGGGACGGATACCCTCTCCGTAAGGACTATCCTCTTTTTCTCTCGCCTGAAAACGAGTGGCCAGGGTATCGGGAGCTGGTGGAAAAGGCTCGGGAGCTTTCCCGGTATGACTGGTATCCCAAGCTGGCCTCAAACGAGGACTCTTAATCAAAGGAGTGGTTCATGGCCCCGGTGGTAGAAATCGTCCAGAAAGATAGTCAGAGTCAGGGCTGGGAAGAGCCTTACTACATCAATATGGGGCCCCAACACCCGGCCACCCATGGGGTGCTTCGGCTCTTTCTAGAGCTTGAGGGGGAGACCATTGCCTCTTGCCATCCAGATATCGGTTATCTCCACCGGGGCATAGAAAAACTGGCCGAACACCGAACCTATGCCCAGGCCATGGTCCTTACCGATCGGCTGGATTATATCTCCTCGGCGGCCAACAATATTGGCTATTGTCTGGCGGTGGAGAAGCTCTTTGGCCTTGAGGTTCCCTACCGGGCCCAGGTTTTGCGAACTTTGGCCTGCGAGATGGCCCGGATCGCCAGTCACCTCCTCTGGCTGGGGACTCATGCCCTGGATATAGGGGCCATGACGGTTTTTCTCTATTGTTTCCGCGATCGAGAGCGTATTCTGCGGGCCTTTGAGAAGCTTTGCGGGGCCCGTCTGACCGTTAGCTACCCTCGGATAGGGGGAGTAAGACAGGATATTACCCCGGAGATCATGGAGGATCTGAGGCGCTTTGTTGAAGACTTCCCTCAGGCCATAACCGAATACGAGACCCTTATCGATGTCAACCGCATCTGGCTCAAGCGAACCAAAGGGGTAGGGGTTATATCCGCTGAGGAGGCGGTGAATCTTGGCCTTACTGGGCCCTCTCTTCGGGGCTCCGGGGTGGCCTACGACGTGCGACGGCATCGCCCTTATCTCATCTATGAGGAGCTAGAATTCGAAATTCCGGTAGGTAGTGTTGGCGATGTCTATGATCGTTATCGGGTGCGAATGCAGGAGTTAAGGCAATCCACCCGGATCATCTCTCAGTGTCTGGATCGCCTGGAGCAGACCAAAGGGGAGCCCACGGTGGCCCCGGGGGCTCCGGATCTGGTGATGCCCTTTAAGAAGCGTCAAGCGGCTGTCCGCTTTGTGCCCAAGAGGCACGTCATTGTCCGGGCTGAGGAGGGGCCTGTGTTCCCCGAAGGGGAGGTCTATGTGGCCATCGAGGGTTCCAAAGGAGAGCTGGGCTACTATCTCATAAGCGACGGCACCGGGCAGCCTTGGCGCCTCCGGATCCGGGCCCCCTCTTTTGTTCACATCTCGGCTTTGCCATCCCTGGCAGAAGGACAGATGGTGGCCGACATCATCGCCATCATCGGTAGCGTGGACATTGTCCTTGGAGAATGCGATCGGTAGGTGGGATATGGGAGACCTGCTAAATCAGGCCTATCAGACGGTGGATCAGCTCAGTTTAAGGTATCTGGGCCTTTCGGCCCTTAAGGGGTTTATCCTCCTCAACATAGCCATGCTTCATGTGGCCTATATCACCTACGCCGAACGAAAGATAATCGGTCGCATGCAGCAACGACTTGGTCCCAACAGGGTGGGGCCCCGGGGCCTGCTCCAGCCCATTGCCGATGTAGTCAAGCTTCTGACCAAAGAAGACATCTGTCCGGCTCAGGCTGACCGGCCGGTATTCTATACCGCTCCCTTTATTAGCTTTATTGCCGCCGCTACCAGTCTGGCTGTCATTCCCATCTGGGAGAATTTTGTCATTGCCAACGTCAATGCGGCCTTGTTGGTTATCTTGGCCCTCTCTTCCCTTTCTTCATATGGTGTCATCTTAGCCGGTTGGGCTTCAAACTCTCGTTACAGCTTTCTGGGAGGCCTGCGGGCCTCGGCCCAGGTTATCAGTTATGAGATTGCCCTGGCCCTTTCTCTGGTGGGAGTAATGATGATGGCCGGCTCCCTCAATATCTCTGACATTGTTAGGGCCCAGGCCGAAAGCCCCTTTAAGATCTACGCTATTCCTCAGGCAATTGGCTTTTTTATCTTTATGGTGGCCGCTGTGGCCGAGACCAACCGGGTTCCCTTTGACCTGCCTGAGGCCGAGACAGAGCTTGTGGCGGGTTACTTTGTGGAATACAGCGGCATCCGCTTTGCCCTTTTCTCCCTAGGAGAATACTTTGGCATGCTGGTAATGTCTGCTGTGGCTGTAACCTGCTTTCTGGGGGGCTGGTACGGTCCCTTTGAGATTCCCGGGGTGCCCTTCTTCTGGTTCTTGGTCAAGCTTTACCTTCTTATCTTCTTCTACATCTGGATCCGGGCCACCCTGCCTCGCTATCGCTATGATCAGCTTATGGGCCTTGGCTGGAAGATTCTTATCCCCCTGGCCCTTTTAAACATTGTCATCACTGGTTTGATCAAGATTGCCATCTAGAGAGGGCTCTATGGATGCCAAAAAGATAATCAAAACCATCTTTCTGGTGGAGATCTTAAAGGGCCTTTCCCTTACCTTGCGAAAGCTTTTTGCCCGTCCGGTAACAGTGCAATACCCCGAGGAGCAGATCGCCCCGGCCCCTGGTTTCAGAGGGCGTCATGCCCTGGTCAGGGATCCTGAAACGGGTCTGGCTCGCTGTGTCGGTTGCTATCGCTGCGTTCAGGTTTGTCCTTCAAGATGCATTCAAATTAAGGTCAGCCGGGATGTAGAGACCGGGGTCCGGGTGGTGGATGAATATGTCATTGAGGCCCTGCGTTGCGTCTATTGTGGCTACTGTGTCGAGGTATGCCCGGTAAATGCCTTGGTTCTTACGGAATTCTATGAGTACTCCAACTTTGAGCGAGATGACTTTCGCTTCACCAAGGAGCGGCTTCTTGCCCACTGGGACGAGTTTATCGCCCGGCGGGAACGTCCGTATTTTAATCCCTTCTGGAGACCGAGGGGGGTTCCTGATCAGCTTCTTCCAGCACCTAAGCGCAAGGCGGAGGGTATCTGATGGAGGGAATGTTAGCCAAGGTGGTTTTTATTTACCTGGCAGTGGCCTTAGTTGTCACCTCAACGTTGGTGATCACTACTCGAAATGCGGTCCACGCTGTTCTCTGGATGCTGATTATGTTTTTTCACCAGGCGGTCTTGTTCCTCACCGCGGGGGCCGAATTTTTGGCTGCTGTCCAGATAATCGTCTATGCAGGAGCGGTTCTGGTCCTTTTTCTCTTTGTGGTTTATCTGATAAATCTCCGCTCCGAGATTCGCATCCAAAACTTCGTCATCTACTGGCCGGTGGCCCTCTTTATGGCGGCCTCTCTGGGAATGCTGGCCGTGGGAGCCGTCAAAGATTTTGTCCCCGGCCCCAAGACGGGAGTCCTTACTTCCCAGGCTCTCCTTGAGGTTGGCCACACCCGGCTTTTAGGCCGCCTTCTCTTCAGCGAACATGTCCTGGCCTTTGAGGCGGCAGGAGTGATTCTCCTGGTGGCTGTTTTGGGGGCGGTCATCCTGACCCGACGTCTTCATCAAGGAGTAAAGAGATGATTCCAGTGTCCTGGTACCTGACCTTGAGCCTGATCCTTTTTGCCCTGGGGGCCTTTGGCTTCCTGGTGCGCCGTAACGTCATCATCATGCTTATGGCCATTGAGATCATGCTTAATGCGGTGAACATCTCTCTGGTGGCCCTTTCCCG
Source organism: Thermosulfuriphilus ammonigenes (assembly GCF_011207455.1). Classification (GTDB taxonomy): domain Bacteria; phylum Desulfobacterota; class Thermodesulfobacteria; order Thermodesulfobacteriales; family ST65; genus Thermosulfuriphilus; species Thermosulfuriphilus ammonigenes. Next base: position 1,838,145 of record NZ_CP048877.1, read on the forward strand.
GGGCCTTGAGGATCTCGTCGGTCATCTGCTGGTCTTTTTTGTCATCGCGGTGGCCGCTGCCGAGGCGGCCATTGGCCTGGCCCTGGTAGTCCTTCTCTTTCGGAGGACCAGGGAGATTCACCTGGATGAGTTTCGTCTGCTTAAGGGGTAGCCCATGAATTACGTCGTCTTCATACCCGGTCTGCCACTGTTTGCCGCTATTATTACCCTGGTCTTTGGGCGTCGCTACATTAGGGAGAAGGCCCACTGGTTGCCGACCTTGGCTGTCTTTGTCTCTCTGCTCCTCTCTCTTAAGGCCCTCATGGAGGTTATCTCTGGGGCCCGGGCCAACTTTGACCTCTACACCTGGGTCTTGGGCGCCAGCTTCAAGGGGAGCGTTGGCTTTTTGGTGGATCCCCTCTCGGTGATGATGCTGGCCATGGTCTGCTCCCTTTCCTTCTTCATCCATGTCTATTCCATTGGTTATATGGCCGGGGACCCGGGCTATTATCGCTTCTTTGCCTATATCAGCCTTTTTACCTTCTCGATGCTGATGCTTGTCTTGGCCAACAACTTTCTCCAGCTTTTTTTCGGCTGGGAGGCAGTGGGTCTTTGTTCTTACCTGCTTATAGGCTTCTGGTACCGTAAGAGATCAGCGGCCAACGCCGCCAAGAAGGCCTTTATTGTTAACCGCTTTGGTGATTTTGGCTTTGCCCTGGGGATCTTTCTCATCTTTCTCCTCTTCAAAAGCGTCTATTATCAGGATGTCTTTGCCGCGGCCGAGACCATGGCTGACCGGAACATAGCCTTTTTGGGCCTTGAGGCCTCTTTGGCGACTGTCATAGCCCTTCTTCTTTTCTGTGGGGCGGTGGGCAAAAGCGCTCAATTCCCGCTTCATGTTTGGTTGCCGGACGCCATGGAAGGCCCCACACCGGTTTCGGCCTTGATCCATGCTGCCACCATGGTCACCGCCGGGGTTTTTATGGTGGCCCGTTGTCACGCCTTCTTTGTGCTCTCGCCCACGGCCATGGCTGTGGTGGCCCTTCTGGGGACCTTTACCTGCTTTATGGCCGCCACCATTGCCATCACGCAGTTTGATATCAAGCGAGTCATTGCCTACTCCACCCTTTCTCAGTTGGGTTACATGTTTATGGCCTGCGGGGTGGGGGCCTTTGATGCCGGCATGTTTCATCTTTTCACCCACGCCTATTTTAAGGCCCTGCTCTTTTTGGGGGCCGGTAGTGTCATCCACGCCATGCACCACGCCCCTGATCCCAACGATATGCGCTATATGGGAGGGCTTAGACGGTTTATGCCCGTGACCTATGTCACCTTTCTGGTGGCCTCTCTCTCCATCTCTGGAATCCCTGGTTTGGCCGGCTTTTTCAGCAAGGACATTATCCTCTTTTCGGCCATCGCCTCCAAGTACCCCTGGGGCCGATTGGTTTGGGCTGTGGGCACCTTGGTAGCGGCCATGACAGCCTTCTACTCCTTTAGGGTAGTCTTCATGACCTTCTTTGGAGAGTTCCGGGGCTATCGGGCTCTCAAGGGTCATCTACCCCAGGAGTCTCCAGCGGTTATGACTGTGCCCTTGGTTATTCTGGCCGTAGGGGCCATCGTTACTGGCTATCTCTGGATTCCTCATGCCTTTGGCGGTCCGGACCGTTTTGGCCACTTTTTGGCTCCGGTGCTGGGGCACCATCCCTATTTGGCAGTTTCCCACGAGGAGGCGGCCTCTTTAGAGTATCTGGTCTGTGCCACCTCCATTCTGGCTGGCCTTTTAGGCATTGGTCTGGCCTGGCTGTTGTATGTCCGCCAGCCGGATCTTCAGGGCCTTGTTCCTCGGCTCTTCCCGGGTCTATACGATTATGTCTATCGCAAGTGGTACTGGGACGAGATCTACCATTGTCTGGTGGTGGTGCCCACCCGGTCTGTGGCCTGGTTTCTCCAGCGGGTTACCGATGGACTGATCATCGAGGGAGTGGTCAACGGGGTGCCAGCCGTCATCCAGCGGACAGGGCTTTTCATCCGTCGAATCCAGTGTGGGGTGGTCCACATCTATGCCTTGGCCATGACCACCGGCGTGGTGGCCGTAGTGGCCCTGATCTACTTGCTTAGGGGGTAAAGGAAGGATGAGCTTTTCCTTAAAGATGGCCACATTTCCCTGGTTGTCCCTGATCATCTGGCTTCCTATTTTAGGGGCCCTGGCCCTTCTCCTCCTACCCCGAAGGGATGGGCTCATCAGACGTTTTACCCTGGGCGTGGCTGTGGCGGACTTTTTGGTGGCCCTGCCTCTTTTTTTCTCCTTTGATAAATCCTTTGCCGGGATGCAGTTTGTCGAACGCCACCTCTGGATAAAGGCCTGGAATATTTCCTACTTTCTGGGGGTGGATGGGATAAGCGTTCTCTTTGTCCTCCTTTCCACCATTCTGACCATTCTCTGTGTACTCATCTCCTGGGAGGCAGTCACAGAGAAGGTAAGAGAGTTTCATATGGCCTTGCTTCTAACCTCGGCCACCATGACCGGGGTCTTTTGTGCCCTGGACCTCTTCCTCTTTTATATCTTCTGGGAGGCCATGTTGGTCCCCATGTATCTTATAATTGGTATCTGGGGGGGGCCCCGCCGGCTTTACGCCACTGTTAAGTTTTTCTTCTACACCCTGGTAGGTTCTATCCTCATGCTGGCCGGGATCATCTTCCTTTACCTCAAGACCGGAAGCTTCGCCCTTCCGGAGATTGTTCGCACCAGTCTGCCCTATGTCTATCAATTTTGGCTTTTCTGGGCCTTCTTTGCCGCCTTTGCCGTCAAGGTTCCCATGTGGCCGGTTCATACCTGGCTCCCCGATGCCCACACCGAGGCCCCTACGGCGGGTTCGGTTATCCTGGCCGGGATCCTCATCAAGATGGGGGCCTATGGTTTTCTGCGCTTTTCTCTGTCCTTTATGCCTTTAGCCGCCAAGGCCATGATGGTCCCGATGCTTGTTCTCTCGGTGATTGCCATCATCTACGGAGGAATCATCTGTCTGGCCCAGGTGGATCTAAAGCGTCTCATCGCTTACAGCTCTGTGAGCCACATGGGTTTTGTGACCCTGGGTATTTTTTCCCTTGAGGCCAACGCTGTGGAAGGGGCCATTTTGCAGATGATCAACCACGGGATTGTCACCGGGGCCCTCTTTATGTGTGTAGGGGTGGTCTATGACCGGACCCATAGCCGCCTTATCAAGGACTACGGTGGTCTGGCCACAGTAATGCCTATTTACGCGGCCTTTTTTCTGGTTTTTACCCTGGCGGCCGTGGGGCTCCCGGGGACCAACGGCTTTGTGGGCGAGTTTTTGATCCTCCTGGGGACTTTTGCCTCTAAAAAATGGGCCGCCCTTTTGGGGGCCAGCGGTTTGATTATCGGGGCTGCTTACATGCTTTGGCTCTATCAGCGGGTTTTCTTTGAGGAGATCAACCCTAAAGTCAAGGGGCTTAAAGATCTTGATTTTCGGGAGACCTTGGCCCTGGTGCCCCTTCTGCTTCTGGTCTTGCTAATTGGCTGTTATCCCACACCTTTTCTCGGATTCATGCACCAGTCAGTAGCTGCTCTTATGGATCATGTCCATCAGGCCGGGGTTCCGGCCATCTCCATAACTCAGCTGATCAAGGAGAGTCTCCATGTGGTCATCCCTTCCTAGCTTTAGCGTCATTTATCCCGAGGCCCTTCTAGTAACTGTGGCCAGCGCTATGGTCCTTATGGACCGTTTCGTGCGGGAGAAGATGGTCTTTGTCTGGATGAGCCTGGGGGGCATTGGTCTGGCCCTTTTCCTTACCCTGACCACGGCGGGATCCAGCTTCGGTGAAGTCTATAGTGCTGATCCCTACAGTCTCTTTTTCCGTTTGGTCTTTCTTCTTGTGCTTGCCCTGGTAGTCCTTCTTTCCCCGGGCTACACCAGGGAGCAGGGGATAAACTTCGGCGAGTACTACGGGATGATTTTCTTTGCCGCGGTGGGCATGACCATTTTGGCCTCAGCCCGGGATCTTCTCCTGGTCTATCTGGGTATTGAGCTGATGTCCCTTTCGATTTATGTCTTGGTGGCCTTCCTTTATCCGGATCTGAGGTCTCTTGAGGGGGCCCTTAAATATTTTCTTCTGGGGTGCTTTGCCTCGGCCTTTCTCCTTTTGGCTATAGCCTTTGTCTATGGTCTGACCACCACCACGGCTCTAGACCTGATAGCCCAGAGACTTACGGGGGCCGACGGTCTGGACCGCTCCCTTCTTTTCGTTATGGCTCTCTTTACCGTTGCCCTGGGCTTTAAGATTGCCGCCATTCCCTTTCATATGTGGGCTCCAGATGCCTACGAAGGGGCTCCCACCAGTGTTACGGCCTTTATGTCTGTGGGGCCTAAGGCGGCGGCCTTTGCCGCCCTGGGGCGGATCTTCATGACGGCCTTCTTCCCGGCCCGGGCCGATTGGGTGGAGATCCTCATCCCTTTGGCCATGCTCACCATGATTGGGGGAGCCCTGATGGCCCTGGTTCAGACCAATATTAAGCGTCTTCTGGCCTACTCCTCTATTGCCAATGCTGGCTGTGCCCTTCTGGGAGTTATCGCGGGCACAGAAAACGGCCTGGCGGCCCTGATGGCCTTTCTCTTCATATATGCCCTGATGACTCTGGGAGTTTTTGGAATCGTGCTCCTTGTTAGCCGACGTCAGGGGCAGGGAGAGTCCATCTTTGACTATCAGGGGCTGGCCAAGACCCATCCCTGGGCGGCCTTTCTGATGCTCATCTTCCTTTTTTCTCTGGGAGGCATCCCTCCTACGGCCGGGTTTGTGGGGAAGTTTTATCTCTTCAAGGTGGCCTTTGAGGCCGGTTACGTGGCCTTGGTGGTCATGGCCGCCTTGACCAGTATTGTTGGGGCCTACCCCTATGTTCGCATAGTCCTTCTCATGTATATGAAAGAACCCGAGGGGGATATCCCTCTTAATTCTACCGCCTATCTGGTGGCGGGGCTGACCATATCCCTGGCGGGGGTGCTGGTCTTTGGCCTTTGGCCTGCGCCACTTATAGATTTTGCCAGAAGTTGTGTCTTCGCCCTACCCTAGAGGGAGCCCGAGGCGTTTTAGACAATTGCTACAGAAGGTATCCGGTTTTTCGTCTACCTCCTCCAGGCAGTTTGAGAACCTCATCACGCACCACCGGTGGCAGTGTCTGAGCCCAAGGGCGTGCCCCAGTTCATGAAGGGCCTCCTTAAGGGCCCGGAGGCAAAGGAGTTTTTGATTATCTGGCCGACCGTAAAAGCTCTCTCGAAGTCGATGATAGGAGAAGATGGCCAGACCTCTTCCAATGAGGGCCAGTCCAAAGACAAAATTAAGCCCGGGGCTGTAAAGATCCTCACCGGTGACCCCGAGCCGGAGAGAAGTGGGGTCAGAGCTTTGAGCCAGATGGGTCAAAAGGGCCTCGGCCTGCCATTGACCACGCAGAGGGTCAAATCCAAGGGGAGGGAGGCTCAAGGGAGGGCCTGATTTACAGGAGAGAGAAGGGAGTCTTTTAGGAAGGGCCTCCTTAAGAAAAATTAAAATTCCTTCGGAGGCCCCCTTAAAGGGAAAGAGGGTCAGGATCATGACCCCCCAGGGCTGGCCAAATTAAGGGGGATATTTACCACCTTAAGCTCCCCTCCAATCCGGAGGGCTAATCTCAAGGAAGAGACAGACTTAATCTCTTCGGCCTTGCCTGGAAAGAAGAGAAAACCGTGGGCCAAAAGCCCCGGTTCGATGGTCTGGTTGTGGAGCTGACGCTGGGCCAGATCGTTTTTAATCCGTTCGCCAACAGTGGCGTAGGCCCCTGCTCCTCCGGCCAGGGCCCCGGCGGTAGCCCCGATAACCGCGCCCTTACCAGTGCTCTCCCCGACGTCTTCACCGGTAACCACCCCTACGGCAAAACCCACCAGGGCTCCAGCGGCACCAAGAAGGGCCGCTGGCTTTAAAGTTCCCTTGGCGGTTTCAGCCACATCTACGTGCCCCTTGATGCGGTTGTAGGCCTCTTCGGAGGTCAGAAGTGGCCAGGCCTGACCACTCTGGTCGATGAGAAAGGTCTGACTGGGGTCTATCCACATTTCTTCTTTTCCCTGGTTGTCAATAGTCACCTGGACAGGGACAAGCCCGGCCCCTCGGGCATCAAAGCCCAGGGCCTGCTTGGCCGCGGAGGGATCCAGATAGACCCGGGCCGAGATATACGCTCCGGCAACCACCACATGGCCCGGCTGGCTCTGGGGAAGGGCTACAGGGGCTACTCTCTTGCCGTAACCAGAGCAACCGGAGATGATGAGCAGGGAGATAAGAAGAGGCAGGGCCAGTCGGTAAAGATCGTGCCGCAAAAGGGCCATTTTGACCTCCTTGGTTTTATTTTTCTAGGTTAATGGCCGGATGTTCCCTTGGCAAGCTCAGGGGATGGCAGATAAACGGAAAAGAGACTCCCCCTCCCAGGAGAGCTAGAGACCAGAATTTGTCCCCCGTGGGCCTCTATATAGGCCTTGGCCAAGGCCAGCCCCAGGCCTCTTCCTGAGGGGCTTCGGCGATAAAAGCGTTCAAATATTCTAGAAACTTCTTCTGGAGCAATACCCGGGCCGGTGTCAGAAATGCGGATCTCCACTCTTCCTTCACCTTCCCGGGCTTCAAGGACTACCTCTCCTCCTGGAGGGGTGACCTTAAAGGCATTGTCCAGAATGTTTAAAAGGGCCTGGAGGATCTTTCTTCTGTCGCCAAAGACAACCTTGTTGTTTTCTCGATATCTGGTCTGAAACCTGATTTTCTGGCTTCGGGCAAGGACCCTGAAAGGCTGGGCTACTTCTTCAACCAGGTCTTTTAAAAGAAGGGGTTCCTTCCGAAGATGGAGAAGGCCGGTTTTGGCCTCGGAGATATCCATGATGGCGTTTAAGAGATTGAGGAAGCGGTCGCTTTCGTCCATTATCTGGACCAGAGCCGCCTTTACCGCTTCCGGATTCTGATCCTGAAGGCTGGTTTCGGCCATGGTTCTAATGCGGGCCAGGGGCGTTTTAAAATCGTGGGCCGTGTGGTCTATCATCTCTGAAAGCTCCCGGACAAAGGCCTCCAGCCTTTCCAGCATAAGGTTAAAGGTAGAGGCTAGACTATCTAGTTCGTCTTCGGTTCCCTTGAGGGGGACCCGCTGAGAGAGGTCGTTGCTGGTAGCGATTTTGCGGGCCACGGCGTCTATTTTTCGAATTTGGGAGATGATCTGGCGGGCCAGGAGAAGGCCAGCCAGAAGGGCGGCTATGAGGGTGGCTCCGGCCCCCAGGATAAGACTTTGGCGGAGTTTTTTGAGGAGGTCCTCCCGCCACTTAAGGGCTATGGCCTCCTCCAGGAGGAGACCTTCCCGAAGAGGGGCAACCATTACCCGGGCCTTATGTTCTGGTCGTCGAGGAATGGAGACGGTGTGGAAAAGATGACCCTGGATCTCCAGCGGAGGAGGGGAGGCGGGGAATAGGCCTTCTCCCCAGCTGGCAGGGTCTGAACTAAAGATGAGGTGGCCATTTCTGTCCCAGACGCGCACAAAGACATCTTCCGGGCCGTCGTCGAGGACTTCCTCCCTAATGAAGGCCTTCATTAGACCGAGGCCTCCTTTCTGATAAGCGGATTTTATCTCGGCCAGATCTTCTAAGAGATCGACATCGGTTTCATGGAGAAGATCCCGATAGAAAAGCTGATAGAGGCCAAAGAGGATGAAAAAGAAGGCCGAAAAGAAAAGCAGGCCATATAACCCCGTCAGCCGGAAGATCAGGCCTCTTGGACACTTAGGTTTCATCGGTCAGCATATATCCTGCTCCCCGGATGGTCCGGATCAATCCCCTGTGGGCAGATCCCAGTTTTTCCCTCAGGCGGCAGATGTGGACATCCACTACATTTGATTCTGGATCAAACTGATAGCCCCAGATCTTCTCCAGAATCTGGATTCTCGTAAGAACCCGTCCCTTGTTTCGGGCCAGATACTCCAGAAGGGCGAACTCTTTGGGGAGAAGATCTATTTTTTCTTGCCCTCGTCGAACTTCTCGGGCCAGCAGGTCTATTTTAAGCCCCCCTACCTCTATGACCAATCTTTCTGGTGGCCGTCCGGCTCTTCGGAGCAGGGCCCGGATGCGGGCCAAGAGTTCAGCAAATGAGAAGGGTTTGGTGAGATAGTCATCACTTCCCAGCTCAAGGCCTCGCACTCTATCCTCTACGGACCTCTTGGCGCTTAATACCAGGATGGGCAGGGTGGGCCTTTTGACTCGCAAGGAGCGAATGAGTTCAAAGCCATCTATCAGGGGGAGCATAATGTCCACGATGAGCAGGTCCACCTCCAGTTGGAGGGCCAAATCATAACCACTCAGACCGTCTTCTGCTGTCTCTACAGAAAATCCGGCCTGTTCCAGACCTTTTTTGATGAACTCCACCAGACGCTGGTCATCCTCTATGAGGAGGATTTTCATTTTCATAAAATCATTTTAAAACCATGAAGCTGAAATAACCATTAAACCAAAATGACAAATTTTTAATCTTTTCTTAAGCCTTCTTTAATCTCTGGCTGGCCTTTTAGACCTAAAAGGGCCGGTGCCCGGCCCGGAGGCTTTTTATGTGTGGTATTGCCGGGGTCTTGAGCTGGAAGGGGCCAGCCAGGCCTAAGATGCTTCATAAAATGAAAAATCGCCTCACTCACCGCGGCCCGGATAGTCAGGGGATATACCTTCAGGGACCGGTGGGGCTTGTTCACACCAGGCTCTCGATTATCGATGTTTCGGGCGGATCCCAGCCCATTATCTCCAGCTCTGGCCGGCAGGCCCTGGTAGCCAATGGAGAGATTTACAACTTCAAGGAGGTTCGGGAACGCCTGGAACTAAAGGGAAGGGCCTTTATCTCCCACTCCGACAGTGAGGTTATCCTTCAGGCTTATCTGGAATATGGGCTGGACTTCCTCCGCCATTTGGCGGGGATGTTTGCCTTTGCCATCTGGGATGGGGAAAGAAATAGCCTCATTCTGGCCCGGGATCGTCTGGGTATTAAGCCCCTTTATTACCTGGTCGGGAGGGATTTTTTTCTCTTTGCCTCCGAGAAGAAGGCCCTTCTCCCTTTTCTTGCCGGGGAGCCGGAGATTCGCCCTGAGGCCCTTTTTGAGACCCTTCAGTACCAGTTTTTAACCGGAGAAAAGACCCTTGTTCAGGGCATCAACCGTCTCCCCCCGGCAGAGATGCTGATCGTCTATCTCCATAGAAGACTTGAACGAAGGCGTTATTGGTCGCCGGCCACCCTGAGGCCCCGTCGTCTTGGCTTTGAAGAGGCCAGAGATCAATTTGATCTTCTCTTTGAAGAGGTCTTTGTCCAGCATCTGCGATGTGAGGTCCCTTTGGGAGTTTTCCTCTCGGGAGGCCTGGATTCTGCGGTGATTCTGGCCTGCTTAAGAACTCTTAAGGCTGGTCCGGTTAGGGCCTTTACCGTAGTCTATCCTCAGGATCCGGGGGTAGATGAGTTTGCTCGGGCCAGGTGGGTTGCCAGACACCTGGGAGCCAGTCTTATCCCCGTAAGGCTTCATCCTGAAGATATCTGGCCCCATTTGCCTCGGTTGGTCTGGGCTTTAGACGAATTTATGTGGGATCCGGCCTGTGTTCCGACCTTTTTTCTGGCTCATACAGCCCAGAAGCACCATCTTAAGGTGGTCTATACCGGCGAGGGAGGCGATGAGGTTTTTGCCGGCTATGGCCGCTACCGAAAGGGTTTCTTCCTTCGTTTTCTCCGCTCCGTGGCCAGGGTCTCTTATCGGGGGCGAGGGCACTGGCCCCCTCTCTGGCAGGAGAAGGTATTCGGGCACCCCCTTAAGGCCGCTGTTTGTCAGCCTCCCTTTAGGTGGCTATGGGCCAAAAGCCCCAGAAGTTGGGGCTTTGTCACCCGGGCCCAATATGTAGATATCCAAACCGAACTTGCTGATGACCTTCTGGTCAAGGTGGATCGTATGCTTATGGGCCATGGCCTTGAAGGAAGGGTTCCCTTTCTGGATCATCGGGTAGTAGAGTTTGGCCTTTGCCTGCCCAGTTACTTGAAGGTCGGTCCCCATCAGGGCAAAGTCTTTCTTCGGAGGTGGGCTGAAGCCCTTCTGCCTCGAGACTATCTCTGGTCAAAGAAGAAGGGGTTCCATGTGCCCCTTGACCGATGGTTGAAGGGGCCGATTATCTCCGGTCTCCAGAAGACCCTGCCTCATAATCGAGCCCTAAGAAACTGGTTTGATCCAGGAGGGCTCAGAGAGCTTTTGACCTTTCAGGAGGGCCGTGGTGGTCTCGGAGGGTTGATCTGGTCCCTTATTGTCTTTGCCCTGTGGCACCGGATTTTTATCGAAGAAAAAGGGGAGCCTCCGGGGTCCAGGGAAGATTTTCTTGATTTTATGGCCTAAAAATTCAGCTTACCAGCTGAGCGTAAATCTTGAGCCCCTCCCTGAGAAAGGCCTCGGGGATCTTTCCTCTTGCGGAAACCGTCTCTAGAATTCTTCTGGGAATCCGAAGATCCTTAAAGGAAAAACCTTCCCGAAGTTTGAAACGATACTTGATCTTAAGAATCTTTTGTCCCAGTTCTCTTAGTTCTTCAGGAGAGAGATTAAAGCCTACGGTGGTCAGGGCCCGGGAAGCGGTTTCATAGCCGTAGATACTGCGGGCGAAAAAGCAGACCACCAGGCTGGAGAGGATCTGTCTGAAGCTTTCCTCCCTGAAGAGGTGTTCGGCTAGTTCCTGAGGGGTTTTTTGGAGGGTTTCCTCCTTTTCGTCCAGACTGTAGCCTCCTGAATCCAGGTGGCTGTGTCGGGCTCCGGTGAGGTGGGTCAGGTGGGCTGCCGGCCCGGTATGGTAGCCGGGCATTTCGTTGCCGCCAAAGGCCAGGGCAAACTCCTGACCACCATATTGGGAGGAAGCGTAGTCTACACCCCGGCCAAGGGCCCTGTAAAAGTCATTTTTTTGCTGAACAAGGGCGGAGATCATCTCCAGAAAGATCTCGGTCTTTCCCCAATCGGGCTCAAGGCCTTCTGTCTCCCGGGTGGTAACCAGCCCGCGTTTGAAGGCCTCTGTGGCCCAGGCCAAGACCACCCCTGTGCTCATGGCGTCAAGGCCAAGGTTGTCGATCCGGTGAAGGAGTCGGAGGACCTCTTCCGCCTGCCCTATGCCAATCATGGAGCCCAGAGAATAGAGTAGCTCGTAGTCATAGGAAATGAAGGTCGTCTTATAAAAGTAGGCCTCATCTTCGTACGGGGTGCGGAGGGCCGCCAGATGGATACAGGCCACCGGGCAATGGGCACAGGCCAACCTTCGACCAAGAAGCCTCTGGGCAAGGTATTCTCCAGAAATCTTTTCGGCCATTTCAAAGGAGGTCTTCTGAAGATTATAGGTAGGCAGAGCCCCCAGTTGATTAAGGGGCAAGATGTTAACGGCCGTACCTAAGTCGTGGTACTTTTTCAGAGAATCGGTCCGGGTGATTTTTTGAAAGATTTCCTCGTAGGTTTCCCGGTAAAGGCGCCGGTCAGCTGTTTTAAGGCTACCTCGACCGCTGATGATAATGGCCTTGAGTTTTTTGGCCCCCAGGACGGCCCCCAACCCCAGACGACCGAAGTGACGGTATGTCTCGGTAACGGCACAGGCATAGGTGATCAGCCTCTCACCCGCCGGTCCGATTCGAATAATGCTCCTTAAGCCGGAGTCCCCAGCTACCTCTCGGAGAGCTCGCCCGGTGGCCCCCACCTCAAGCCCCCAGAGAGAACGGGCATCGAGAAAAGAGACCTTATGGGGCGAGATGACCAGCAACACCGGGATATCACTGCTTCCCTTGATGACCAGGGCTCCTATACCAGCCATTCTTAAGGCAATGGCACTCCGCCCTCCGGCATGACTTTCCCCCAGATTCCCGGTATGGGGAGACTTGAAAAGGGCTGTGGTCTTTGAGGCCATGGGGAAGTGGCCAGTAAGGGGCCCCACAGCCAGAATAACCGGGGCTTCTGGAGAAAGAGGATCTACTCCTTCTGGACACTCCTCAAGAAGGAGCCTGCTGGCCACCCCTGTTCCTCCAAGGAGGGTTTCAAAAAGATCCGGCCGGTGTTCTATAGAAGAGGTGCGTCGGGAAAGGTCGATGTAGAGGACACGCTCAAGGGGATCGTGGGGAATCATGATTCCTCCTTTACTAAGGCCAGAACTCCATGGGGACAGTACCGGGCACAGGTGCCACAGTGGACACAGAAGACGGGTTTATTGCGCTCCTCATCCCAGAAGATGGCTCCGGGCAGACAGGCGCGGAGACAGTGACCACAGCCCAGACAGCGTTGGGCCACATGGACCACTCCGCCACCCTGACGGGGTTTAAGGGCCTCTGTGGGGCAAACAGCGGCACAGGGAGGATCCTCACAGGCCCGGCAGACGGTAACCGTAAGCCCTCGGCTCAAACCTCCCCGGGAATGAGGGAGAATGGCCGCCCGGGAAAAGCCCCCCAGGGAAAACCTCCTCTGACAGGCAAACATGCAAAGCTGGCAACCGACACATCTTTCTGCATCTACCACCGCCAGATGGGTCATTTATCCTCCCTCTCCGACTAAGTATCCTTTTACAGGATATAGATCATTTCTAAGTCTATTAGAATTAAAATCTTTTAACTTGTTTTGGCGAAGGGGGGTTGTTTAAATCTGTTGATGATGGATTCTTTTGTTGCCCGGCGATACCTTCTCCTGGCCTTCCTTCTTGTCTTGGCCCTGGTCTTTCAGGGAAGCCGGGGACTATATGATCGTGACGAGACCCGCTATGCCGAAGTGGCTCGGGAGATGCTTGTCTCCGGGGAGTATCTCATTCCCCAGAGAGACTTTCGTCCTCACCTGACTAAGCCGCCTCTTACCTACTGGGCCCTGGCGGCCAGTATGAAAATCCTGGGCCAGAATGAATGGGCGGTGCGTCTTCCCAATGCCCTGGCCTTTGCCCTGACAGCCTTTGTGGTGGGCCTTATTGGTGAGGCCCTCTGGGGCAGGAGGGGGCTATGGGCCGGGGTAATCTATGCCACCAGTCTTTTTCCTTTTGCCGCGGCCAATATAGTTACCACGGATACCCTGCTCGTCCTCTGGGAGACCGCCGCGGCCTGGGCCTTTGTCAAGGGATACCTGAGCCAAAGAGCGGAAAGGGCCCGGGTTTGGTTCAATCTTATGTGGTTTTTTTGGGGCTGGGGTTTCTGACCAAGGGGCCAGCCATTTTCCCGGTGGCCGCCGGTCTGGTTGTTTTCTGGCTCCTTAAGCGACGGGAATATCCCCGTCATCCCTGGCCACCGGAAGGAGTGGCCATTTTCCTATTAGTGAGCCTCAGTTGGTATATCTTTGTGGCCGGCCGGATTTCGGGCTCCCTTTCTCTCATTTTAAATGAACAGATCATCGGTCGTCTCTTTAGCCCCGTCTATCATCGAAACTGCGCCTGGTATGCCCCTTTTTATCTCTATCTTCCCATTATCCTTTTGGGGCCTTTCCCCTGGGCCTTTATGTGGCCCCAGGCCTTAAAGGAAATGGCCACGGGGTTAAGGTCTAAGAGCCTGCCCGGTCTTCTTTTAGGGCTATGGTTTTTGGTTCCTCTGGTGGTCTTTTCCCTGGCCAAATCAAGGCTTCCCCTCTATGTGCTTCCTCTTTTTGCCCCTATTTCTCTGATGTTCTATTTTGCCTTAAGTAAGGGGACAAAACAGGGGCATTCCTTGGCCAGGAGTCTTCTTTCTCAAAGGGTACTGGCTGTCTGGGTTCTGATTCTCTGGGGGCTTAAATTCGGGGCGGCCCTGGTTAAGGCTCCCCAGGATGCCCGGGCCTATGCCCAGGTCTTTGCTCCCTATCTTGATTCCAGCCCCTGCCTTCTGGGCCTTGGAGGTTCATATTTTGACGGCCTTTCCTTTTATACCGGTCTTGATTTTGAATATCTTCCTCAACGAGGGGATGAGGGAAAGGCCTATGTGGAGGATAGCTGGCCGGAAGAAGTGGCCGAGATTCGCTCTCGCTGGAGACGCTGTCTTTTGGTGGCCAAAGGGGGAGATTTTTACCCCCTGATTCCTCTTCTTCAAAAGGAGGGCTTAAAGGTTGAAAAACTCTCCCATTACGGGAAACTCCGGCTTTACGAAATAGGCCTTGCAGGCGATTATGGGGCCAGGCATAGGTAATCTTGATCAGCCTTCTCCCTCCGGAAGAGCTCCCCATCGCTGGCCAGGATAATCTGAGAAACCCAGCGATCAAGGGCTAGAAGATACTCCTCTCTTTCCGCTGGTTCGGCTTCAAGGTGGGCAATTCGCTTCTCAAGCTGGATAAAACCTTCCTCAGGAAGGAGATGCCTTAGACGGACGGAGACCATTAGGCGTGGTTGTCCTTGAGAATCACAGAGACTATAGACGTGTTCTCCAAGGTCCTCAACCATTAAACGAAAGCCCATAAGAGAAAGAACCTGGTTGCCTAGCAAACCATTGTAGCTTACCACCATGTGGTCTTCTATCTTCTTGTCCTGACGGATTAACTCCCGTCGGAAGAGGTCTCCTACCCGCCACCCGATAGCTACCTCAGGGGAGAGAAAACCCACCTTCTCCGCCAGAATCTTTAGCTCCAGGGGCACCCAGATCATAGACCTTTGATAACATGTTTTTTAAAAAAGTGCCAAAGCAATCTGACAAAGGGTCTTAAAAGTCCTCTGTGTAGGGGTGTAACGGTTTTATAATTATTTTTTATTGATTTCACGGTTTTAGATAAATATCTTTCTTTTAAAGATACAAAAGGGCTTTTTTCTTAAAATTTAAGTTTCTAGCTCGAAAATACTTTGAAAAATGAGGAGGAATTGATGCATCCCAGTCAGTACCTTCCCCGGGTGATGCCTGAGCCTCTTAAAGCTTTGGTGGATTTAGCCCTTGATATGCGCTGGAACTGGTGTCATTTGTCCGAGCCTCTTTGGCAGTATATAGACCCTGATCTCTGGGCCTGGACCAGAAATCCCTGGTTTATCTTGGGGCGGGTAGAACAGGAGCGGCTGAATAAGTTGGCTGAAGATCCGGGTTTTCTTCGTCTTTTAGACGAGCAGCTAAAAATGCGGGCCGAGGTGGTTACCAAGCCGGGGTGGTTTGAGGAGACCTATGGAAAGGGATCCTTGGGGATCATCGCCTATCTGAGTATGGAATTCGGGCTGGGAGAGTCTTTGCCTATCTATTCGGGAGGGCTGGGTATTTTGGCTGGTGACTACCTCAAGACAGCCAGCGACTTGGGGCTTCCGGTGGTGGGAATAGGCCTTCTATTTCACCAGGGGTATTTCCGGCAGGCCCTGGATGCCAACGGCAATCAGCTGGAGTTTTTCCTCTACAATAACCCCACTATGATGCCCATCACCCCGGTAAGAGACGAGCGAGGAGACTGGTTGAAGATCAAGGTGATGCTGCCTCAAAGGGAGCTTATCCTCAGGGTCTGGGAGGTTAAGGTGGGCCGGGTTAGGCTCTATCTCCTCGATAGCAATGATCCCCTTAATACCCCGGGGGATCGAGGTATCACCGGAAAGCTCTACGAAGGCGGGGAGGAGACCAGGCTTCAACAGGAGATTGTCTTGGGGATTGGGGGGTGGCGCCTGCTTGAGGCCTTGGGGCTCAACTGTGAGATCCTTCACCTTAACGAAGGCCATGTGAGTTTTGCCGTCATTGAAAGGGCCCGATCCTTTATGAAGGCCAATGGCCAGCCCTTTCAGGTGGCTCTGGCCTGTACCCGGGTGGCCAATATCTTTACTACCCATACCCCAGTTTTAGCAGCCTTTGATCGCTACCGGCCCAATATCTTCCTCCCTTATGCCCGTTTCTATGCCCAGATGCTGGAGATCCCCGTTGAGGAATTCATGGCCCTGGGGCGTTCAAACCCCGAGGATCATGAAGAGCCCTTCAATATGGCCTATCTGGCTGTGAGGGGGTGTGGGGTTATTAATGGGGTCAGCCATCTTCATGGCCGGGTGAGCCGACGCATCTTTCAACCTCTTTTTTCTGACTGGCCTCAAAAGGAAGTCCCGGTGGGCTATGTCACCAACGGAATCCACGTCCCTTCCTGGGATTCCAATTATTCTCATCCCATATGGGCCAAGGCATGTGGAGAAGACTTCTGGCTGGGAATCTCGGAGGATTTAGAAGAAAAATTCGCTCAAATAGGAGATGAGGAGCTCTGGGAATTCCGTTGTGCCAGCCGCTTAAGGCTTATTTCTTTTGTCCGGCGGAGGATGATCAAACAGCGCCTAGCCCTGGGGCTAGAGGAAAAGACCTTGGAGCGTTGTCAACACCTGCTTGATCCCAACACCCTGACCATTGGTTTTGCCCGAAGGTTTACGGCCTATAAACGTCCCAACCTCCTCCTTCATGACCCGGATCGTCTGGAGCGACTTCTCACCAACCAGGAACGTCCGGTTCAGCTTATTATTGCCGGCAAGGCCCATCCCGAAGATGAGGAGGGTAAACGGATGATCCGGGCCTGGATCGAGTTTCTCAACCGGCCTCAGATCCAAGGACGGGCGGTCTTCATTGTGGACTATGATATGACGGTGGCCTTTGAGCTCGTTCAAGGGGTTGATCTCTGGATAAACACCCCTCGGCGTCCCTGGGAGGCCTGCGGCACCAGCGGGATGAAGGTTCTGGTAAACGGAGGCCTTAACCTTTCTGTCCTTGATGGCTGGTGGGAGGAGGCTTACAGCCCGGAGGTGGGGTGGGCCCTTCCTCACGTAGATGAAGGCCTGACGCCAGGCGAAGTCGATGCCATCCAGGCCCGGGAGCTCTACCGGCTCCTGGAGGAAGAGATCGTTCCGGCCTTTTATGATCGGGATGACCGGGGAATTCCCACGGCTTGGGTGGCCAAGATTCGGACTAGCATGGCCAAACTGACTCCTAGGTTTTCTTCCAACCGGATGCTTCGGGAGTATACGGAGAAGTTTTATCTTTCCGCGGCCCGGCGCTATCGGGAAAGGGTTGCCGGGGGAGGAGATTTTGGAGTCAGACTCCAGCACTGGCGTCAGCACCTTAAATGCAACTGGTCCAAACTCCACTTCGGGAAACTAGAGGTCCAGCGGACCGACGAGGGCCATCTTTTTCGGGTGCAGGTCTATCTGGGAGAGATGGATCAGGAGGCCGTAAGGGTGGAGCTTTATGCCGAACCTCTACAGGAGGATGGAGAACCAGAGCGTTGGCCTATGAAGGCGGAAAGGCCCCTTTTGGGGTTTGTCAATAGCTATGTTTATTCGGCCCTGGTGAAGACAGATCGGCCGGCAGACCACTACACCCCTCGGATTGTGCCTCACTTCCCTGGAGCCCTCATCCCCTTAGATGACAATCACATCCTCTGGCTGGAGAGAAAACAGTGCCCTCTTTAGTTAACCAGAAGTTTTTTCTAGAAAGCGGACTCTTACCGCCTTACCCGGTCCTCGCGGAAGCTCTCCCCGGTTGAGAAGCTTGACCTCCACGTGAAAGCCCAGGAAATTATAAATTTCCTCCTCCAGGCGCTGCTTAAGGCTTTCATCGAGTCGGGAGGACTCTACACTGACCTCCACTTGATCTTTACCAGCCACCTTACCAATGGTGATGAGGTAGTTGGGAAGTATTTCTGGGTGTCTCATGAGGATCTCTTCTATCTGGCGAGGGTAGAAATTTACCCCCTTGACCTTGAGCATGTCGTCGGTGCGACCCTTTATGCGGGCAATTCGCAGGTGGGTGCGACCACAGGCACACCGACTTCGAGAAAGAACCCGGGTGATATCCCGGGTGCGGTAGCGAATGAGGGGAAGTCCTTCTCTGGTGAGGGTGGTGACGACCATTTCTCCCTCGGTTCCATTGGGGACCACCTCTCCGGTTTCTGGGTCGATGATCTCCACCAGATAGTGATCCTCCCAGACGTGAATGCCAGAGTGATCCTGACAGTCTATTCCCAGCCCCACTCCGCCGGTTTCGGTCATCCCGATGATATCGAAGGTCTCAATACCCATTTCTTTTTCGATAAAGGTCCGCATTTCGTCACTCCAGACCTCGGCCCCGAAGATTCCCACCCTTAGCTTGGTCTGCCGAAAGTCGAAGCCCTCTTCCCGAGCGACCTCGATGATCCTTAAAGGGTAGGAGGAAATGCCGGCTAAGGCCGTGGTACCGAAGTCTTTCATAAACTTGAGCTGCATTAGAGTGCGCCCCGGACCAATGGGGATGACAAAGCAGCCGATCCTTTCCGCCCCATAATGAAACCCAAAACCCCCGTTGAAGAGGCCAAAGCCTGGGGTGATCTGAAGGATATCCCGATGGGTGAGTCCGGCAGCGGAGAGACAGCGGGCCATGATTTCTGACCACTGTTCTACATCGGTGCGGGTAAAGGGGTTGATCACCGGAGTCCCCGTTGTCCCTGAAGACATGTGAAAACGGACAAACTCATCCTTGTGGCCGCAGGCCAGGCCAAAGGGATAGGCCTCCCGGAGATCATCTTTGGTTAAGAAGGGAAACTGCTGGATATCCTTTAAAGAACCGATATCTTCAGGCTCCGGAGAGCCAAGTCGCTGGTGATAGGTCGGATTTTTCTCCTTTATATGGGCCAAAACACAGCGGAGCCGTTTGAGCTGAAGACCTTCGAGCTCTTGGCGGCTGAGGCACTCTAGACGTTGTTGATACACCATGACCTCCCTTAGCCTTGGGCCCTCTCCATGGCCCGCTTGAATCCTTCTCGAGAACGCTCAATGACCGATTCCTCCACGCAGAAGGCCAGCCTCATATGTCCTGGAGCCCCAAATCCCCGCCCGGGAACGGCCAGAATTTTCTCTTCGGCCAGCAGGCGGCAGAAGGCCACGTCGTCTTCCAGTGGGGTTCGGGGAAAGACATAAAAGGCCCCCCGGGGGACAACGAACTGGTAGCCAGCCTCTCGAAGAATCTCACAAAAAAGATCCCTCCGGCGCTGATATATGCCCACATCTACACTGGCTTCTGGACAACGAGCCACCGCCCGCTGCATGAGGGCCGGGGCGTTCACGAACCCCAAGATACGGTTGGCCAGAATGAAGGCAGCCATAAGTTCTGCCACCCCCTCAGCCTCGGGGTTAAGGGCCAGGTAACCCAGGCGCTCTCCCGGAATGGAGATTTCCTTGGAGAAACTGTTTATGACAATGGTTTGGGGATAAAGGGGGAAAAGGGCCGGGGGACTCTGGCCATCAAAGGTGAGACGACGATAGGGTTCGTCAGAGATAAGAAAGATGGGACGGCCCTGCCTTTTGCTGGCGGCCGTAAGGAGTTCGGCCAGGCCCTTTAACTCTTCTAGATCATAGACCTGACCGGTGGGATTGTGGGGTGAGTTGATCAGCACGGCTCTGGTTCTGGGGCCAAGGGCCTTCTCCAGGGCCTCAAGGTCTAGATGAAAGTCGGCCTTGCTGGGCACCGGTATCGGACGTCCCTGGTGGTTTTCCACGTAAAAGCGGTACTCCACAAAGAATGGTGAGGGAAAGATGACCTCGTCTCCCGGCTCCAAGATGGCCTTGAAAACTACATTAAGGGCCCCGGCAGCCCCACAGGTCATGACAATGTTCTCGGCCGGGGTCTCCACTCCTTGTTCTTTTGAGACCCTTCGGGCCATAGTTTCCCGGACAAAGGGATAGCCGGCGTTGGGCATATAACCATGAACACCCGGGCTCTCTTCCTCGGCGGCCGCCTTAAGGGCCTGAAGGAAATCTTCTGGAGGGCTTACATCTGGATTGCCCAGACTGAAGTCGCAGACAGCTTCAGGACCATACTGGCTCTTCAGTCGGGCCCCTTCCTCAAACATTTTGCGGATCCAGGAAGAGGCTTCCAGATAGCCGGCGATCTGTTGTGAAAGGACCATGAAGACCTCCTTTTGGCTTTAAGCAAAAGCCTTTACTCATGGTAGTGGAGATTGTCAATGGAGTCCTTGTTTTTGACCGCTCTTGTGCTAAGTTTTGGGCCATTATGGATCTTTTGCTCTTTCGGGCGGCCTTAATTGCCTATCTTTTGGCCACTGCCGGCCACTTGGTCTATATCCTTACCTTACGAAAGGATGCCGCCCGGGTGGCCAATGGGGTCTTGGTCGGGGGGTTCCTTTTTCATACTGCCTCGCTGGCTGTCCGCTGGTCGGAGGCCGGCTATCCTCCCATTACCAACCCTCACGAGGCCTTTTCCTTCTTCAGCTGGGCCTTGGTGTGGGCCTATGGTCTGCTTTATCTCCGTTTTAGACTCCCGGTGCTGGGGGCCTTTGTTATCCCCATTGTCACCCTCTTTATGATTCTTTCCTCTTTGGCCCCGGCCGAGATCCTTCCCCTGCCTCCGGCCTTAAAAAGTCTTTGGCTTCCGGTTCATGCCTTCATTTCTCTGCTGGGGCATGCCTTTATGGCCCTGGCCTTTGCCTCAGCGGTGATGTACCTTCTGCAGGAAAGGGAGATCAAAAAGAAAAAACTGGGGGCCATTTTCAAAAGACTCCCTTCCTTAGACACCCTGGATGCCATAAACTACTGGTCCCTGAAGATCGGCTTTCCCTTTATGACTCTAGGAATTATCACTGGTAGCCTTTGGGCCGAAAAGGCATGGGGGGCCTATTGGAGCTGGGACCCAAAGGAGACCTGGAGCCTGATTACCTGGTTCCTCTATGCCGCCCTGCTTCATGAGCGTCTGGCTGTTGGCTGGCGGGGGCGCCGGGCGGCTATTCTCTCGGTAGTGGGATTCATGGCCCTTATCTTTACCTTCTTGGGGGTAAACTTCCTCTTGGGAGGAGAACATTCCTATGGCCGCTGGCCAGGCTAAGCCAGATATTGCCCTCTTGGGGCTAAACCATCGGACCGCTCCTATAGAGGTTCGAGAACGTCTGGCCTTCGCCCATTGTGAGGCCCCGCCACTTGAGCTCTTGCGGCGCCTTTCCAGGATCCAAGAAGTCATTTTTCTTTCTACCTGTAATCGGGTGGAGGTCATCTTTACCTCTTCTTCTCCCCAAGAGGCCGCCGAAGAGATAAAAGACCTTTTCGCCTCGGCCAATAAAGTCTCCCGGGAACTTTTTGAATCCTGCCTTTATTTTCTTAAAGGAAGGGAGGCCATTCGTCATGTCTTCCGGGTGGCCTCGAGTCTGGACTCTATGGTTTTAGGAGAGCCTCAGATCCTGGGCCAGCTAAAAGAAGCCTATCGGGCCGCCGCTAACCACCGGACTACCGGGGTCATCCTCAATCGTCTAATGCACAAGACTTTTTTTGTGGCCAAACGGGTTCGCACCGAGACCGGCATAGCCAGTCATGCTGTCTCCATCAGTTATGCGGCTGTAGAGCTGGCCCGAAAGATCTTTGGCGACCTGTCGGGCAAGACTTCTCTGCTCATTGGTGCTGGAGAGATGGCCGAGCTGGCTGCCCAGCACCTCCTCACCCAGGGAGTCTCAAATATTACCGTGGCCAACCGGACTTTCGAGCGAGCGGTTGAGTTGGCCCAGCGTTTCCAGGGGCAGCCGGCCCGGCTAGAGGAAGTTCCCGATTGGCTCCTTAAGGTAGATATTGTCATCAGCTCCACCGGGGCCCCGGGTTATATAATCACTTACGATCAGGTAAAGGGAATAATGCGCCCCCGACGAATGCGGCCGCTCTTTTTCATCGATATAGCTGTCCCCCGGGATATCGAGCCCGAGGTTAACCGAATAGACAACGTCTATGTCTATGACATAGACGACCTTAAAACCGTGGTCGAAGAAAATCGCAGTCAGCGAGAAAAAGAAGCCTTAAGGGCGGAAAGAATCATTGAGGAAGAGATCCTCAAATTTTATGCCTGGCTTGAAGGCCTGGATGTGGTCCCGACTATAAAATCCATCCGGGCCAAAGCTGAGGAAATTAGAAAGCGGGAGCTGGCCAAGACTTTGGCCCACATAGGGGATCAGCTTTCTCCGGAGCAGGTCAAGGCCATTGAAGTTCTCACCTGCTCCATTGTCAACAAAATCCTCCATGATCCTATTATCTTTCTTAAAAACCGCTACCACCAAGACGGTAGCCTGGTGGTAGATATGGCCCGAAAGCTTTTCAACCTAAATGGCGACCAACCCCTCAAACCTCTCCCCCCTCTGGTTCGCCTCAAAGGCCAGGATGAAGAGGAGATCGATCGTCCGGGTTAACTAAAACGGTATATCTTCTTCGGGGGCTGAGAGATCCACAGAAGGTTCGGCCTGGACTTCTGGGGTTGAGCCCCGGGAGTCCAGCATCTGCATGGCTGTGGCTACAATCTCGGTGGTGTACCTTTTGACTCCCTCGCGGTCTTCCCAGGATCTGGTCTGGAGTCTCCCTTCAATATAGACCTGCCGACCCTTGGAGAGATATTCTCCACAAATCTCGGCCAGCTTGCCAAAGGCTACGATTCGGTGCCACTCGGTGCGCTCCTCACGCTGGCCGTTTTTCCCCGTCCAGGTTTCATTGGTGGCCAAGCGGAAGGTAGCCACTGGCGTACCATCGGCCGTGTATCTGATCTCCGGATCTGCCCCTAGATGGCCGATGAGAATGACCTTGTTTACACTACCTCTACCCATGGGGTGGGCCTCCTTTAGCCGAAGGATGAACCAACGTTACCACAGGGGAGCCGGCCTGCAAGATCATTGACCAGAAGGGCTAGAGATACCTAACTTTTGGATGAAAAACTTGGAGGAAGGGGGTGATTATGGTGCCGGTTGTCGTTCAACCCCAGGAGATAAAGGATTTTGATGTCGATGAGCTGGCTATTAGGGTCTTCCTTAAGGCCCTTGAGTTGTTAGGGGGGCCTCGTAAGCTCATTCTCTATCGCAACCTTACTTGGCTGACTAGCCTGATGGAGGCCGCCTATGCCGTGGTTTTGGCTGAGGAGGCCCTTAAGACAGAAGACGATATTGCTGAATTTCTCGGGCTCACCCGTCAAACGGTACGTAACATTCTTCGGGCTGACCCAGAGCTGGTGATGAAAAAGCTCTCCGGAGAGCTGGAGGAACGAGGTCTTAAGGCCCATACTGCGGGAGGATTGGCCAAACTGGCCTATGAGGAGATAAAGAAGGGGAATGAGGCCCTGGTTTTCTTCTCTCAGGTGATTCGGGAGGGCGGCAAGATTCTGGGGATTGGTTGGCCGGCAGAGGTGCTGGCCCGAATAAAGGGGCTTGACTTCCCCCTCCCCAGTGCCCTTGTCTCTGAGCGACTAAGGGGTTTGATAGTTAAAGAAAGAGACCTTGGGGAGTTGGTGGCTGCCCTGGGGCCAGAGATCAGGAACCCTCGTGAACTCCTTCATCTCCTGGCCGAAAAGTTAAGGGAGGAGACCTGATTCAGGCCCGATGAAGAGAGAGCTTGTAAAGTGATGTTTATTCTTTATGTGACTTCGGGGGGGCGAGATCTAGCCGAGAGACTGGCCTTACAGGCAGAAGAGGCCAGGGTTTTACCCTACAGTGAAGGAGCGGTTGCTGAGGCCTTTGGACGGAAGAGTCCCCTTGTATTTATCGGGGCTCTGGGGATTGCTGTTCGGGCCATCGCCCCCTATCTAAGGGATAAATATCGGGATCCACCGGTAGTAGTTATAGATGAGGCGGGCCGTTTTGTTATCAGCCTGGTCTCTGGCCACCTGGGTGGGGGAAACGAGCTGGCCCAGGATCTGGCTGCCTATCTTAAGGCCATACCTGTAGTGACAACAGCCTCTGATGTCCGGGGGCTTCCGGCCCTAGATGTCTGGGCCCGTTCTCAGGGATTGGTAGTAGAGAACTGGTGGGCCATGCGTCGGGCCCAGGCCCTTTTGGTCCAGAAAAGATCCCTTTTGGTTTATAAAGAGATCTCTGGTCTGGAGCTTCCCCTGGGGCTTGAGCCGACGGCCTGGCCAGAGACAGCCCAGGTGATCATCTCCTTCCGTCCCGGCCTGGGACGGTCCCAGGCCCTGAGACTCTATGCCAAGGTTTTGGCTATTGGTGTGGGGGTTAACCGGGGTACCCGGGCCGAGGAGGTGATCGAGGCCATTGAGACGGTCTTTCGGGAGCATGATCTCTGTCTGGCCTCAGCCGCTGTTATGGCCTCGGCCTGGGTTAAAAAAGATGAGCCAGGTCTCTATGAGGCAGCCCGGGCCCTTGATCTACCAATTAAGTTTTTCTCTCGGGAGGAGATTGTCTCTGTCCCCGTTAAGAAGCCCTCAGCAGCGGTAGTCGCCGCCATTGGAGTGCCAGCGGTGGCTGAACCCTGTGCCCTTTTAGCCAGTGGGGCTAAGGAGATACTGGTGCCTAAAGTCAAAAAGGGAAACGTCACCGTGGCCGTAGCCCGATCCTCCAGCCCCCTTCTTGCCAGATCCGCCGGTCTCTAATAACTTGGCCTTCATGGCGGGTAAGATTTACGTTGTTGGTTTAGGCCCTGGTTCGGAGATGGAAATGACCTGTGAGGCTCAGGAGGCCTTGAGACGGGCGGAGGTTATTGTGGGTTACCATACCTATCTCCGGCTTATCCCGGGCTACTTAAAGGGCAAGGAAGTCTTCGGTAGCGGTATGCGTCAGGAAATCGTTCGTTGTCGCCGGGCCCTTGAGCTGGCCGCCTCGGGACGGACGGTAGCTGTAGTCTCAAGCGGAGACCCTGGAGTCTACGGTATGGCCGGTCTTGTCCTTGAGCTGATAGCCCAGCAGGGGCCAGAGGTGGAGGTGGAGGTTGTGGCCGGGGTTCCGGCCCTTTCTTTCTGTGCCGCCCGTCTTGGAGCCCCTTTAATGCACGACTTTGCGGTAATCTCTCTCTCTGATCTGCTCACCCCCTGGGAGCTTATTCTGCGTCGTATCGAGGCGGCAGCGGCGGCCGACTTTGTCATTGTCATTTATAATCCCCGAAGCAGTAAGCGACAGAGACATCTTCTTGAGGCCCGGGAGCAAATTCTGCGTCATCGCTCACCTCAGACCCCGGTAGGTTTGGTGCGGGCGGCAGGAAGACCAGCGGAGGAGGTCTCCATTTGTACCCTGGAGGGGCTTGAGCCAGAACAGGTGGACATGCAGACTACTCTTATCGTGGGAAACTCTCAGACTTTTGTCTGGAAGGGGCGAATGATCACTCCTCGTGGCTACCGACTGCCATCTTGAGACTAATCAAAGTAGACAGAAAGAGTCAGGTCCTAAAGAAACCAGACTTTAAGTGTCTTAGGGGAATTCCGACCATAAACATCACCCGGGGGTGCTGGCACCGCTGTGTTTATTGTTATGCTCGCTCTTTTCCCCAGACTCCAAGCTCTGAGGTCTGGCTCTATCAGAATCTTCCCCAGCGCCTGAGAGAAGAGCTGAGGGCCGGCTTGAGAAGAGGGACTCTTCCGGCCTGGGTAGCCTTTTCTACGGCTTCAGACTGCTTTCAGCCCCTGGCGCCTGTCTTGGATGTCTGCTACCAGACTATGGCCCTCCTCCTTGAGAGCGGGGTGGGGGTTTCATTCCTCACCAAGGGGGTGATTCCCCGGAGATTTTTGGAACTCTTTAAGGGCTACCCGGGTAAGGTTTTTGCCCGGATAGGGTTGGTTTCTGTAAGCCATGACTACTGGCGTCTTTTTGAGCCTCGGGCGGCTCCTCCGGCTCAAAGACTGCTTAACCTCGCCAGCCTTGTGGAGGCCGGTCTGGAGGTCTCTGTTCGGATAGATCCTATAATTCCCGGGGTTACTGATCATCCAGAGCGCATGGAACAACTCTTCCGAAGGCTGGCCTCGCTGGGGGTGCGAGAAGTCTCGCTGAGCTATCTGGTTCTAAGGCCAGGGGTCAAACGTCAGATGATTCGGGCCTTGCCTCATCCCCTTTGGAGGGCTATTGAGGTCCACTTTCGAGGCCAACCCTGGCAGAAGGTAATTACTTCGGCCACCACCAAGCTTGTCCGGAAACCCTGGCGTCTCCACAGACTTCGACTCTTTGCGGAGATCGGCCGTTTCTATCACCTAGAGGTTAAAGTCTGCGGCTGCAAGAACCCGGATCTGCCTTTCAGCTCCTGTGATCCCTGGCCAGCCTTAGGTGAATCGCGCCTTCAGCTCGGACTTTTTGATCCCGGAGACCACGTTGACAGGAGCCCCTCCGACCATTAGTAAGATTACTGATGATTCAGATTCCAGATCTTCCTGAAAGAGCTCATAAAATTCTCTGGGCAGTGGTGGAAATATATGTCCAGACAGCCGAGCCGGTGGGATCCCGGGCGGTAGCCAAAAGGCCAGAGATCGGGTGCTCTCCGGCCACCGTGCGAAACATTATGGCCGATCTGGAAGAGCTGGGGCTTCTCTACCAGCCCTATACCTCGGCTGGCCGGGTTCCTACTGAGGCCGGATTTCGTTACTATATTCGCTTTATTCTCCAGTTTCGACGCCTTGATTCAGAAGATCTGGAGACCATCGAAGAGACTCTGAGCAAGCAACCTATTGAAGATATCACCGCCCTTCTTAAGGGGGCTAGTCGCCTTCTTTCCCAGCTCTCCGGCCACACCGCTGTAGTCTTGTCACCCAGGGTGGGGCTTGAGAACCTGCGTCACGTGGAGTTTGTCCGCCTTAAAGAGGGGACCGTTCTGGTCATCTGCGTGGGTGAGGCCGGACAGGTGCAGAACCGACTCATTGAACTAAATGGAGATGTTTCTCAGGAGGGGCTGGATCGCTTTGCCCATTACCTGAATGAAAAGCTTGAACGCCTTTCCCTCCTTGAGGCCCGGGAAGAGATCCTTAAGGAAATGGAGGAAGAAAAGCGCCTCTTTGAGGGCCTCTATCAGGGGCTGGTCTCCTTAAAGGCCGGTGAAGAGCTCATCGTGGAGGGTAGCACCCGCCTTCTTGAGCACCCCGAGTTTAAACGCTTGGAGAAGCTGAGGGCGGTCCTCAAGGCCCTGGAGGAGAAGACGGTCCTTATTGAGATTCTGGACAAATGTTTTGCTGCTAAAGGGGTTCAGATTTTCATCGGTTCTGAAAGTAGCCTCGGAGACCTTAAAGACATCGGACTTATTGTCTCCCCTTACCGCAAGAGTGACCATCCGGTAGGGTCCCTGGGCATTTTAGGCCCCATGCGTATGGACTATGCCCGGGTGGTCCCCTTGGTAGAACATACGGCCAAGGTTTTAAGCCGCCTTCTGGACAAAGTTGCCCTCTAGTCTTAACTTTTTTGCCGGCTCAAAAAAAGAGCTTTTGGAGGCCCAAGGGCAGAAGATAGCGTTTAAAAATGGGTAAGGTATATCATCTTTTTAGGAAAGGACCACCAGCTATGAGCGAGGTTAAAAAAGAAAACCATCAAGAAAAAGAAAAGGAATCTCTACAGGGGCAGACTGAAGCCCATCCTGAGGCCGGGGAACAGAGCTTAGAGGAACAGCTCAAAGCGGCCCAGCTGGAGGCCAAAAGATACTATGATCAAATGCTCCGCCTGGCCGCTGAGCTGGAAAACTTTAAAAAACAGGTTCGCCGCGAGAAGGAGGAGTATGCCAAGTATGCCCTGGAGGGGTTTGTCAGGGAGCTTTTGCCTTTTGTGGATAATCTTGAGCGGGCCCTGGAGCATGCTCAAAGACAGGCCGATGTGGAAAGTCTTATCCAGGGGATTGAGCTTACCTTAAAGGGATTTCTTAAGACCTTAGAGAAGTTTGGTCTTACCCAGTTTGAGGCCGTGGTGGGTGAGACCTTCAATCCGGAGATCCACGAGGCCTTAATGGTGGAAGAAACCCATGAGCACGAAGAAGGGGCGGTGGTCAAGGGCCTGCAGAAGGGTTATCGTTTGCATGAGAGGGTCTTAAGGCCCGCTCTGGTAGTGGTAGCCAAGAAACCAAAAGAAGATCAACCCTCCCAGAAAGATTAAATCTGGGGGTGAAGAATTTTGCTGAGTTTAGGAGGAGATAAAGATGACTGAGAAGAAAGATCTTCATAAGGCAATAGGTATAGATCTGGGAACCACGAACTCCTGTGTGGCCATGATGGAGGGGGGAGAGCCCAAGGTAATTGTCAACCAGGAGGGCCAGAGGACAACTCCCTCGGTGGTGGCCTTTACTGAGAGCGGTGAGATTCTGGTAGGGCTTTTGGCCAAACGTCAGGCCATTACCAACCCGGAGAATACCATTTTTGGGATCAAACGCCTCATGGGGCGGAAGTTCAACGACCCCATGGTCCAGGAATGGATGAAGAGGGTCCCTTACAAGATCGTTGAGGCCCCTAATGGCGATGCCCACGTGGAGGTCCGCGGTAAGCGCTACAGTCCTCCTGAGATCTCGGCCATGATCCTCCGCAAAATGAAGCAGACCGCCGAAGACTATATCGGCCAGGAGGTTAAAGAGGCCGTTATCACGGTGCCGGCCTATTTTGATGACTCCCAGCGGCAGGCCACCAAAGATGCCGGTCGTATCGCCGGCATTAATGTCCTGCGGATCATCAACGAACCCACAGCGGCCTGTCTGGCTTACGGACTGGACAAAAAGAAAGAGGGACGGATTGCGGTGTTTGATCTCGGAGGCGGTACCTTTGATATCTCCATCCTGGAGATTGGGGAAGGGGTCTTTGAGGTTAAATCAACCTCTGGAGACACCTTCTTGGGTGGAGAAGACTTTGACATGCGTCTGGTGGACTACATCGCCCAGGAGTTCCAAAAGGAGCACGGTATAGACCTCCGACAGGATCGGATGGCCCTTCAGCGTCTGAAGGAGGCTGCTGAAAAGGCCAAGATCGAACTTTCCACGGCGATGGAGACCGAAATTAATCTGCCCTTTATTACTGCCGACACCAGTGGTCCCAAACACCTGGTGATGAAGATTACCCGGGCCAAACTGGAGAGCCTGGTAGAGGATCTTATTGCCAAACTTGAGCCCCCTTGCCGCCAGGCCTTAAGCGATGCTGGTCTTACCCCCCAGGATATCGATGAGGTGATTCTGGTAGGTGGTATGACCCGGATGCCCCGGGTGCAGCAAAAGGTCAAGGAAATCTTTGGTCGCGAGCCAGCCAAGGGGGTCAATCCCGATGAGGTGGTGGCCATGGGGGCGGCTATTCAGGCCGGGGTCCTAAAGGGAGAGGTCAAAGATGTTCTCCTTCTTGACGTGACCCCGCTTTCTCTGGGTATTGAGACTCTGGGTGGAGTCTTTACGGTGATAATCCCTCGGGGCACAACTATTCCCACCCGCAAGAGTCAGATTTTCACCACTGCGGCCGACAACCAGACCTCAGTGACAGTGCACGTTCTTCAAGGAGAGCGGCCTATGGCCGCTGATAATAAGAGTATTGGCCGCTTTGATCTGGTGGGTATCCCTCCGGCTCCTCGGGGGGTGCCTCAGATCGAGGTTACCTTTGACATCGATGCTGATGGTATCCTCCACGTGACAGCCAAGGATCTAGCCACAGGCAAGGAGCAGTCTATTGTCATTAGGCCCTCCTCAGGGCTTACGGAGGAGGAGATCGAGCGAATGGTCAAAGAGGCCGAGGCCCATGCCGAGGAGGATCGTCGCAAGCGCGAACTTATCGAGGCCCGTAACCAGGCCGACACCCTTATCTACTCCACAGAAAAATCTCTTCAGGAGTTGGGCGACAAGGTTGATCCCGCCCTGCGCCAGGAGATCGAAGAGAAAATCAAGGAGCTCCGTCAGGCCATGGAGGGTAATGATCCGGCAGCTATCCGTCAGGCCTCTGAGGCCCTGACCAGAAGCAGTCATCGCTTGGCGGAAATGATCTACCAGAAGACAGCTCAAGCCGGTGGAGGTGCTCAGGCTGGAGGCCCTCAGGCCGGAGAGTCGGCTGCCGGAGGTCAATCTGGTGGCCAGTCTGGAGGTGATGAGGTCATTGACGCTGACTTTGAAGAAATGAAATAATCTTTTCAGAGGCAGGGCTTTGGGCCCTGCCTTTTGTTTTTTATGAACAAATCAGACCTGGTCAGAGAATTGGCTGAGAGGACAGGCCTTTCCCGGAGACAGGTCCGGGAAGCGGTGGAGACTATTCTGGAGGCTATTGCCGCTGCCCTGGAGAGAGGAGAAGGTCTGGAGATAAGGGGTTTTGGTTCCCTGAGAGTCAGGAATCGGCGGGCCTACCGGGGGAGAAATCCTCGAACCGGGGAGAGCATCTCCGTGGCCCCCAAGAAGGTAGCTCTTTTTCGCTGTGGCAGGGAGATTAAAGAGGGGCTCAAGCGTCTGGATCTAGGCCCTCCGGAGTAGGGTGACTGTCTCTAAGTGAAAGGTCTGGGGGAACATGTCAAAGGGTTTGACATGGGACACCTGATAACCGACCTCCTGAAGAAGACGCAGATCTCGAGCCAGAGTGGGAGGATCACAGGAGATGTAGATGATCTTCTCCGGGGCCACTTCTGGCAAGAATCGGATTACCTCTTTACACCCTGACCTTGGGGGGTCAAGAAGCACGGTATCAAACCTTTCAGCCTCTTTGGTTAGCTTCCAGAGGCACTCGGCCGCCGAAAGCCTCTCAAACTGCAGGTTGTCAAGCCCCCACAAGCGCCGATTTTCCAGGGCATCATCAATGGCTCGATTGTCAAGATCTACCCCCAGGGCCCTTTTTACCTGGGTGGCTAAGGGAATGATGAAGTTTCCCATACCGCAGTGGAGATCAAGGGCGCTTTCCCCTTGAGCCAAGGAAAGGACATAGTCTATGAGGCGGAGATTAACTGACCAGTTGGCCTGGGTGAAGACCTTGGGAGCGGCCACGAAGACTTGATCTCGCTCAAGTCCCAATAAATCTTTGGGAATGGGGAAGACCCTTCGGCCCTGCCAGCTGGCCTCAGAGGGAAAAGGGCCTTCCGGGGTCGGCCCTCTTAACCAGTAAAAAAAGGCCTTGATCTTGGGGACTTCTGCCAAAAATTCCTTTATGGTTTCTAGGTTTGGTCTTAATTTCAGCCAGACCAGGAAAACTACCCGGCCTTCCAGCGGGCTGACGGCTAAATCCACCCGTTTGGCTACTTGAGCCAGTCGCATCCAGGCCCGGGACAGGGAGAGGGTCTTGAGGACATCGTTAATTTCCTCCCGGGCCAGCAGGCATCTTTTTATCGGGACCAGCCTGTGGGAGCGGCGTTTAAGGAAACCCAAGGCCCCAGTTTCGGCCTGAACATGGAACTGAAGCTTGTGGCGGTAGGAGAAAGTCTCTGGGGAGGGAACGATTTTCCTTACCAGATTCGGCGAAAGGCCGGCTATCCGTGCTAGCGTCTCCTTGAGGATCTCTTCCTTGAGGCGTAACTGGCCTTCATAGGAGATATGTTGCCACTGACATCCCCCACAATGAGGGAGGTATTCACAGGCCGGGGAGATGCGCCAGTCGGAAGAGCGGAGGATCTCCTTGACTTCTCCCAGAGCATAGTCCCCTTCCAGGCGTTTTATCCGGATTTCTATCTCTTCTTCTGGCAGGGTGTCAGGGACGAAGACTACCCGGCCATCGGCCAGATGACCTAGGCCGTCACCTCCATAGACAAGTTTTTCGATCTTTATTTTTTCGAATTTTTGCCGCACTCCAAACAAAGTTAGTCCCTCTCAAGGAGTTCTTTGAGCTCTAAGAGCTCCCTTTTGATCTCCTGGAGCAGACTCTGATGGGTGGGCTTCTCAGCCAGCCTTTTTCGGGCTCCGGCAATGGTGAAGCCCTCATCATAGAGGAGTTTTTTTATCTGAAGAATAGTCTCGACGTCTTTGCGCCGATAAAGTCGCTGGCCGGCCACCCGTTTAGGGCGGATTTGAGGGAATTCCCTTTCCCAGTAACGAAGGACATGAGGCTCGAGCCCGCAAATCTCAGCCACTTCACCAATCCGGAAATAGGCCTTCTTGGGAATCGCGGCCTCTTTGGCCATCAGCGGGCATTGAGATTCTTGCGCAGGGTGGGGCTAGGACGAAAAACAACGGTCTTCTGGTCGGGGATTTCGATGGCCTCGCCGCTTCGGGGAGAGACTCCCCGTCTTCCCCGTCTTTCGTAGGGCTCAAAGGTGCCAAAACGAACGATCTTTACCGGCTCCCCGATAATTAGGGCCTCTTTTATCAGTTCAAAGACCTCATCCACCACCCTGGACATGCTCCGGACTGAAAAACCGAGATTGTCGTGTAAATGCTGGGCCAGTTCCTTTTTAGTGACTGTCTTGTTTTTTTTCATCATCGTATCCGGGCCTTGAACTGGGCTAGAATTTTCTCGGTGAGGTCTTTTTGGATCTCATTTACCTCTTCGTCGGTTAGGGTTCGGTCCGGGGCTCGGTAGATAAATCTGAGCCCCAGAGAACGATAACCCTGGGGAATATTCTTCCCCTGATAGACATCAAAGATAAAAACCTCCTCCAGATAGGGAACATCAAGGGCCTTAATGGCCATCAAGATGTCAGCAGCCGGAATAGTCTGGGAGACAACGATGGCTAGATCTCGAGTAGTGGCTGGATACCGAGGCAGAGGCCGAAAACGGACGACTGGTCGGTAAAGACTCACCAGTTCATCAAAGGAGAGCTCAAAGATATAAAGAGGGGAATCCAGATCAAGGGCCTCCCGAAGATATGGGGCCACTTCTCCCAAATATCCTATGACCTTTTGATTAGAAACAACCTCCATGGAAACCCCGGGGCGGAGATATGGTTGGCTACTTTGAGGCATGAGTTTGGCCTTCACCTTTAGGGCCGAAAGAATGCCTTCCACCAATCCCTTAAGATCAAAAAAATCGCCCTCTCGAGGGGGTTCATGACAGGATTCCGGCCGGATATAACCGGTGAGAAGACCAGCTACCATGGTCTCTTCGTGGGGGAGCTCCTGGCCTTCGTCAATGAAGATCTTGCCTATTTCAAAAAGCTTAAGGTGGGGGTTCCCCCGGAAGATATTCCTTCGGGCTACCTCCAAAAGACAAGGAACAAGGCTGGGGCGCATGATGGCTTGATCTTCTGAAAGAGGGTTGAGGATCTTGACCACTTTGCGTCTTGGATCATCTGGAGCCAGCCGGAGAAGATCAAGCCAACGCTCACTGATAAAGCTATAGGAGATGATTTCTGAAAGCCCCATCCCCACCAAGGTGGAGCGCAGCCGGCGCTGGAGACGTCGCTCGTCACCCTCGGCTTCGGCCTCCAGTCTAGCTGTAGGGAAACCGGTGGCTATAAGGCCGTAACCATAGAGCCGGGCCACCTCTTCTATAAGATCCGCCTCTATGGAGAGGTCATGACGGAAGCTGGGAATATGGGCCCTGAGCCCTTCTTCCTCAAGGTGCGTCTTAATTCTGAGACGTTCAAGTAAGTTAGCCGCTAGCTTAATGGGGATATCCTCCCCCAGGAGGCGTTTTAGGCGAGAAGCCCTGAGGAGAACCTTCCTTTCCTTTGCCGGGCGAGGATAGACGTCGATTAGGCCAGCAACGATCTGACCTCCTGCCAGCTCTCCCATCAAGGAGGCCGCCCTTTCGAGACCAAGGATTACGGTCTCAGGATCCGTCCCTCGCTCAAAACGATACGAAGATTCACTGCTTAGCCGAAGCTTCTGACTGGTCCGCCTGATACTAAGAGGATTGAAACAGGCACTTTCAATGAGAACTTCTTGGGTCTCTTCTGTAATTTCTGTCTCGGCTCCTCCCATAACCCCGGCAATGGCCACTGGCCCTTTGGGATCAGCGATAACCAAGGTCTCCTCATCAAGCCTTCTTTCTACCCCATCTAGGGTGATGATGGCCTCTCCTGGTCGGGCTCGTCGGACAATAATTCGGCCTTCAGAGAGCCGCTGGAGATCAAAGGCATGAAGAGGTTGGCCAACCTCAAAAAGAATGTAGTTGGTAATATCGACGATGTTATTAATGGGACGAATCCCCACGGCCTTAAGCCTTCTTTTAAGCCAAAGGGGAGAAGGGGCGATCTTGACTCCCCTAACCACTCGGGCCGCGTAGCGGTAACAGAGATCAGGTTCCTCTATATTGACTTGAGCTAGCTGGGTAACCTCATCTCCTTGGGGAGGGGCGGGCCGGGGGGGAATGGTCAGGTCCAGATCAAAGATGGCGGCCACCTCCCTGGCCACGCCGAGTATAGAAAGACAGTCTCCTCGATTGGGGGTGATGCCAAGCTCCAAGACAGGGTCCTTCAGAGAGAGGGCCTCTCTCAGATCTAGGCCGGTGGCCAGAGAGGAGGGGAGAATCATTAATCCGTTTTCATCTCCATCGAGGCCCAGCTCGGCGGCTGAACAAAGAACAGCCTCAGACAGCTCTCCCTTAATGGTGGTCGGGATGATCTCTTGACCCTCAAAGAGAACCGCTCCCGGCAGGGCTAAAGGGGCCTTTATGCCAGGGGCCACATTGGGAGCGCCACACACTACCCTGTAAGTCTTCTCACCGGCGCGAACGAGACAGAGGGAAAGATGTTCCTGACGAGGATGAGGCAGGACTTCAAAAACCTCCCCCACCACTACCCTGTCTAAATAATCATAGGCGTCTTCCAGGCCCTCTACCTCCAGGCCTGCCATGGTCAGGGCCTCGGCCACCTCCTCGGGTGAGGCCGAAAGATGGGGAACAAATTCCTTAAGCCAGGAATAGGGAACACGCATGGTCAAAACTGCTCCAGAAAACGCCAGTTATTTTCAAAAAAGAGCCGGATATCGTCGATACCGTATTTGAGCATGGCGATTCTCTCCACTCCCAGACCAAAGGCAAACCCCGTCCACTCTTCGCTATCGTAGCCTACACTGGCAAAGACATTGGGGTGGACCATCCCCGCTCCCAAGACCTCCAGCCAACCTGTATGCCCGCAAACCCGGCAACCCTTTCCCCCACACATAACACACTGGATGTCGATCTCTGCCGAGGGTTCAGTGAAGGGGAAAAAGCTCGGCCGGAAACGGACCCCTGTCTGGGGGCCAAAAATCTGGTGGACGAAATAGGTCAGAACCCCCTTAAGATCAGCAAAAGAGACCTCCCGGTCCACCATAAGCCCCTCTACCTGGTGGAACATGGGGGTGTGGGTAACATCGGAATCGCAACGATAGACCTTACCCGGAGCGATGATTCTCAGGGGCGGCCGGCGTCTTTCC
Source organism: Thermosulfuriphilus ammonigenes (assembly GCF_011207455.1). Taxonomy (GTDB): domain Bacteria; phylum Desulfobacterota; class Thermodesulfobacteria; order Thermodesulfobacteriales; family ST65; genus Thermosulfuriphilus; species Thermosulfuriphilus ammonigenes. The sequence goes on from NZ_CP048877.1 coordinate 1,873,022, forward strand.
ATGGCCCGAATCTGGATGGGAGAGGTATGAGTTCGCAAGAGAACAGACTCAGAGATATAAAATGTGGCCTGCATATCCCTGGCCGGATGATCCTTGGGGATATTTAAGGCCTCAAAGTTATAATAATCGAGTTCAACCTCCGGGCCCCTTTCAATGGAAAACCCCAGGCGGACGAAGACCTCACATATTTCTTCCATTACCTGGGTGATGGGATGGAGGTGGCCAATGGGCCAGGGACGCCCGGGCAGGGTGATATCCAGCCCTGGGCCGATGCTGGCCTCCTTCTCTTTGAGATCCGAGAGTCTATCTTTTATGCGGCTCTCAAGCTCTCTTTTTATCTCGTTGGCCAATCGCCCCACGATTGGCCGCAACTCTGCCGGGAGTTCTTTAACCCCTTTAAGGATTCCGGTAAGGAGGCCCTTTCTTCCTAAATATTTGATCCTTACGGCCTCTACCTCTTGGGAGGTCTGGGCCTTTGCCAGTTCGGCCAGGGCCTCAGCCCTTAGGCTCTTTAACCTCTCTTCCTCCATGACTCTATTGCTGAAGATTGGCCGAGGCGAGGTTGACCAGACGGCTGAAGGCCTCTGGATCTGTTACGGCTAGGTTGGCCAACATCTTGCGGTCTATCTCTACCCCAGCCTTTCTAAGCCCTCCCATAAACTTGCTATAGGAGAGGCCATTTAATCGGGTGGCAGCTCCAATGCGTACCTGCCAGAGACGCCGGAAGTCCCTTTTACGTTGCCGGCGATCCCGATAAGCATAGGCCATGGCTCTTTCCACAGTCTCCTTGGCCCGGCGGAAATTACGGCTCCGGTTGCCCCAATATCCCTTAGCCAGCTTGAGGATTTTCTTGTGTCTTCTTCTAGTCTTATAACCACCTTTGGTCCGCGGCATATGTGATCACCTCGCTAAAATTTATAGGGAATAAGTACCTGGATGGAACGCTCGTGGCTTTTGTCTACCACGGCATCCCTTAACAAACGCCTCTTGCGTTTGCGGTTTTTCTTGCGCAAGAGATGACTCTTGCCGGCCCGGAAGTGAATAATCTTGCCTGTCCCAGAGACCTTAAATCGTTTGGCTGCGGCTCGTTTGGTCTTGATCTTATTCTTGGCCATGGAAAATCACCCCTTCTGCTCTTTTGTCGGCCCAAGGATCATAATCATCTGGCGGCCTTCCATCTTCGGGGCCTGTTCTACCCGACCGATATCCGAGACCGCCTCCACAATCCGATTAAGAACATCCCGTCCCCGATCAATATGGACGATCTCCCGGCCCCGAAACCAAAGTCTCACCTTGACTTTGTTCTTTTCTTCCAGGAAGCGCCGGATGTGTTTGATCTTGACAGCCAAGTCGTGTTCATCTGTTTTGGGACGAACTTTAATCTCCTTGACCTGAACGGTTGTCTGCTTCTTTTTGGCCTCTTGGGCCTTTTTGTTCTGTTGGTAAAGGAACTTACCATAATCCATAATCCGGCAAACCGGCGGCTGAGCCTGGGGGGCTATCTCTACCAGATCAAGGTCTTGTTCCCGGGCTATCTCCAAGGCTTCAGATAAAGGAACAATCCCTATTTGTTTGCCATCGGCGCCGATAAGCCGGACCTCTCGGGCCCGTATTTGCTGATTAATTCGATAACGTTTGGTCTCTACTGCCACCGCCCCTTCCTTTTTTTTCTGTTTAAGCGGCCGCTCTCTTAGCGGCTACTTCTTCTTGAAGCCGTTCAATGAGGCCCTCCAAACTCAGGGCCGGAGTCTGCTTACCGCCTCTGGTTCTCAAGCTTACAGAGGCTTCTTCGACCTCTTTATCACCAATGATTACCATGTAAGGAATCTTTTGCATTTGGGCCTCGCGGATTTTATACCGCAAAGTCTCGTTGCGGAAGTCCTTTTCTACTCGGAGACCGGCGGCATTAAGTTTAAGCCAAACCGATTCAGCATAGGGAATATGCCTGTCGGCCACAGTTATGACCACCACCTGAATCGGGGCCAACCAAAGGGGAAAGGCCCCGGCATAGTGTTCCAGAAGAACCCCCAAAAAGCGCTCCAGCGACCCCAGGAGGGCCCGATGGATCATGATGGGTCGGTGTAATCGGCCATCTTCTCCCATGTAGGAAACATCAAATCTTTCAGGAAGATTGAAGTCCACCTGGATAGTTGAGCACTGCCAGGAACGATCAAGCACGTCTTTGATCTTGATATCTATTTTGGGGCCATAGAAGACCCCTTCTCCGGGATCTATTTCGTAAGCTAACCCCTTGGCCTCAAGAGCTCCCTTTAAAGCCGCTGTGGCCCGTTCCCAGTTCTCTTCGGTGCCTACGTACTTTTCTGGTCTGGTTGATAGATAGATATCGTAGCGGTCAAAACCAAAGACAGAGAGCATATGAACAGTTAAGTCAAGAAGGGCAAAGATCTCTCTTTCCAGTTGGTCGGGCCGACAGAAGATGTGGGCGTCATCCTGGGTAAAACCCCTTACTCGCATAAGGCCGTGAAGCACACCGCTTCTTTCATAGCGATAGACTGTTCCCAGCTCACACCAGCGAAGAGGAAGCTCCCGGTAGCTACGTCGTCGGCTTTTGTAGATGAGAATATGGAAAGGACAATTCATAGGTTTGAGTTGATATTCGACTTCGTCGATTTTCATGGGGGCAAACATGTTCTCAGCATAAAAATCCAGGTGGCCGGAAATACGCCATAGATCCCGGCGGGCAATATGAGGAGTGATGAGGAAAGAGTAGCCGTGACGAAGGTGTTCCTCACGCCAGTAATCTTCAATGACCTTACGGATCATGGCCCCCTTTGGATGCCAGAGAATGAGCCCCGGGCCAACCTCTTCTTGAATAGAGAAGAGATCAAGATCCTTGCCCAGGCGACGATGATCCCGCCGTTTGGCTTCTTCCAGCCAATCAAGAAATTTCTTTAGATCCTCTTTGGAGAAGAAGGCCGTACCGTAGATGCGCCAGAGCATCTTGTTACGTTCATCGCCTCGCCAGTAGGCCCCAGCACAGGAGAGAAGTTTGAAGGCCTTAATCCAGCCGGTATGGGGGAGGTGGGGGCCCCGACAAAGGTCAACAAAATTGCCCTGCCGGTATATAGATACCCTTTCCTCCGGGATTTCTTTCAGGATTTCTATCTTGTAGTCCTCCCCCAAAGACTGGAAAAGGTCTATGGCCTCTTCACGGGGGAGCTCTTCCCTTATAAAGGGCAGACGCTGTTTGATGATCTTTTTCATCCGGGCCTCGATGGCCTTAAGGTCTTCGGGAGTGAAGGCCCGGTGATAGTCAAAATCGTAGTAGAATCCCTGCTCGGTGGCCGGACCGATAGCCACCTTGGCCTCTGGAAAGAGTTCTTTAACCGCCTGGGCCATCACGTGGGCACAGGAGTGTCTCAAAATCTCCGTGGCCAGGGGATCTTCGGGGAATATGGGCTCGATGACCGCCGACTCCGTTATGCGGCAGGATAAATCTACCAGTCGTCCGTCAAGACGGGCAGCCACCGGAGTGTGGTCTCCCCCTGTCAGCCTCTTTAGGGCCTCCGCTACAGTGATTCCTGACTCCACAGCCACCTTCTCTCCGGTGGGTAAGGAAATTTCAATTAATTTTTCAGAGGTCATAGTCACCCCTTAAGATTTAACCAGGGGGATTCGGTCATCATGGAAGGGGTGAAGAGACCGATTCCCGGGCCTCTTTTATCAGGAAGGACCTTGTTACTCAAGGCCCAAAACCAAAAGACCTTGTGGAGTCTCTCCACAAGGTCTTTTCTTGCCTATGTTGGTAGGCGCGGGCGGTTTCGAACCGCCGACCTCTGCCGCGTCAAGGCAGCGCTCTCCCGCTGAGCTACGCGCCTTCCCCGTTATGAGTGAAAGCAAAATATCAAAGCCCTTAAAGGGTGTCAAGGAGGTGGCTTGGGTCTAAGAGGCTATCGGAAGCACTCAAAGGAGCCAGTTTACATGCCTGGGCCGGCTCTCTCGTTATATGGAGTTGAATTTTTATTTTGCCATTGATAGGGGGAGACAACCGGACATATCTACTGCCTAAAAATAGGGGGCGGAGATGGAACTGAAGGGGCTACTTGAGGCCGGAGGGGTGGGGTGGGGACTTTTGATCTTAGCCCTTATCCTGACCCTTTTGTTTCACCATATTTTGTTCTTCTCTCTTCAGCGCCTTGCTTTGCAGACCTCTAATCTCTTAGATGATCTGATTATCCGGCATATTCGTTCTCCGGCCAGATTGCTCTTTATTTCTCTGGTTCTCCAGCTGTCTTTTCCCCTTCCTGAGGGGCTCAAAGCCCCTTTTCACCATGGAGCCACTCTCTTGTTTATTGTCTCGGTGGTCTGGATTTTTATCGAAGGGGCCCGACTGCTTGAGGAACTGGTCCTTATCCGTTACCCCCTTGGGGTGAAGGACAATCTTCTGGCTCGTAAAATCTATACCCAGGTAAGGGTCTTAAAACGGATCATCATTGTTCTCTCCATCTTTTTGGGACTTTCTCTGGCCCTTCTTACCTTCCCCAAAATAAGACAAATAGGGATAAGCCTTTTGGCCTCGGCGGGGCTGTTGGGACTCATTCTCGGTATGGCCGCCCAGAAGACTTTGGCTGGGCTGATTGCCGGCTTTCAACTGGCTGTTACCCAACCTATCCGCATTGACGATGTAGTCATCGTCGATGGGGAGTGGGGGCGTATCGAAGAGATCACCCTCACCTATGTGGTAGTGCGAATCTGGGATGAGCGAAGGCTGATTGTTCCGATCAACTATTTCTTGGAACGTCCTTTTGAGAATTGGACCCGGGTCTCGGCCGAACTACTGGCCACTGTTTATATCTATGCTGACTATAGTCTTCCAGTGGCCCCGGTGCGGGAGGCCCTCTATCGGATCCTTCGGTCCTCTCCCCTCTGGGATGGCCGTGTTTGGGGGCTTCAGGTAACCGGAACTACAGAAAAAACCCTCGAACTGAGGGCCCTGATGAGCGCTTCGGACTCTTCGGCTGCCTGGGATCTGCGGTGTGAGGTGCGGGAAAAGTTGCTCTCCTTTATCCAGAAGGAGTATCCTCACTGTCTTCCCAAGGTTCGGGCGGAGATAAAAAACGAATCTCAGGGCTAGAGCCGCTTGACTTTTTAACTCTCCAAGATAATTTCAGCCCTCATGAAAAGACCATATGCTATTGTCAAGAACCGGATCCTCATAAATACGGCCTTGCTCTACTGCGATACCCTGGAGAAGCTTCTCCGCAGTGTCCTCTTTGAGGATATAGTCTGTCGGTATCTAAGACGACTTAAATCCAAAACTCCCAGAAGATACGAGGAGCTTTCTCTGGCGCTAGGTGGAGATGGCGATGAAAATGGTCTCTTGGACAAAATTCTCACCCTTCTGAGGATGCTCAGTACCAACCGGGCTGAGGAACTAGTTACTTTGAGTCCGGCTTTTGCCTCGGCCCTTGAACGACGTTGTCTTTTACGGGAGTTTGTCGAAGGGCTTTACGATTACTGGCGTCACTTTGAACGCTATTTGGTGCTTCCGGCCCCCAGTGGGACCAAGGCCCCGCAGGCGGATCTTTACCATTCTCAGTTTGTGACCATCAACGAAGAGCTAAAGATGCTTATTCTCCGGCTCTACCGAACGGTAATTACCAATCTTACCGGGGAGTCGATCCGGGTCTACCGGCAGCTACCAGCGGCCACTAACCTGGGGGTTCTCACAGAGAGGATTGATTGGGATATTCCCTCCGAAGACTACCATGGTCTGAAAGAGGTTCCCTTTATTCGCTACGTGCTCTTTGAACCTCCCATCATCTTTTACCCTCGCCAAAATAAGCGGCGGGGAGCCTTTATTGAACTTCCAGAAAACCCCTTAAAGGGGCTTAAACTCTCCTCTGAGGAATGGTTTTGTTATCCAGCCAAGGTAGGTCGTCTGACTATCTTTATTTTTTTCCACCGTGACTTTGCCTCCCTGGGCTTTTCTCTCTCTAACCTTTTTGAGCTGGCTGATCGGGAGGCCATCTCCGGTCAGCGCCCTGAGGCGGTCTTGGTCTTTGGCGGCCCTCCGGTAGGCAGGGAGGGTATATCCTTCTTCTATGAAGACAAAGAGAATGACTTTGTGGTGGGGTATGTGGTTGGCAGTGAGGACGCCGATTATTTTGGCTATCTCAAGAAGACCACCCTTACCCTTCACAACCTGATTATGATCAAAAGGGGCTCTCTGCCTCTTCATGGGGCCGGTGTCCACATCGAACTCAAGGACGGCTCGGCGGCCAATCTGATCATCGTCGGAGACTCTGGGGCTGGCAAGAGTGAGACCCTTGAGGCCTTTCGGGTTTTGGCCGAGGACCACTTAAGTGAGATGATCATTATCTTTGATGACATGGGCTCTCTGGCCCTGTCGAGAGATGACATCCTCTGTTACGGTACAGAAGTGGGGGCCTTTCTCCGTCTTGATGATCTTTCTCCAGGGTTTGCCTTTGCCGAAATTGACCGGAGCATCTTTATGAATCCCCATCTGACCAATGCCCGGATTGTTATTCCCGTGGCCTATTATCATCAGGTGGTTATGGGCCACCCCGTGGATATCTTCCTTTATGCCAACAACTATGAGCAGGTAGATCGGGAGAGGCCTATCATTGAGTTCTTCCCTTCTCCAGATGAGGCCCTGGGTGTTTTTCGTTCCGGAGCCCGGATGGCCAAAGGCACTACCGACGAAAAGGGCTTGGTTCATTCTTATTTTGCCAATCCCTTCGGGGCCCCTCAACGCAAGGAGGCTCATGAGATCCTGGCCAGACAATTCTTCGAGGCCATGTTTGAACGCCAGGTCAAGGTGGGTCAGGTGCGAACCAGGTTAGCCATTGACGGCTACGAGCAGGATGGTCCTTTGGCCGCGGCCCAGGCTATATTTGACCTTATCAGAAACCTTTAGAAAGAAATGCCGGAAAGACATCCTGTTCCCCGGCCCTTTCCCCGCTGGGTTCCCTGGTTTGCCTTTTTGATCGGGATTACGGCCTCGCTTTCCTACAGGCTCATTATTGTGGCCAAACACCTTGATCCTGGCCTGATAAGGCCCTTATGGTACGTGGCTGTTTGCGGCAACTCCCTTTTTTTTCTCTATCGCTATCTCATTAGCTTGAGGCGTCAGCGGGTGGTTAAGGAGCGGGCCATTATGGAAAAGTTAGAGAAGGGCTGCTGTCTTTCTCCTGAAGACTGCCAGGCCCTTCGCTATCTGGTTTACAGTACGGTGATTACCAAGGAGAAGTGGAACTACTTTGTCATCTTTGTCTCTACCTTCCTGGCCATTCTCTTTGACCTTCTCTGGTCTGGTTGATCGATTTTCAAGATTCAGTCAGGCGGGTGATGATCCGGGCTCCGATAAGGTCTCCCCAGACATTGACCGCCGTCCGGAGCATATCCAGGAAGCGATCCACGGCCAGGATAAGGCCGATGCCCTCCAGGGGAAGGCCCACGGCCTGAAGAACCATGGTCATGGTTACCAACCCGGCGCTGGGTATTCCGGCGGCCCCGATAGAGGCTAGAGTGGCCGTGAGGAAGATAACCATTTGCTGGCCTAAAGAGAGCTCGATCTGGTAGGCATTGGCGATAAACAAGGCGGCCACAGCCTCATAAAGGGCCGTGCCATCCATGTTAATGGTCGCCCCTAAGGGAAGGACAAAGCCGGCGACCTTTTTAGGAACACCGGCCCTTTCCTCGGCCACCTCCAGGGAGATGGGCAAGGTGGCTGAGCTTGAGGCCGTAGAAAAGGCCACCAAAAGGGCCTCCCTTACGGCCAAAAAGTATTTAAGGGGGCTGGTGCCGCCCAAGGTGGCCAGTAAAAAGCCTAAGGTGAGGGCCGCGTGGATGAGAAGGCCAGCGGCCACCGTGAGGACATATTCCCAGAGGTGAAACAGAGGCGAAAGCCCCTTTTCGGCCACGATGTTGGCCACGATGGCCAGCACCCCGAAAGGGGTTAGGCGGACTATGGCTCTAATAAGGGTTATGAGGGCATCATTCAGGGCCTCAAAGAGGTCGAAGAGGAGCCTCTTTTTTTCCTCTCTGAGGTTTAGGGTGGCCAATCCCAGGATGAGGGCAAAAAAGATAATGGGCAGGACTTCGGCCTCAGCCAGGCTTTTTATAGGGTTGGCGGGGATGAGGCTAAAGAAAAGGTCTCTTAAGCCAAAGTGACCGATCTCCGCGGTCTCTGTCTTTTGAAAAAAATGGATTTCTCTTCCCGGCTTAATGATGTTAACCAGCACCAGCCCGGCAGTCACCGAGAAGGCAGTGGTGGTCAAGTAGTAAGCTACAGTCTTGCCCCCGATTTCTCTAACCTTTCTAAGAGAGCCCAGACCAGATAGGCTGACAAAGACCGAAGCAAAGATAAGAGGGGCGATGATCATCTTCAGAAGCCTTAAAAAAAGTTCTCCTACCAGTTGGATAGAAGTGGCCAGCTGAGGGAGATAAAGCCCCAAGAGGATTCCGACCACAATGGCCAAAAGGGTCTGATTCTCTACCGAACGCAAAAACCTCATGCCCCAGGGGGATACCACATGCTCTTTGAGCTTTCAAAAGAAAGTATTTTCTCTATGGAAACCTGATCTTTATACTCTCCCCTTTTACTCCAATAAGGAAGCATCAAGAAAAGAGAAAATAATTTCTTTGCCAGAGAAAAATTTTTCTCTCTCCTTTTTGAGGGATCTCTAAAAGTCTCCTTCTTTTCGGCTGTTATCCAGACGAAAAGCTCTCTTTTTCTTTGGCCTTATCCTTGCAGGTAGAACAGGTGGGGTTTGAAGTTTGGGGTAGGGGGTGTGTAAAATGATTGCCTGGGGGCTGCGTCTTTTCTCTTTCTTTCTTTTCTTCTTCCTTTTGGGATCTTCTGGTTGGGGCTACCATCTTAAGTTTCACGGGGAGACCGACGAGGGTTATAAAGTTTCGGCCTGGGCCAGGGCCTATCTGGAGCCAGATTATACCCTTCACATTATGCTCCATAACACCACCCCGGAGGATTCGGGTCCGGCGGCGATAACGGCCATTTTTTTCCAGTACGAAAATGATGTTGCCATCTCTTCCGTTTCTTTGTGGGCCGCAGGGGATGATCTGGTGGATAAAGGCTACTGGCTCTGGAATTATGACTACAGTCAGGGGTGTCACCCCCCGGGGGGAGGCAGCTGGAGTTTTGACTTCCTGGCCCAGACAAGATGGGGCATCAAATACGGTCTCATAAATCCTGACTATCCTGATCCTCCAAAGAAACGTTATCCCACTCCGGCCGAGCTGGTAATAAAGTTTGCTGCTGATCCTGGGGCCCTTTTTATTGATGAGGGTATTGGTCTTAAGTTTCAGGGAATATGTAGTAATAATTGTTGTGGCGGTGGGGGGCATTGTTGCTGTGATGAAAGTGAACTTATCACCCTTGACCCTATTCCCGAGCCGGCCACCCTTGTTCTCCTGGGATCAGGCCTTATTGCCTTGGCCGGTGGTGGCCGGCGTCTCAAGAACAAGGCCTTCCCAAAAGGCGGTCTAAAATAATGGCCGCCGCGGCCCGGACAGAGAGGTGGTTATAGTCTGTGGGGCCGCACAGGGGCTCTAAAACGTAATCGGCCCGTTGGAAAACAAGGGGAGAAAGTCCAGAGGCTGTGCCGAGGAGGATGACTAGCGGTCTGCCCTGGGCTATAAGTCTCTTGGCCGCGTCAAAGGAAAGGTCTCTTCGCGGTGGAGAGGCGCCTGTGGCAATGGTAAGAGGGGAGATCCCCTCCTTTTCTTTTATTTTCTCAAGGGCTTCAAAGAGGGTGCCGGCAATCTGGCACAGGAGAAGGGCCTCCCGGCGATGAGGATTTCCCCGGCCTCCCCGACCTTTTGTCCAGTAATCGATGATCTCCCGGGCTAAGGCCTGTTGGTCTTTAAGAGGGGTGACCAAAAAGAACCCCCGGATCCCGTAGGTTCGGGCCACCCGGGAGATATCATGGATGTCCAGATTGGTAATGGAGGAGGTAATGGTCTGCCCGTCACGATTGATTACTGGATGATGGATCAGGGCTAGATATATCCTTGTCGTGGTCTTTGGCATCTGTCTCTCTCCAGCCCAGGCCCTTCAAAAAGGCCTTATCTTCTGAGGACAGGGAGGCCTTCTGAAGGAGATCTGGTCGCCACTTTAAGGTCTCCTTGAGGGATTCCTGTCTGCGGAAACGCTCCACGGCCTTGTGATCCCCAGAGAGCAGAACTTCCGGTACTGACCAGCCCTTAAAGACTCTGGGGCGGGTGTATTGCGGATGTTTGAGGAGATGGTGACTGAAGGAATCTTTGCGGGCCGAGTCTGGATGGCCTAGGACTCCGGGAACCAGACGGCTTACCACCTCAATAATTACCAGGGCCGCAACCTCCCCCCCAAAAAGGACATAATCACCAATGGAAAGTTCCTCATGGACGCAGTGTTTCTTTATTCGTTCATCCACCCCTTCATAGCGGCCACAGATAAGAATCAGGCGATCCTTTTGGGCCAGTTCCTGGGCCACCTGATGGTTTAAGACCCGCCCCCTCGGACCAAGGAGAATAATATAAGGCGAAGGAGGGGTGACCTTCAAAGCCTCAAGGGCGTAGTAGATAGGCTCGGGTTTCATGACCATTCCTTCGCCGCCGCCAAAGGGCCGGTCATCAGTCAGGCGGTGTTTGTCTTGGGCATAGTCCCTGATATTAATCAGATTTATCTTCACCAGGCCTTGCTCAATGGCCTTGCCCAGAAGGCCTACCTTGAGGGGAGAATGGAAATATTCCGGGAAAATAGTCAAAATATCAAAATGCATCGTGGCTGGCTATTCCTGGGCCTCGAGGAGACCGGGAAGAGGACGTATCCTGATCTGTTTCCGCTGAAGATCAATCGCCAGAATTACCTCTTCCACCGCTGGAATCAGATATTCTTTGCCTTCGGGGGTCTTAACCAGGTAGAGGTCATATGGCCCTATGGGCCAGATGGCCTTGATATGGCCAAGTTTTTGGCCATCTTCCAGGAGCACCTCAAGGCCCAAAAGCTGATAGTAATAGTATTGCCCCTCTTCAAGAGGGGGTAGTTCTTCAATTGGGACTAGAAGATCAAGCCCTATCAGGGCCTCAGCCGCCTCTCGATCATCTACTCCCTTGAATTTGAAGAGGAGGCCGCGCCTGCCTGGCGCATACCTCCCCCCTTCGACCCTAAATTCTTTTAAGGTGCCTTTTTGGCGAATAAAGAAACGCTCCAATCGGAGCAGATCTTCATGGTCGAGTATGTACGCTAGAACTTTTACTTCACCACGCAAACCATGGGCCCGAACAATTCTACCGAGGGGAAGAAGCCCCTCCTCGCCCATGGTTACTCGATGATCTCGAGTACGGCCCGTTTTTTAAGCTTCGTGGAGGCAGCGCTGAGGATGGTTCTCATGGCCCGAGCTGTTCGCCCCTGTTTGCCGATAACCTTGCCCAGGTCTTCCTTGGCCACTTTGAGTTCGATGACCGAGGTCTGTTCCCCTTCGATCTCGCTGACCTGAACCTCTTCAGGCTTGTCCACCAGGGCTTTAGCGATGTGCTCAATGAGCTCTTTCAACTTTCCCATAGGTCACCTCCGTCGTCATTCTCCACGAAGCCAAGTATAAGCACAATTTTGTCTAATTGGTAGCCGTTTCTTTAATCTCTTTGAGAATTCCCGACTTTTTTAGCAGACTCCGGACGGTATCCGTGGGTTCTGCCCCAAGGTCAAGCCATTTTTTGAGTTTCTGGGGGTCGATTTTGAACTCATAAGGGTCCTTAAGGGGGTTGTAATAACCGAGAATTTCAAAGAACTTCCCATCTCGGGGGGCCTCAGAGTTGGCGGCTACAACCCTATAGAAGGGACGCTTCTTGGCCCCCATGCGCATGAGTCTGATCCTGATGGCCATAAATTTCACCTCCTGACTTAATATCTAAAAGGGGAATGTCCCCGGGCCAAATGGTAGGCCCCGGAGTCCCTTCTTTTTTACCCTCTTTAGCATCTTCTGCATCTGGGCAAAGTTCTTAAGTAAACGATTAACGTCTTGGACACTAGTCCCTGAGCCTCGGGCAATCCGTCTTTTACGGCTGGCGTTAAGGATGCGAGGATTCCTCCTCTCTTCCGGGGTCATGGAATTGATGATGGCCTCCATCCGGGAGAATTCCTTCCCGTCCACTCCCAGGCTGTCAAGGTTTTTGATCTTACTCATTCCGGGAATGAGGGATAGGAGCTGATTTAGAGGCCCCATCTTTTTGATCTGCCGAATTTGGTCCCGAAGGTCCTCCAGGGTGAAGGCCTCCCGGCGCAATTTTTCTTGAAGCTCAAGGGCCTTTTTCTGATCGAAGGTCTCCTGGGCCTTTTCAATAAGGGAGAGGATATCTCCCATGCCCAAAATCCGATTGGCAATACGATCTGGGGCAAAGATTTCCAGGGCCTCAAGTTTTTCACCCGTGCCTAGAAACTTGATGGGTTTCCCGGTTACGGCCCGGATGGAAAGAGCCGCTCCACCCCGGGCATCCCCCTCCATTTTGGTGAGAATAACTCCGGTGATTCCCACGGCTTCATCGAAGGCCTTGGCCATATTGACAGCGTCCTGGCCGGTCATGGCATCGGCTACCAGAAGGATTTCTTTAGGAGAGGTGGCCTCCTTTATGGCCTTTAATTCCTCCATTAGGGCTTCATCGATGTGGAGACGCCCGGCGGTATCAATAATAGCGATGTCCCGTCCGGTAGCCTTAGCCTGAACCATGGCCAGCCTTGCAATCTCTGGTGGGCTCTGCCCAGGCTGGGGTTCAAAGACCGGAAGCCCCAGACTTTGCCCTAGGGTCTTTAGTTGCTCAATGGCGGCCGGTCGATAGATATCTGCGGCTACCAGATAGGGATTGCGACCTCGACGTTTAAGAAACCGAGCCAGCTTGGCGGCGGTGGTAGTCTTACCGGACCCCTGGAGGCCGACCAAGACAATGGCCAGAGGAGTAGGGCCCGAGAGGTCAAGGGGAGAGGCCTTATCTCCTAAAGTCCGAATCAGCTCTTCATGGACAATTTTTATTACCTGCTGGGCCGGGGTGAGGCTTTCCATGACCTCCTGGCCCAGAGCCCTTTCCTTGACCCGGGCAACAAAATCCTTGACCACCCGATAGTTAACATCGGCCTCAAGGAGGGCCAGACGCACCTCTCTTAAGGCCCGGTCTATGTCGGCCTCGGAGAGTTTCCCCCGACCTTTGAGGCGACTGAAGGCCTGATTGAGTCTTTCGGTTAGATTTTCAAACATGACGGCGGCAAACTACTCAATAGGTTACTTGGTGTCAAGCTGACTTATCCACCAAGACAAAGCCAATCCTTACCTTCGTGGTCGTTTCGACTATCCCCTCTACAGCAACTTCTTCCAGGATTTTCCGGACCTGCTCCTGCTCCTGGGGGCCAAGATCCCCTTCGCCTTCAAGGCGCCAAAGCATGTGTTTCAGCTCGGCCTCCAGAGGCCGCCTTCTTACCCATAGCCCTTTAAACAAACGGCATTCGGGGGCCATCCCCAGGCTATAGAAGAGGTTGAAATGGTTTAGTACCGTGGCGGTAAAGGCCTTTGGGGGGCGTCCGAAAATGGTTTCGTGGATCTTTCGGTAAAGGAGGTTCTCTCTTATCCCGGCCCAGTGGACAAGAACCAGATAGCGCTCGGAGAGCTTAAGCATCCGCTCTACTGTTTCCACAAAGTTGAGCACGGGAGTCATGGCCGCAAAGACCAAAGTAAACCGCCCCTGCGGCTGGTAGCTGAACCAGTCGGCCTGAATGGCCTGGATATTATCCAGGCCATCTTCTCTGGCCTTTTGTTTTAATCGCTCAAGCATCTTGCCAGAGATATCTACGGCGACCACCTCAGCTACCCGGGGGGCCATTCTCAGGGTGTAAGGACCGGTGCCGCAGGCGATCTCAAGGACACGGGTCTGGGAGGTCAGGACCCCGCGGACAGCCATAGTCTCGATTATCTCCTCGACCATCTGGCGATAGAAGGTGCAGGCCTCAAGGTCGTCATAGTCCTCGGCCAGTCGATCCCACTTATCCGCCTTAAGCCACGGATCCGGTCCCTGGTAGCGTCTGAAACGCCGCCACCAGAATTCTGGGACAAAGACGTTTTCTTTTTCCTGAGGACAACACCTTCGAGCAGACATATTTCTTTTATATCCCATATGGATTCATCAGGCCTCCTTGAGACGGGAGGTGCGCAGTCCATTGGCCACGGCCAAAAGTTCTGAGGCCTCGTGGCAGAGGACGGCCCAGGCGGCACTGATGGCTCCTAGCAGGGCCAAAGGAATAAGAACCATCAAGACCAGAAGGGAGAAGATGATATTCTCTCGGCTGATCTCCCGGGCCCGGCGGCCAAGTTTTAGAGCAAAGACAATCTTGCCCAGATCATCACCCATCAGGGCTACATCGGCGGCTTCAATGGCGGCGTCAGTGCCGGCCGCCCCCATGGCTATCCCTACGGTGGCCTGGGCCAGGGCCGGGGCGTCGTTGACTCCATCTCCCACCATGGCCACTGGCCCTCGGTGTCTCTTCAGCTCCTCCACGGCTCTGATTTTATCTTCTGGGGACAGACCGGCCCGGACCTCGTCAATACCCAGCTCTTGAGCAATGGGCCTGGCTGCCTTAAGGTGGTCTCCTGTCAGCATAACAGATTCTATCCCCAGATGGTGGAGCTCCCTGATGACCTCCTTGGCCTTGGGACGAACTTTGTCCCTTAAGGCCAAAAGGCCCAGGGGCTTCTTTTCTTCGGCCACCACGACAATGGTCTTGCCCTGGGCCCTTAAGGAGCTGAGTTGTTCCTGAAGATGAGAGAGATCAACCCCTAAGTCATCCATAAGCTCAGGTCTTCCAAGGTAGATGGTCTTTCCGGCCACTGTGGCCTTTACGCCAGATCCAGCTAGGGCCTTAAAGGCCTCGGCCTTAAGGGGAGTGAGCCCTCTTTCTTCGGCGGCAGCCACAATGGCCCTGGCCAGAGGATGCTCAGAGAGGCGTTCCAGGGTTAAGGCCAACCGAAGAAGCTCTTCTTCCTCTGTTAAAGCTACGATGTCAGTGACCATCGGGCGTCCTAGGGTAAGGGTTCCTGTTTTGTCAAAGGCCACTACCTTAATTTTACCCAGGTTCTCTAGATGGATACCTCCCTTAATAAGGACCCCTTCTCTACCGGCCCGTCCGATGCCGGCCGCAATGGCGATAGGTGTAGACATAACCAGGGCACAAGGGGCTCCAGCCACCAGGAGAACCACCGCTCGCTTAAGCCAGGGGAGGGGATCAGGGCTAAAAAAGAGAGCCCCAATGGCTAGGGCTGCCGAAGTAAAAAGCACCAGGGGAGAGTACCAAATGCCAAAGCGTTCGATGAAAAGCTGGGTGCGACTTTTTTGCCTCTGGGCTTCCTCAATAAGATGGATAATCCTGGACAGGGTGTTATCCTCAAAAGAAGCTGTAGCCCGAACCTTAAGGGCTCCGGTCTGGTTGATAGTCCCGGCAAAGACTTTATCTCCCGGCCCCTTTTTTACTGGAGTGGACTCGCCGGTAACCGTTGATTCATCAAGGTATGACTCTCCCTCAAGGATAACACCGTCGGTAACCAGGGACTGGCCTGGGCGGACAAGAAAGACATCTTCCTGGCGAACCTCCTCCGCCGGGACACTGATCTCCCTTTCCCCTCGGAGGACCACGGCCTGCTTGGGAGCCAGGTCAAGGAGGTCTCGTATAGAGCTTCTTGTCCGGGCATAAGTGTATTCCTCTAGCCCCTCGGCAGCTCCGTATAGAAAGACCAGAAAGGCGGCCTCATCCCAGAGATTTAAGGCTACCGAGCCACCGGTGGCCCCGATCATCAGGATCTTGATATCTATGCGGCCCTGGCTGAGGAGACGCTCAAGGCCTTCCCTCATCCAGTGAAGGCCACCGATGATGATTGCCAGAAGATATAGGGCTTTTTCTATCCCTGGAGGGAGAAGATTGGTATGAGCCAGAACAAAGGCTGCTCCGCTTATTATCCCGGCAACAATAGCGGCCACCAGGGGCGGATATTGCCACCAGGGCCCACGGAAGAGTTTCTCTTCAGCCATCTTCCCCAAGCCTCACCACTACTAAGGTGATGTACCGGGGGTCAGGGGGAGAGGACGGGTCAACGTAGGCAAATTCGTCCTCCAAACGACCAAAGAAATAGTCAAGAAATCGAGTTAAGGTTTCTTCCTCTACTGGGTCGATTAAGGCCTTAAAGTTTCTTTCTACCTCCTGGCGAATCTGGGGGGGAATCCTGGCGCGCTCTCCCTCTCTTGCCGGTTCAAGTAGTCTCTTGAGGAAGGCCGACCATTCTCTTCGGGTAAGGGGCTCAAAGACAAAGGCCCCTTTAAGGAGCCAATTGGCCAGGGCAGTAGCTAAAAGACCGCTCCAGACAAGATCCTCGGTCTCGGTGATGTTAGTCGGCGCAAGAAGGCATTTCCCCGGCCATCCTCTGGGGGGGCCAAAGATGCGAGGAAGCAGGCGACCAAAAAGCTCTATCTCCTTGAGCCGTCCGGCAACTTCTTTTACCTCAGTCAGGTTTTGGAAGAAGCGAAACTCTTGATCTGTACCCTGGGCCTTTTGATCAAAGTAGAAGATATCTTGGGGGCGTTCTTGAAGGAGCCCTTCCAGGGTAAGTTTGTAGGGTTCATCAAGGAAAGAGAGGGCCTCGGCTAAGGGCTCATCCTCAAAAAGGGCCAGGGCCTGGCGGCGAAGGCCCCGGAGTTTGGTATGGGCTAGGCGAAACAGGTCTTCCAAAAGATACTCTTCCAAACAAGCCCTGGCCTCTTCTGGGTTTTTACCAGAGAGCACCTCTAGGGCCAGATTGAAGTAGCTTTCGGCCTTTTCAATAGCCCTTTTTACCTGAGAGGGATCATCCAGGTTTATCTCGTCAGTCATTAGGATTTTGTTGACCACCCAGGCCAACTCTCGCCGCAGGCGTTCAAACTGGGCTGGATCAGTGATTCGGGAAAGGGCCTGGGTGAATAGCCCCTCGCCCATATAGACCACCGGCAGGAAGGCCGGAGGAGGCAGATCCTCCGTGGGCTCAGGAAGATAGCGACGCTCTACGGGCCTCATTTGTTTTGGGCTCTCCAGACGAGCATAGATGTCCAGGGCCTCGAAATAATCCGGAACTCCCAGGTCGCCCAGCCGTCCCTTCCGCCAGCGGTAGGCTCGCTCCTGGACTTCGGCAGGAAGCTCCCAGAGAAGGGTTTCCATAAGGTTTCGGTATCTTTCTGGGGAGACTTCGATAAGGATCTGGAGAAGACGCATGAAGATTGGCTCAAGCTTCTTCTTTCGGAAGGCAATAAAATAGGTGTCATCCAGGGTGAAAGGAGGCAGTCTGTCTCGGGCTTCCATGAAGTCAGTATCATCAGGACGCTTGTTAACCCGGATGAATAGATGCATCACAGCGGCCAGAAGATCTTCATCTACACTGACCAACCACTGGGCCACTTTGTCTTCAGAAACCTCAAAAAGGATGATGAGCCAGCTAAGGATGCGCTCAGGCACTAGGCTGTCTTTACGCCACCAATCAAGATCAAAGATAAAGGCCATCTGTTCCGGGGTGGCCAGGGCCAGGAGGCTGAGGGCATCTTCGGGGCCAATGGCCTTGATGGTCCAGAAGAGTTCCTGGGGGGGGAGCTTTTGGACCAGCTCCGGGGCCCGTTCAGAGAGAAGGATTAGCTTCTGGCGTATCTCCCAGGGGGCCGTAAGGACAACCTCCACCTGTTCAAAAAGGGGCAGACGATTGAAGATCCGCTCGGCTTCGGCAGGAGAGGTCTCCAGCAACACCCGGGCCAGGGGGGCCCTGGGAGGGAGGGCCCGGGCAAGGATTCTCTCCCGGGAGGAGTCCTTAGCTCCCGTTTTCTGAGACCTGGAAGGCATTTTGGATGTGGTTGATTCTTGGACCATGATCTTCCCAAACAATAGTGACGACATCAAAACGGACAAGGGCCTCAAGGCCTTTGTTTCGTTTAAGCCACTCAAGGGCGGTCTGGCTGAGACGGCGCCTTTTCTCTGGGGTGATGGACTCTTCTGGAAGGCCGTAGTTAAGGCTGCGGCGTCCCTTAACCTCTACAAAGATTATGATCTGCTGGTATCGGGCAACGATGTCAATCTCACCCCGTCGGCCACGATAGTTGGTCTCCAGGATCTCGTAGCCCTGGCTTCGGAGATAGGCCGCGGCCAAGGCCTCAGACTGCCGGCCCAAAGAGGTCAGGCGCCTCTTTTTGGGGGAGGACACCGCGAAAACTCCGCCGATGTACCGGAGAAGGGCCGAAGCGGGCCAGGGCCAGTCGGTGTTCTTTGGTGCCATAGCCCTTATTTCGAGCAAAGTTGTAGTGAGGATAATCCTGATGAAGACGTTCCATGAGGCGGTCTCGGGTGACTTTGGCCAGGATAGAGGCCGCTCCAATGGAGACAGAGAGCGCATCTCCATGCTTAACTGGTCTCTGAGGGGCGGGCCAGTCGACAGTGAAAGGTCCATCAATAAGGAGAAAATCCGGTTTGGGAGACAACCCCTCTATGGCCAAGGCCATGGCCTTAAGGGAGGCCTTAAGGATTCCTAGATGGTCTATTTCTTCCTGATACACTTCAGCTACCGACCAAGCCCGGGCCTCAGCTACTATAAAATCATAGGCCCGGCCCCGGGCCTCCGGAGAAAGGGCCTTGGAATCGTTTATGAGGCTGATCCAGGCCTCCTCCTCCCAAAAGAATTCCGGGAGGATAACGGCGGCGGCCACCACCGGACCAGCCAGGGCGCCACGGCCAGCCTCATCCACCCCGGCCACCAGCCGATAGCCGGCGCCCGACAATTCTTTTTCTAACTGGCAGCGGTCGAAATTAGATGGGGCCAGAAACACTTAGCGACGTTCTTTGATCCGGGCCTTCTTACCCGAGAGCTGCCGCAGATAATACAGCCGCGAACGCCGAACCTTACCCCGCTGGACAACTTCGATCTTTTCGATGCGAGGGGAATGAAGGGGAAAGGTTCTCTCCACTCCAACGCCGTAGGAGACCTTGCGGACGGTAAAGGTGGCCCCGGTACCTGTCCCTCGTTTGCGAATTACCACCCCTTGGAAGATCTGGATACGTTCCTTCTCTTCACCTTCAGTGATTCTAAGATGAACCTTGACTGTATCTCCGGGACGGAAATCCGGCAGATCAGACCGCAGGTAACGGCTTTCTATCTCTCGAACTTGAGGTAACATGGTTGCCTCCTTGAATAACTTTGCCCCCTCAACCCAAGGAGCAGACCTATTTAACATATAAGCCTTGGGGTTCTCAAGGGGGAGTCCCGTCTCTTAGGGCCATAGAGATGAGTTTTTCTATCAGGGCTGGAAAATCAAGACCGGCTACCTTCGCTGCCAAGGGTAAAAGGCTGGTTTCGGTCATCCCCGGTATAGTGTTAGTCTCCAGGATATAGATCTCTCCATCTTCTCCCCAGATAAAATCACTTCGACTTACGTGGCGGAGTCTCAGGGCCCGATGGGCCCTGAGGGCGGCCTCCTGGACTTTGAGCTTGATTTCTTCTGGAATTGGGGCCGGACAGATTTCTTTCGTGGCTCCAGGGAGATATTTGGCCTCATAATTAAAAAACGGATAGTCTTCTCCCGGGATTATTTCTATTACTGGCAAGGGGGTTTCATCCAGAATGGCGCAGGTAAGCTCCCGCCCGGGGATAAATTCTTCAAGGACAAGGGTGTCATCCAGGGAGAAAGCTGTTTTGAGGGCTTGAGGGAGCTCTTCTCTCTTTTTGACTATCTCCAGACCGATACTTGAGCCCTGGGTAGCTGGTTTAACCACCACCGGAAATGCCAGGTTATCCAGGTTTAAGGGGGCACCACGTCGGAGTTTCCGGGCTTTAGGAGTGGTGAGACCGGCTAGAGAGTATATTTCTTTGGCTAAGGCCTTGTCCATGGCCAAAGCGCTACCCAGCACGCCGGCTCCCTGGTAAGGTATTCCGAGGAGCTCAAGCATTCCCTGGATGGTGCCGTCTTCTCCTCCCCGGCCATGGAGAATGATCAGGGCACAGTCAAGCTCTCTGGCCTCGGCTACCAAATGGGGAAGGTCGGTGGCCGGGTCATAGCGGCGGACCTCGTAGCGGTCTTTGTCAATGGCCTGATAGACTGAATCCGCCCCTCTGAGGGAGACCTCCCTTTCGGGGGATATTCCTCCGGCAAGAAGGGCCAATCTAGTCTTTTTCAAGCTTGGCGACCTCCTCGGGGCCAAAGGGGAGGCGGGAGAAGATTCTTCTTTCCAGTTTCAAGCTGGCCTCCTCTTGGACTTTTATTCTTTGACGGCTTTCTTCTGTTTTTCCATATCGGGCAAGAAGATCGGCAAACCTCTCCTTTAAGGAAACAATTCGGTCATGCATAACCCTTTTGTCAGCGTAATAAATGACCTCGGCCTCATCAATGGGGGATGACGGTGGTCGGGGTTTAAGAAAAATGTGTTCTTTGACTATGGCGGCAACCTCTGGATAACCCAATTCATAGAGCCTGTTGGCCGCGGTGAAGGCATGATTTTCTCCGGTGACAAGGCTTTCATGTTTGGTCAGATCATGAAGGAGACCAGCGGCAGCAAGGAGATCGAGTCTCAGAGACTCTCCAGACCGGTTTAAGGCCTCTCCCAGAAAGAGGGCCACCCTGGCCACTTTTTCGCAGTGGGCCCTGATGTGTTCGGGGACTCCAAAACGATCCAGGAGCTCTCGAGCCTGTTGCCAACTGGGTATTTTCATCGGAGGGCGATCATACAATGTCCGGGTCTATTGTCCAAGAATTTGTTTAGAGGCCGGGGAAGAAACTTTTTATTCGTTTTTTTGCCACATTAAACTTTTTTAACGTTATATTCGCTTCTTATGAAGAAGAAAGATTTTTTTAAGTCCTTAAAAAAGTGGCGAAATTGAGAGATTGTTTAGAAGAGAGGTATTGTTGAAAAAGTGTTTTGTGACATTCAACTCATTGAAAATATTGAACTTTTTTTATGAAGATTTCTTTACGTTTTTTTGAAGGCCTTGGCCCGCAGGCGATTCTTAAGCCTAGGGACTTTCGTCAAATGTCTTGCTGTTGAAAACTATCTTTTAAGTTGGGCAAAATCGCCCCTCATCGGCTTTGACAGGGAACCGGAGATGGTTTTAAACCTTGGGGCCATCTGGCAGAAGATGTTCTGGAGGTTCGAATGGTGCGAGGTGAGGAGATCAAAGAACGTCTCAAAAACGTCATTTCGGAAAGTGGCTATCGTCTCTGGATTGAACCCCTGACCATAGAGGCCCAGGGCGAAGGGGCCGTACGGTTTATTTGTCCTAATCGCTTTATGGCCAACTGGATTGCCGAAAACTACCAGGAGCAGATTAAAAAAGTGGTTAAGGAGCTGGGTGGCCAAGACCTCCTGTTTCAGGTGCGGGAAGAAGAGGCCGAGGAAAAACAGCTTTTTCTTCCCTATGAACCGGCTCGTCTTCTGGGACGCCGCCTCTGCGATCGCTACACCTTTGACGAATTTGTGGTTGGAGATTCCAACTACTATGCCTATTCCGCCTGCTACTCTCTGGCCCAGGGGGATCCGAATTCAAAGATCCTTTATCTCTTTTCTAAAACCGGTCTGGGGAAAAGCCATCTTTCCCAGGCCATTGGACACCATGTCCTTCGGGAAAAGAGGGATTTAAGAGTTTGTTATCTTACTGCCCAGGATTTTACCAACCAGATGGTCCGAGCCATAAAGACCAATACCATCGATCGCTTTAAAGAGAGATTCCGGCAGGGCTGTGATATCCTTATGCTTGAGGAAGTTCACTTTCTTACCGGGAAGGACTATACCCAGGCCGAACTGGCCCTGACCCTTGACTATCTCTTTGATGATAACAAGGCCGTTGTTTTTACCAGTACCGCTCCCCCCCGGGAGATCCCCAAGATCCAGGAGTCGTTGCGTTCTCGGCTCTCAGCGGGCCTGATTACCTCCATAAACCCTCCGGATTATCAGACCAGGGTCAAAATTATTGAAAGGAAGGCCCGACGACAGAAAACCGTTCTTTCCGAAGAGGTGATCCACTACCTGGCCACCAGTCTCACCGGAGATATTCGCCAGATTGAGGGGGCGATTGTCGGTCTTCTTACCAGAGCCAGCCTTTTAAAGCATCCGGTGGACCTAGATCTGGCCCGGGAGGTGGTCCGGGAGCTGGTGGGAGACCGCCGGGACGTGACCAAAGAAAAGATCATCGAGCTTGTCTGTCGCTATTTTCAGGTCAGCCGGGACGAACTCCGGAGTCCTTCCCGGAGAAGGTCGGTAAGTTATCCCCGACAGATGGCCATGTATCTCTGTCGCAAGTTTACCGGGGAGACTCTGGAGGCCATTGGCCGGATGTTTAATCGGGATCACGCCACGGTAGTTCATGCCTTAAATACCATCTCTCGTCGTTCTTCTAAGGAGGCCAAAACCAGGTACCAACTTGAATACCTTTGCCAGCAGATAGAAGATCTCATTGGCGAAACTGGTGCTTCAGGTGTCGCTGCCCAGACGGATTAAAAATTCCCTTAAGGATCTCCTGGGAGAAAGGGTCTGCTTTCAGGAAGAAGATCTCCTGGCTTACTCCTATGATGCTTCCGGGATACAGGCCCTTCCGGAGGCGGTCTGTTTCCCGGAGAGGGTGGAGGAGGTAGCCAGCCTCCTTCGTCTGGCCTGGGAAGAGAGGATTCCGGTAGTGCCTCGAGGGGCAGGAAGTTCCACCACCGGATCGGCGGTGGCTGTAAGAGGGGGGCTGGTGATCAGTTCAGCTCGGCTAAACAGGATTCTGGAGATCTCCCCCCTGGACCTCCTAGCGGTGGTTGAGCCGGGTGTAGTGGTGGCCGATCTTGATCGAGCCCTGGCCCAGGTTGGTCTCTTTTATCCGCCGGATCCGGCCAGTTTGGCTTTTGCCACCATTGGGGGCAATATTGCCACCTGCGCTGGGGGGCCTCGGGGGCTTAAGTATGGGGTCACCCGGGATTATGTCCTCTCTCTGGAGATAGTTCTGGCCGATGGGACGGTAGTTGAGGTCGGCCGGAGAACGGCCAAGTCGGTAGTGGGCTATGATCTTACCCGGCTCCTGGTGGGAAGTGAGGGAACCTTGGCCTTTATCACTAAGGCCACTCTCAAAGTCCTTCCCCGTCCGGAGAGTCGTAGTGTCTGTCTGGCCGCCTTTAAAAGCCCCTTTGAGGCCGTGGCCGCTTTAAATACCCTTCTTTCTGCCGGAGTTCTTCCCCGCACAGCGGAGTTTCTGGATGATCTTACCATCTCTGGGATTGCTCAAAGGCTTCCTCCCGGTTTTTCTTCGGCCAGGGCCCTCCTTATCTTGGAGCTTGATGGTTCCCGGGAGGCGGTGGCCTCGGATCTCCAAAGACTGAAAAAGACTCTCTCTCCGGCTCGAATTTTTGTCGCCGGAGATCAACAGGAAGAAGAGACAATCTGGGCGGCCAGGAGGGCTATCTCACCAGCCCTCCGGCAATTAAGGCCCCACAAAAGGGGCGAGGACATAGTTGTCCGGCGTAGTCGCTTGGCTGAACTCGTCTCACTAGTGATCCGCTTAAGAGAACGTCACCGTCTTCCTATAGCTTCCTTTGGCCATGCCGGTGATGGAAACCTTCATGTAAATATTCTTTTTGATGCCCGTGATCCGGGAGAAAGGGATCGAGCCGAGAAGGCCCGTAGAGATCTTTTCTCCGGGGTGTTGGAGCTTGAGGGAACTATCTCCGGAGAACACGGTATCGGCCTTACCAAGATGCTTTACCTTCCTCAAGAAGTGTCCCCTCCTGCCCTTTCCTTGATGAAAGGGATAAAAAAGGTCTTTGACCCCCGGGAAATCCTTAACCCAGGAAAGATATTTTCCTGACAATCAACCTTTTCTGGTTTTTCTCCGAAAAGAAATCTATGAAGGGAAGAATTCTTATCCGGGAGATATCAGATCAGGATCAAGGAGTGGCTGTCTCTGTCCGGAAGGAGATCGCCTTCTCTTGTGAGTCCTGCTCCCGCTTTGAGTTCGATGAGACAGGGTGCCGTCACTGGGGCAAACTGACATGCCCTCTCCTGGCTGCCTTCACCCTTCTTAATGCCCTGGGTCTGGAAAGGTTGCCCCGGGCCTGATCAGTCCTCCACCACCAGGGAGCCAAAGACCTCCGGGAACCTCTGCTTAAGATCCTCAAGGAGCATAAGCATTATCTGGCGCATGGAAGGGTCTGCGGCCCTGGAAGTCCGGAGTTTAAGGATGTGGAGCCATTCTAGGAGGTTAGCAAAGGTGACGATCTCCGTCTTGCAGGAGTTGGGAAGTACGGTCCGAGCCGCCTGAGGAGAGGAGGTCTTAAGGAGCTCAAGATAGGCTTCTTCTGCCTTTCGGCAGGCTTCCTTCCAGATCTTATATTCCGGGGTGTTCTCAGGATAGAAGATAGGCCGGATGAAGGTTACTCCTCCGCCAAATTTATCCTCGCCGTAGCGGCAATATCTCTGCGATTCCTGAAGATAAGATGCCACTCGGTGTCGTACCAGCTCATGGCTTACCGCTCGGTTAATAACAAAACGCACCAGAAGATAGCGGTGTTTGATGCGATATTCGATGGGAAGTTCGTCTATTTCTTCGGGGGCGAGGAGACGAATCTTGATACCTTCTTGAGGAACAAGGCCGTGTTTGGGAATAAGGTCTTCAAAGAGGACCGGCCAGCGGCGATGAAGATCAAGGATAAGGGCCTTCATCACCTTAAGGTCTTGGCCCTCTCGGAACATGTCCCGATAGGCCCGGGCATTGGCTGATAAGAGGTAGCGCCGGCGATCAAGCTTGTCCACGTTGAAAAAACGAGGGTTGCGTTCAAAAAAGCGGGCCATAGTGGACTCCGTGTCCACGGCCACTTCATAAACAAAGGCCGCCATCTCCAGCACGGATTCATGCCCCCGGCGGATAATCCCCTGAATAAAGGGCACAGCCGAGTCTTGGGTAATTCGATCCTCGCTTTTGTAGCAGATGCGGCCACAACGCTCTATCTGAGAAAGGACGTCCTGCCTTTTGAAGTATTCCTCAATGACCTCAAAGGAGGGATCTACAATCTTCATATCTCTCCGAATAACAGAGCCGGCTTTTTCTTGCAAATGCTTTTTGGGCTTTGTTAAAGTCCCTGCGGAAATTCTTTATCGGGGCTTGATAGTGACTTTTTTCCCGGCTTAATCTTTGTGAGTGTGCAGATAATTAAGACCAAGACATTTATCAGAAGTTGAACAAGGGGACCTACTGGACCTGGCTTGCAGGGTCCTATGGTAGTGGGGAAGCAAATTGATCATGGAGAGACTCTCTGGTTGGCGCTGGGAGCGGCAGAAGATTCGGTTTCGGGGGGCTGGACGCTGGTTTGTGCTTTCTACCCTCGTGGGAATACTGGCTGGTCTAGGCTCCATCGTTTTTCATCTGCTTATTCACCTCGGCCACCATTATTTTTTAGATTATCTGACAGGTTATCTTCCTCCCTATCCGGCCGGAAGCCCGGAGATCTTCCCGCGGACCGGTCGCCCCTTTAATCCTTACATGCTGGTTTTGGTGCCGGCCCTGGGGGGGCTGGCCGCCGGCCTGATCACCAGCCGATTTTGTCCCGAGGCAGAGGGGCATGGGACAGATGCGGCCATCAGGGCTTACCACCATGAAGAGGGCTGGATGCGGGCCCGGGTGCCTATCATCAAGACCATTGCCTCCTTTTTTACCCTGGGTACCGGAGGATCTGGCGGTGAGGAGGGGCCCATAACCCAGATTGGGGCCGGTTGGGGCTCCTTTGTGGCCCAAAAGCTCAAACTCTCCCCTCGGGAGCGGAGGATTCTTCTGGCGGCCGGTATGGGAGCCGGAATTGGTTCCATCTTCCGGGCCCCTCTTACCGGAGCCCTTTTTGCCGCCGAGATCCTTTACCGGGACACCGAATTTGAGGCCGATGTCCTTATCCCTTCGGCCATTGCCTCTATTGTGGCCTATTCGGTCTATTGTGCGGTCTTCGGTTGGGGGGCTGTCTTTGCGGCCAACGACTACCGCTTTGAAAGCCCTCTACAGCTTGGCCCTTATGCCTTGATGGCCTTTGTCCTCTCCGGGGCGGTGGCCATTTTTGTTAAGGTTTTCTATGGCTTTCACGACTTCTTTAAGCGTCTTAATATTCCTACCTTTCTCAAACCGGCCATTGGAGGCTTGGGGGCCGGAATTTTGGGCTTCTTTATCCCTGATGTCCTTAACTTCAGTTACGGTTTTATCCAGAAGGCCCTTTACAACCAAGTAGGTATGGGGATGCTGTTTGCTGTGGGGCTGGGGAAGATCCTGGCCACGGCCCTTTCTATTGGTTCGGGGGGCTCTGGGGGCGTCTTCGGCCCTTCTATTGTTATCGGTGGCTCTATTGGTGGAGGAATGGGTTGGTTTTTCCACCGTTTTTTGCCAGATATTGTTACCGACCCGGCCCCTTTTGTTATTGTCGGGATGGCCGGGTTTTTCGCCGGAAGCTCTAACGTGCCGGTAACCTCAGTGGTTGTGGTCAGTGAGATTACCGGATCATATCATCTACTGGTTCCCAGCCTTTTGGTCTGTAGTCTGACCTTTTATCTCTGTCGTCCCTGGAATCTTTATCGCGAACAAGTCCCTAACCCAGTGGCCTCACCGGCCCACAAGGGGGATTTTTTTTCCGATATTCTGGAAGATATTCGGGTCAGAGATATTTTTAGTCCCGAGAAGACCTATGCCGTGATTCCAGAAGATATGACCTTGAGACAATTTGTCCGCTTTTTTGGCCGGACAGAGCAACATTACTTTCCGGTGGTGGATCGGGAAGGAAAGCTTACAGGAATTTTTTCTATCAATGATGTTCGGGGGTTTCTTTTAGATCATGATCTCTGGGACCTTATCGTCATGAAGGATATTGCCCGCAGTGACGTGATCACTACTCACCCCCTGGAGGATATTAACACCGTCCTTCGTAAGTTCACCATCCGCAATATTGATCAGCTCCCGGTCGTCTCTGAGGAAGATCCTCGGATTTTTATTGGTATGATCAGTCGCCGAGATGTGATTAATTTCTATAATCAAAGGCTTGAGGAGATCAAAAGACGAACGCTAACGAGGTCAGAATGGTGAGCTGGGGCCGCTGGTCATTGCGGAGGCGTCTTTTTGTCTTGGTTCTCTCCCTGGTGTTGATCACGGCTCTAGCCCTGGCAGTCCTTGTCCGGCTCTTGGTTATCCCTCCTTTGGTCTCGGCCTATCTGGAAAGAGGGCAGGATGTGGGCCGGGCTATAGGGGCGGTAATTGTTGAGCACATTGCCAGCGGGGATAAAGAGGCCCTTGAGGGCCTTCTGACCACAGAATTGAAGTTGTTTCAGCGCCACCTAGCAGGAGTGGCCCTGCTTGATGAGATGGGGGAGGTAACCATCTTTGTCTCTGAAGTCGAAGATCTCCAGCGAACTTATCAGGTTGAGGTTCCCCTGGTTAAGGATGGGGAGCATTTTGGAACCCTTAAGCTTTTCCTTAAGCGGGGCCACATTGATGCCACCATCAGACGCCTCGGATTTATTTTCATCGGTGTGGTCTCGTTGGTGCTCCTGGTCCTTTTAGGAGCGGTTCACCTCTTTGTCAGCTCTATTAATCGCTCTCTTAATCAGCTTATGAAATTGGCCCAGTCTGTAGCCCAGGGCAATCTCGATGTCCTCTCCCGGCTGGGAGAGGAGGTTCATTGCTGGAGACTGGTCTCTTGTCCGGAAAAAGACTGCCCTGCTTATGGTCGGAAGGATCTTCCTTGCTGGCTCATTGACCAAACTCGTTGTTTTCAGTGTCCTGAAGGGCGTTTTCCCCAAAAGATAGAATATTGTCGTCGCTGTCCGGTCTACATAAGGCATGCTGGAAGCAACGAGCTCGTTCAGTTGGGAGACGTCTTTAACTTCATGATCCTTCAACTCCGGGAGGGGCGGGAGGCCCTGGAAAGGGCTCAGGCCTTAAGGGAGAGCCTTATCGAGAACTCTCTAGAGGCCATCATTGCCTCTGATGCCAAAGGGAACATTGTGATCTTCAACGAAGCTGCTGTGGCCCTTTTCGGCTATCGACCAGAGCAGGTAATTGGTGAGCTCTGTATCTGGGATCTCTTCCCTGAGGGAATGTGGGAAGGTATCTCTAATCGTCTCAAAGGTGGCCAAAAGCGGCTCAAAAATCTGGAAACTCTAGTGATTACAAAAGATGGAGAAGAGGTACCGGTGTGGTTGAATGCCGCTATCCTTACTGATGAGCAAGGCCAGATGGGGGTGGTTTGTTTTATCCGAGATTGGCGCCAGATCCAATATATGGAAGAGCGTCTTCTGGAGACAGAGAGGCTGGCCAATATTGGCCGGGGGGTGGCCCACGTGGTCCACGAAATAAAGAATCCCCTCATAGCCATCGCTGGCCTGACAAAGAGGGTTCTCAAGTCTCTTCCTCCAGAGGATCCCAATGCCTTCAAAATGCGGCTTGTCCTCCAAGAGATCGAGCGCCTTCTGACCATGCTGGAGGATATCCGAGATTTTACCAAACCCACTAGACTCAATAAGCGTAAAGAAGACATCAATCTGGTGGTGGAGGAGAGTGTCCTCCTACTTCAGTCAGAATTAGGTCCTGCCGGAATTAACCTGGTCCTTGAACTTGATCAAGAGCTTCCACCCATTCCCTATGATTTTGATCGCATCAAGCAGGTTCTTATCAATCTTATTGAAAATGCCATTGAGGCTATGCCTGAAGGAGGAAAGCTGATCATCAAGACCTATCGTGACGGGGCCTGGGTGGTGATAGTGGTGGAGGATACGGGGAAGGGTATTCCCCCTGAGGAGCTAGAGAAAGTTTTTGATCCTTTCTTCACCACCAAGGCTCGCGGCACCGGTCTGGGACTTCCTATTTCCAAAAGGATTGTTGAAGACCACGGGGGCACCCTCGAGATTCATAGTCGTCCTGGCCAAGGCACCCGTTGTATTTTGAGGTTGCCCATCCCCCTTGAGGAACGGAAGGAGGCGGGTCTTGCAGTGGCTGGCTGAGTTTTCGGCGGCCGAGAGACGTCAGCTTTTGATTATGGTCGCTTTGTGTGTCCTTTTTGGGGTGCGCTACTATCCTGACAACCTTTTCCTGACGATAAGAGAATCAGTCCGTTACATCCTGGCCTTCTTTTTTTATGGGGGCACCTTAAGTTTTATTATGTGTAAACTCGTCGAGCGGGCTACCAAAAGACCCATTTCCAGAAAGGCCATCTTAAAGTTCGGTCTGATCTTGGCCTTGTTTTTTTCTATTACCGAGGCCTTACACGTCTATTTTCAGCTAGGTCCAAAGAAGAGTCCCTAGATGCCGGTTCACATAATCTTTCTGATCCTACTCTTTGGCCTTTTGCTGGTGGGGGATCTGCTCCTGGTGATGAAACTTTTCGAGGTGATCGGTTCCCTTAAGGGCCTTGAGGCCGAGGGGCTTGTTATCGCCTTAAGGTCTTTGGCCTCAGGCCTTAAGGAAGAGGCCTTGCTCTCTTTGGCCGTGGGAGTAGTGGCCGCGGTGGCCATGGTGGCCTTCTGGATAACTCTTCGGCGGGAGCAAAGACATCACCGCATTTGCGAACAGCGCCTGCGAGAGCTCTCAGAGCGCTTACGCGCTCTGGTGGAGGCCTCCCCCCGTTTAGGTATCGTGCGTATCAGGCTCCCACACGGGGAGTTTATCGATGTTAATCGAGGAGCCTGTGAGCTCCTTTCCCTTTCTCGAGGGGAGCTTTTGGGAAGAAGCCTTCTTGACTTTGTCTACCATGAAGATAAAGAGGCCATGGCCAAAGGCCTTTATGGTCTTAAAGAGGGAGAGATGGCGGAGATGGTCTTTCGTTTCGTTTCAGGTATAGGCCGTATCTTTCCCGCAGAGTGGCATCTTTTTCGCCCCCGTTCGGATTTTCCGGATTCAGAAGCCGTAGGAATTTTTACCGATGTTACCGACCGGGAGGCAGCTGAGGCCGAAAGACTATTGCGTGAGCGTCTTCAGGGAGTTTTGGAGATGGCCGGGGCTGCCGCCCATGAGATCAACCAACCCCTTCAGATCCTGGCCGGGATTGCCTGGCGCCTCAAAGAACGTTGCCCCCAGAGTCAGGAGTGCCATAAGATCATAGACCAGCTCGAAGAAGAAGTAGAACGCATGATGACCCTCGGCCACAAACTGGCTTCAGTGAGCCGCTATGCCGTAAAACCTTATGTGGGGGAGACAAAAATTATTGATCTGGAGGCCGCCAGTTACTCCTCAGAGACTGGTTCCACTGAGACCAAGACATAAAGATCCCCCCCTAAATACTTTCTGGCTACTTCGGAGATTTGTTCTGGCCCCACCTCCTGAATCCGGCGGATATATTTGATGGCAAAGTTGTATCCCAGGCCATAGAGTTCATTAAGGGCCATGTCTAGGGCCTGGGCCCCATTGGTCTGAAGTCCGATCTCATAGCGTCCGATAAGGCGCTTTTTGGCCTTGCTTATCTCCTCCGGATTAAGACCCTCGGTGTTTAGCCGGTAGATGGCCTGCCACAGGCCTTTTAAGGCTCGATCTTTCTTTTCGGGGGCGGCGGCAATATAGAAGGCAAAACTCCCCGTTCCCAAAAGGGGACGGTAAAAGGCCGTTACTGAATAAGCCAGGGCCTCTTTGTCTCTTAACTCTCTGAAGAGGCGCCCACTTTGGCCCGAGAGAACCGCTGCCAGGATATCCAGGGCAAAGCGATCCTGACTCTCAAGACCCGGGGTTCTGAAACCAAGCAGAATATGGGCTTGACGAATCTCTTTATGAAGGGTGGAGAACCGGGCCTGGGTAAGTGGGGGTGGTGGCGAGGGAGGCTCTGGAAGGCTCCCCTGGCCTTGGTGCCAACCGCCAAGAAGGTCCTCTAGAATCTGGAAGACCTTTTCTGCTTCAAGATCGCCGACAAGGGCCAAGACACCTCTTGAGGGGCGGATAAAGTTTTCATAGGTCTTTCTAAGATCTTCGGCCTGGAGACGGGCAATGACTTCCTTGCTCCCTAGAGGAGAGAGGGCGTAAGGATGACCCTCAAAAAGGAGGCGGTTAAATTCCCTCATGGCCAGCTCAGTGGGGTTGTCCTCCAGAGAACTAATTGTAGCTATTACCGGCCCCTTGGCCTTTTTGACTTCATCTTCAGGAAAGGTGGCCTGGGTGAGGATCTCACTGAAGAGCTCCAGGGCCTTTTTAAGGTCACGTGAAAGAAACTCGCCCTCAAGGCCAACGGTGTTTCTGCCCGAAAAACCGCTCAGGCTACCACCCATGGCTTCGATGGTCTCCGCCAGTTGGTTGGAGGTGTGCTGGCTAGTTCCTCTGGTCCAGGTGGCCGCAAGTAAGCGAAAGAGTCCATTGGTTTGCTTCGTCTCAAAGCGAACCCCACCGGGAAAGACGATTCGCAGGGCAAAGGTGGGAACATCAGGTATCTCTCTGACGAGGACAGTCAAACCATTAGAAAGTACTCGCCGATAGGTAGGAGCCACAAAGCCCCGCTCAGAAGAGCTTATCCCCTGAGCAGCCAGCAGGGCCTCCTCGTTAATGGCGGCCAACTTCTCTGGACTAAGCCCAGAGGCCTCTTGCGGTAGAAGGATAGCCACGGCCAGGTCTTGAGGGCGGATGTATTTTTCGGCCGCTTCTTGAAGCATTTCCGTGGTGACAGAACGTACGGCTTCAAGGTAGGTCTTTTCGGCCAGAGGGTCACCAAGGATGGTTTGAAAGACCCCCAGACGTCTGGCCTGCCCCTCCATAAGCTCTTTAATATAGATAAAGTCACTCTCTACCTGGGTTTTAGCCCTCTCCAGCTCCTCGGGGAGAACCGGATAGAATCTCAGCCGATAGGTTTCTGTGAGAATAGCCTTAAGGGCAGCTTCAAGGTTTTCTGGCTCAAGTTGAGCGCTTATTCTTAAAAGCCCCGGTCCCATGGGGGTAAAGGAGTAGGCTCCTATAGTTGAGACCAGCTCCTGCTTCTCCCGTACTTTTTGATAGAGCCTGGAGCTTCGTCCCGAACCAAGAATTACCGCCAAAACATCAGCCAAAGCGGCTTCTTTAATTTCGGTAAGGGAAGGGCCGGGAAAGGCTAGCTGGAGATAACCCTCCTGGACGTCTTCTTTGAGGACTTTGAGACCTTGTGGCGGGGAACTGCGCTCGGGAATCTTGAAGGGAAGGGCCTTTTTAAAAGGAGCCTGACCAAAGTATCCCAAGGCCTGAGAGATGGCCTCTTCAGCGGAGACATCTCCTACAATAACCAGGGTCATATGAGTGGGCCGATAGCGACGTTCAAAATAAGAGACGATGGCTGCCCGGTCTATTTTCTTCAGGGTCTCCGGCCAGCCGATGATTGGTCTTCCATAAGGATGGTTGGGATAGGCCAGCCCCATAAGGGCTTGAGAGACCTTTATCTCCGGTCGGTCCTGGCGCATCCGCATCTCTTCTAAGATGACTTCTCTTTCCCGATCTATCTCTTCTGGGGCAAAGGCAGGGTTAAATAGGGCGTCGGCCAGGGCCGCCAAGGCCTCGTTTAGACTCTCGGCTGGCACGGTAAGGTGATAGACAGTGTAGTCATAAGATGTATAGGCATTTATAGCCCCGCCGGCAGATTCGATCTCTTCAGCCAAAGCTCCCGGAGGGCGATCTTTGCTTCCCTTAAAGAGAAGATGTTCAATGAAGTGACTGATTCCAGCCTCTTTGTCTTTTTCATAGACTCCGCCGGCCTTAACCCAGACCTGAACAGCTACTACTGGAGCCCGGTGGCTTTCCTTGACAATTATGGTTAGCCCGTTCTCTAAAACCGTTTTCTGAACTCCTGGGGCAATTTCCACGGCCTCTCCTGGTGTTGAAGTCAAGAGGATGAGCCCTAAAACCAACCAAAGAATGTGAAGTCTAAGGGCCATCTGACCCTCCTTTTGAGCTTGTTAGGCCATTGGGTAACCCTTTGGAGGGGCAAAATCAAGCCTTGATTTAAGCCGGAATTTTGGGGGGCAGATTGAGCTCTCTTATGGGGATAAGAATATCGGCTATCTCCTTAACCCGCTGGCAACTTTCAAAGGCCTGGATAGCATCAAGATGGATCCCAGGAGGAACCGGCGGCCCTGTTGGAGGAAAGTTGGCTTTACTGACGCAAAAACCGGTAATTACCGCCAAACCTTTGGTTGTTTTTATAAGAACTGACTGACCTCCGGGGGTATGACCGGGGGTCTTTATCACTTGTAGCCCCGGCAAAATTTCTTCATCTCCGGAGAGAAGTTGGAGATCAAGCCCCTCAAGGAGTTCAGGAAGGTAGCGATGGTCAAGGGGGTGGGGATTTTGGCAGAACTCCCACTCCTCCTTCTGGATAAAGATTTTGGCCTGGGGAAAGAGGGCATCATTCTCGCAGTGCTCATGATGGAGATGGGTATGGATGATAATTTTGATATCTTCAGGCTTCAGACCTATTGAGGCTAAATGTTCCAGAAGAGATCGGGGCCTGACTCCAAGATCTTTCAGCACCTTATCAGGGACGTAGAATTCTTCCACCCCGGTATCTATTAAGAGATGATGCCGACCATCGGTAACCAGAAAGGCAAATATTGGTGCCCAAAGACGGCGTCCATAACCACGAAGATAGGTAAGGAAGCCCTGGTCGGTTTCGTTTACTGCAGTAAGTAGTGGATAAATGGTATAGGTCGTCATCTCCTGACTCCTAACACTTTAACCCTAGGGGTTTGGAACCGGTTAAAGAAATTTGAATGTATTTATCTTAAAAAAATTCAACCTTCAAATAACTTTCGCCAATGTTTGCTACAGAGTAGATCTTTTAAGTTAAAAGAAGCTCTAGGGCTGAATATCTCTTCAACAGGCGTTGAATGGCCATTCATTTAGAGCTTGACAGTCTTCCCCCCTTTTGTTAGACGATAGAACTCAAGAATCGTGTCTTTTTATCATTTTTTTTGTTTAAGTTTGAATAATCTAGAAGGTTGCCAGTTGTTGCTAGAAAAAATTGCCAACTGGCCAAAATCTCAATTTTGGAGGGTTTTATGGCCGAAGATAACGTCCTCAGCCAACGGATAAAGGAGCTTTACAATGCCTTTTTTGTCCGGGATTGGAGTCCTCTTATGGGGGCCATCCTTATTGCCTTCTTTGCCGTTCTTATGGAGGCCTGGTATCGCCCCTGGGGTATTGTTGGAGGACTCCGTAACTGGGCCGACTGGTTTTTCTACCTTATCGGCCTTTATGAGGATGAACCCCCTCATGTCCTCTGGTTTTCTTCTTCGGTAATGAACATCGGTTTTATTGCCGGGGCCTTTATTTCAGCCCTTATGTCTCGCAACTTTGCCTTTCGTATTCCCCCCACCTTAGAAATCATCAAAGGCTTTGTGGCCGGTATCCTTATGGGAATTGGGGCTTCTTTGGCTATGGGCTGTAACATTGGTGGCTTTTATGTAGCCATTCAAAATTTGGCCGCCAATGGCCTATTAATGTTCATTGGTCTCATTTTTGGGACCATGCTCGGTCTCAAGTATCTTATCTGGGAGATGAATCACTTCTTCCCCTCTGGAGGGCGAGAGATTGGTCCTCCCCGGAATGCCGAACCCTATATTGGTGTCCTCTGTATTGTGGCCCTCTTTGTTGCCGCCTACATGTATATGGGCTCTGATATGGATGACGCTGAACTCATGGCTGGTTATCTCCTTATCGGTTCGGCTCTTGGCTTTACCATGCACCGTAGTCGTCTCTGCATGGTTAACGGTCTGCGAGAGCCCTTTATGACCGGCGATGCTAAGATGGGCAAGGCGGTTATGCTTTCCATTATTCTTGGGGCTATCGGGGTGGCTATTCTCAAATATCAGGGACTACGGGCTGAAGAGCTTTATGTTACCCCCACCTTTGGACTCGGAGCCCTCTTGGGAGGTTTTATCTTTGGGGCGGCTATGGTAGTGGCCGGTGGCTGTGGCTCGGGAAGCCTGTGGCGAGTTGGTGAAGGTCAGCTTAAGCTCTGGATAGTGGCTATCACTTTTGGTCTTACCAATTCCATTGTTCGGCATCTATTTGCTGAGTATGACGTTATTGAAGAGGGCTATCTTGGTAAGGCTATCTACCTTCCTGACTATTTAGGCTATGGGGGAACACTCTTTTTGATTACCGCCATTATGATTATTTGGTACATTATTATCGACTGGAACGAAGAGACCAACAAGATGGTCTTTGAAATTTAAATAAATCTTAAGGAGGTTTAGAATTATGAGTGAATTCAAGAAGGCCCCTGAAGGAATCAAGCCTGACGTGACCATCGATTGTAAGGGTCTTTCCTGCCCTATGCCCCTTTTGCGAACCAAAAAGGCGGTAGAGAAGCTCGGCTCCGGGCAGATCTTGGAGGTTTTGGGTACGGATCCTGGCTCCCGAAATGATATTCCTGGCTGGTGCGCTCGGGCCGGACACGAGTATCTTGGCGAGATCGAAGATTCGGGATTTTTCCGCTTCTATATCAAGAAAAAGTAGCAATTATTTCGCTTTTAACTATTAAACTTTTTAAGGAGGCCAATTATGGCAGATGAGAACAAACTGGGAATATTTGTTACCACTCCCCAGCATATAGACCACCTGGTGGGTATTGTTAAGGCTGCCCAGAAGGCCGGAAAGAGTGTCAAGGTCTTTCTGACCTTTAAGTCTATTCACCTAACCAAACATGCGGTCTTTAAGGAGCTGGTAAAGATGATCCCTGAGGATGACTTGGCCATTTGTGCCGATAGCTATGTCTGCGAGGGCTACGATGTGGACACCGACATTCCTGCCGG
Organism: Thermosulfuriphilus ammonigenes; assembly: GCF_011207455.1. Lineage (GTDB taxonomy): Bacteria > Desulfobacterota > Thermodesulfobacteria > Thermodesulfobacteriales > ST65 > Thermosulfuriphilus > Thermosulfuriphilus ammonigenes. Next base: position 1,908,783 of record NZ_CP048877.1, read on the forward strand.
CATGACAGCTAAACAAATGCGTACCCAGGCCTTCCACGGTAGCATTATTGAAGAATGTGGTAAGTATATTGTCCTTTAAGGGGGGAATCTATGTCTAAGAAACTTTATTTTTTGATCCCTAATCGGGTCTATATCACGGACGCTATTCGCTCCACCCTGGGGCAGGCCATTGAGAACCACTACTCTCACGCCTGTGTCCTTTACAACAAAATGCCCAAGGTTAGTGAGTACGTGAAGGAAAACATCGAATGGATTCGGGACATGGAGGGTGACGTTTTTGCCGTAGTGGATACTATGGATGAAGAGGCTAAAAAGTACAATGTTGATGAGGTTGGTCTTACCCCGATTACCCTAGAGGAGCTGGCCCAGAGGCTTAAAGAGGCCGACCTGATCATTCCTTATGGCCTGCCGCGGTCCCTCCATGCGCCACCGCCGGCCTGTGCTGATTAGGCCACTTTGAAAGGAGGGTTAAAATGAAAATCTTACATATCTATAAAAGCACGCCTACCGAGGAGACCAAAAAACTGGTTGCCCTTCTTAATGAGGGAAATGAGGGGATAGATTTTCCCCTTTATGAGGGGGAGCCTGACTACGATAAGCTCATTGAACTTATCTGGGAGGCTGACAAGGTCATCTCCTGGTGGTAGAACTTAAAAGGATCTGATCCCGAACGACGGGATCAGATCCTCTTTTATTCTTTAGAATCTGGATCTTGATAGATAACTTTCTCGCCCCGGAAATTTTCAAACGTTAGTTTATTTCCCTTTTTGGCCAGTAGATAATCAGGCTCAAGGGGAACTTTTCCTCTCCCCCCGGGAAGATCTACCACGAAGGTGGGAATGGCGATCCCCCCAAGATAACCTCTTAGGGCCTTTATAATTTTAAGACCTGTGAAGACACTGGTCCTTAAATGTCCTACCCCTAAGACTGGATCACACTGAAAGAGATAATATGGTTTGACGGCGATGCGGGTAAGACCCTGAAGAAGGTCCTTCATGATAGTCTCTGAATCGTTGACTCCTTTAAGAAGTACCGTTTGATTGAGCACCGGTAAGCCAGCTTCAAGGAGTTTCTGGCAGGCTAAGGCGGCCTCAGCGGTGATCTCTCGGGGATGGTTGAAGTGAGTGAGGATCCACAGGGGACGGTATTTCTTTAGAACTTCCAGAAGTTCCGAATCAACACGCATGGGCAGTGTAACGGGAATCCTGGTTCCGATCCGGATGATCTCAATATGAGGGATACGCCTTAGACTGGCCAGGATAGTTTCAAGTCGTCGGGAAGGAAGAAGTAAAGGGTCTCCGCCAGAGAGGATAACCTCTCTTATCTCCGGGTGAGAAGAGATATAAGTCAATGCTCCTTTGAGCTGGTCTGGGGTAAGCTCCAAGGGCCTCCGCCAGAGCCTTTTCCGGTTACAATGGCGGCAATAGGTGGCGCAATGGTTGGTGGTCAGGATAAGGACTCGATCGGGATAGCGATGTATGAGTCTGGCCACCGGAGAGAGTCTTTCTTCAGCCAAAGGATCAGGGTCCTCCAGCCCGAAGTCTTCAAGCTCTCTCTGGTCTGGTAGGGCCTGGATCTTTATGGGATCATCTCCCTGCCAATCCCTGATGAGGGACAGATAGTAAGGGGTCACCAAAAGAGGGTACGCTTGAATTACCTTCTCAAGGCCCTTTAAGCCCAAGGCCTGAGGATGGCGGATTCGGGCCTTAAGTTGCCAGCGCCAGTTTTGCCAGTCTTCTAATGAGGCTTCCTTTAGGGTCGGAATTCCTCTTTCTTTTAGACTTGCCAGTCTTTCCTCTGGAGTCATTGGTACGATCTGTCTTAAGGTTTTTTGGGGGGTGGATGATAGGGTTCTTGAACGTAGATCCAGATGCCGGCCCGTTTAATCAGAGGAAAGGTGCTTGGGCCAAAATCAATGGTTCCGGAGGGGAAGGAGACGGAGATAATCCACCAGCCGGGTCTATTAAACCCTATAGCGAAGATACCCTCCTGATCGGTGTGGGCACTTTTAGTTATCAGAGGACGATTTTCATACCCAAAAGGATCTTGGGGAAGATCTTTTCGGGGCAGGTAATATCCCTGATAGTATTCCCACTCTACCTTTGCTCCGGCAGCTGGTTGTCCGTCTTTTAAACAGCGGCCGCGGAAAATCTCCCCTACCTCTAGACCATAGGGTCTGGTGAGGGGGACTATTTCTAGCTCAAGCCCCAAAGGTCTTTGCCAGCCATCTTCCTTAAAGACATGAAGACATTCCTTGACGTAGTCCTGGTAGACAAGCCCCTCTTCCATAACCAAGTACGGAGCCCCGAGAAGGCAGATATAGTGATCTCCTGTCTCCTTGGCGGTATAACGTAATCTAAAGGCCCGGCGTTTTTTCCCCGAGGATTCATCAAGAAGATCAATGGCCGTCACCGCCACCGGAAGCCTCTTGCCTGAGGGGCTGAAGACCACAAACTGGGGTGGTTTAGTGTCGGCGATGATTCCCTGATAAGGCTTTCCCCAGAAGTAGGTCCAGGTAGTGGGCCATCCAACTTTACCGTAGCCTCCCGTCTGGTCGGGGATAAAGACGTGAAACCATCCTGCCCAGACCAAAGTAGGCCAGAGTAAAATGAAGCTCAAAATTTTACTTAGAAAAAGCTTGCTCCAGGAGTTCATCGCCCTTAAGACGCTGAATGTTGGCTCCCAGGCCGGCCAGCTTTTCGACGATATTTTCATAACCTCGATCAAGATGGTGGACTTCCTGGACAACAGTCCGGCCCGTAGCGGCCAAGCCGGCCAAGATTAAGGAAGCTCCGGCCCTTAAGTCTGTAGCTCTAACTTTGGCCCCGGAGAGCTTTCCGCCTCCCCGGACAATGGCCACCTGTTTGCCAGCCAGCTTAATTTCGGCTCCCATGCGTTTAAGCTCTAAAGCGTGTTGAAAGCGATTCTCAAAAATGGTCTCTCTGATTACCGAAATTCCCTTGGCCTGGGTCATGCAGACCATAAATTGGGCCTGGAGGTCGGTAGGAAAACCCGGATAGGGGGCGGTAACGATATCCACGGCTCGAAGGGGGTGGCTCTGACGAGCGTAGATGGTCTCTCCCTCCCAGCTTATCTCCAGCCCTGCATCCATTAGGGTATTGATTACTGTTTGAAGATGTTCAGGACAGGCTCCTCTGATGGTGATCTCCCCTCCGGCAGCGGCTACGGCCATTAAAAAAGTCCCGGTTTCTATGCGGTCGGCAATAATGCGATAACCAGCAGGCTGGAGGCCTTCAAGGCCCTCGATAAAGATAGTTTCGGTCCCAAGCCCCTCGATTTTGGCCCCCATGGTCTGGAGAAAATGGCCCAGGGCCACCACCTCTGGTTCTTTAGCTGCTTGATGGATGACCGTCTTTCCTTTGGCCAGGGTAGCAGCCATCATCAGGTTTTCTGTGGCCGTGACCGAGGGAAAACCAAGGACTATTTCCTTCCCCCGGAGGCCCCGGGGGGCCTCAGCCTCCACAAAGCCTCCGTCCACCCGGAGTCTAGCCCCCATTTTTCTCAGCCCTTCAAGATGAAAATCTATGGGCCGGGCCCCAATGGAGCACCCTCCGGGAAGGGCCACCTTGGCCCTGCGAAAACGGGCCAGAAGGGGGCCAAGCACCAAAACGGAGGCTCTCATACGTTTGACTAGTTCGTAAGGGGCTTCATGGGAGATGATCCGACATGTATCTACATAAAGGCTACTTTTCCGGCTGATGATCTTGGCCCCCAAGGTGGAAAGGAGTTCGGTCATGGTTCGGACGTCTTCAAGCTGGGGGATGTTGTCCAGGATAAAGCTTCCTTCAGCCAGAAGGGTGGCAGCCAGAATGGGAAGGGCGGCATTCTTTGCCCCGCTTACCTGAACCTCTCCCTTAAGCCTCTCTCCCCCTTCAACGACGATTACCTCTTCCATTAATGAGAGTCCTCCCTTCTCTGACGAGCTACCAGAATGCGAGGGTTGCCGGCAAGGTCAGGAATAATTCTGCCTTCTAGCAGACCGGCTTGCTGGGCCAAAGCCAGGACTTTATCTGCCTGGCGAGCCCCAATCTCACAGACTAAAAAACCCCCTGGGGCCAGGTGCTTCCGGGCGCAGGCTATCACCTTTTTTATAGCGGAAAGCCCTTCCTCCCTGGCCACTAAGGCCTCCTGAGGTTCAAAATCCTTTATTTCTGGGGCCAAGTGAGGCCACTCTTCTGGCCCTACATAAGGAGGATTACTAACCACCACCTGAAAGACCCTTTGCGGTCTCAGTGCCTGGCACCAATCACTAGCCACTAAAAAGACCCTGTTTTTTAACCTGTAGCGCAGAAGATTGGCTTGGGCATAACTTAAGGCTACAAGACTTTTGTCTATGGCCACAACCAAGGCCTGTCTTTCAAGAGCCAGCGTTATGCCTATTACCCCAGAGCCTGTGCCAAGATCAAGCAAAAAAGGTTCCCTTTCTGGACAGAGCCCAATTACTGTTTCTACCAGGATCTCTGTCTCCGGTCGAGGGATGAGGACGCCTGGCCCGACCCTAAAAGGCCGGCCATAGAATTCCACTTCTCCAAAGATATAGGCTAATGGCTCTCGAGTCAGCCGCCTTTTAAGGGCCATCTCCAGGGTGGGGAGAAGTTCGGCTGGGAGGTGTTCCCGGGCTCTAAGGTGAACTTCCGCCCGGGAGATCCCCAGGATATGGGCCAGGAGATATTCGGCTTCTTCTTGGTCTACTCCAGCTTTTTTAAAGGCAGATCGAATCTTTCGGAGAAGGTCGCCTATCAGGGCCACTTTAGGCGGCCATTTCTTCGGCCTGCATCTTTAGGGCTTCGGTTTGGAAGTGAGTAATGAGAGCCTCGATGATCTCCTCAAGGTCGCCATCGAGGATATCTTCCAGGCGATAGAGGGTTAAACCAATGCGGTGGTCAGTGACTCGTCCCTGGGGGAAATTATAGGTTCGAATACGTTCGCTTCGGTCTCCGGTGCCCACCTGACTACGGCGGGTATCGCGAATTTTGGCCTCTTGCTCTCGGCGCCGAAGCTCAAGAAGCCGGGCCTTGAGAATCTTCATGGCCTGGGCCTTGTTTTTGTGTTGGCTTCGCTCATTCTGACACTGAACCACAATACCTGTAGGGATATGGGTGATCCGGACGGCAGATTCGGTCTTGTTGACGTGTTGCCCCCCGGCTCCACTGGCCCGGTAGGTATCAATACGGAGTTCTGAGGGGTCAATTTCAACCTCTACATCCTCAGCCTCTGGGAGTACGGCTACCGTAACGGCAGAGGTGTGAATGCGTCCCTGACTCTCAGTCTCTGGAACCCTCTGGACCCGATGGACGCCGCTTTCATACTTGAGTCGGCTATAAGCTCCTTTCCCACGAACAAGGGCAATGATTTCCTTGAAGCCACCAATCCCTGTAGGGTTGGCATCAAGGATTTCTATAGTCCATCCCTTACGTTCGGCATAGCGGGAGTACATACGGAAAAGGTCAGCGGCAAACAAGGCCGCTTCCTCTCCACCGGTTCCGGCCCGGATTTCAAGAAGAATGTTCCGTTCGTCGTTAGGATCCTTAGGTAAGAGGAGAATCATCAAACGCCTTTCAAGCTCTTCCACCTGGGGTTCAAGTTCTTCTATTTCTGTCTTGGCCAGCTCTCTTATCTCCTCGTCAGGATCATCAAGAAGCTGCCGGTTATCAGTCAGCTGTTTAAGAAGGTTTTTATATTTGCGATAGGTCTCGACAATCTCTGTGAGGGCAGCTCTTTCTTTGGCTATTTTTTGATACTCTTCGGGCCTGGAGAAGATAGACGGATCCCCAAGGCGCTCTTCAAGCTCCCGATAGCGCTCCTCGACCTGATCCAGTCTTTTGAGATAAGGGCTTAAAAGTTTCATGCTCTCTTTACTTTAAGAAATCTGGCTTCTCCAAGCCGTATTTCTTAAGAAATTTCTCTACCTGACCGGTGGTGTCCACCAACTTCTGTTTTCCGGTAAAGAAGGGATGACAGTTTGAACAAACCTCTACCCGGATTTCCTTTTGGGTGGAGCCGGCAATGATTTCATTGCCACAGGCGCAACGAATAACTGTCTTTTCATAGTATTTGGGGTGTATGCCTTTTTTCATCTTTTGCCTCCTTATCTTTGTCCTCTGCTATTTAGCCATCTATAGACCATCTTGCAAGATCATTTGCTCATGGAGGCCAGGAACTCGGCATTGTTTTTGGTTCCGTCCATCTTTTCCAGCAGAAACTCCATAGTATCTACAGGGTTAAGGGGTGAGAGAAGCTTGCGCAGGATCCAAACCCGGTTGAGCACCTCGGGGGGCAAAAGGAGCTCCTCTCTCCTGGTGCCACTTTTATTGATGTCAATGGAGGGGAAGATTCTCTTGTCGGCCAGTTTGCGGTCAAGGTGAATTTCCATGTTCCCTGTACCCTTAAACTCTTCAAAGATAACCTCATCCATCCGGCTTCCGGTGTCTATTAGACAGGTGGCAATAATGGTCAGGCTGCCACCTTCTTCGATATTTCTGGCCGCTCCGAAGAATCTCTTGGGTTTGTGAAGGGCGTTGGCATCAAGCCCCCCTGAAAGGAGCTTCCCACTGGGAGGTGTAACGGTATTATAAGCCCGGGCCAGTCGGGTAAGGCTATCAAGCAGGATGACTACATCTCGACGGTGTTCTACCAGCCGTTTGGCCTTTTCGATAACCATCTCGGCCACCTGGGTGTGACGCTGGGGCGGTTCATCAAAGGTTGAGCTAATAACCTCCCCCCGTACTGAACGCTGCATATCGGTGACCTCTTCAGGACGCTCATCAATAAGGAGAACAATTAGATAAACATTGGGGTGATTACGGGTGATTCCGTTGGCAATATTTTGAAGTAAAACAGTCTTTCCTGTTCTTGGGGGAGCCACGATAAGGCCTCGCTGGCCTTTACCAATGGGGATAAAAAGATCAATAATTCGAGTGGAATAGTTGTCAGGGTCGGTTTCCAGGCGGAGCCATTCGTTCGGATAAATAGGGGTTAGGTTGTCAAACATTATCTTATGTTTGACTGTCTCCGGATCACTAAAATTGATAGACTCCACCTTGAGCAGAGCAAAATAACGTTCTCCTTCCTTTGGGGGACGAATCTGCCCAGAGACTGTATCTCCCGTTCGCAATCCAAATCGTCTTATCTGCGAGGGGGAGACATAGATGTCGTCTGGTCCGGGGAGATAATTGGAATCTGGGCTCCTTAGGAAACCGAATCCCTCAGGGAGAACCTCTAAGACCCCTTCGCCATAAACTACCCCTTCTTTGGCCATCTGGGCCTGGAGGATGGCGAAGATAAGTTCCTGCTTCCGCATAGAGCTGGCTCCATCGATCCCCAGCTCCTGAGCCAGTTCATAAAGGTCTCCTATAGGTTTACGCTTCAGTTCCGTTAAGTTCATGGTTTCTAAACCTCTTTCTTTGGTTTGGCCTAGGATTATCTGCCTGGTATTTTGCCCCGACTCTTTAGCCTACATTCTGAGGGCTTCTTAAAGGAGGTCGGGCTTTTGGTAAGATTTTATTAATCCTGCGGGTTATATTGGCAGACATTATCAAAATATCTCTATCTTTCCCTTTCGTCAAGCTTGAATTCATCCATCAAAAACACCATTTTTTAAATCGCTTTTTAAGGGCCGTTCTTAATCAGTTCTGGAGCTGAAGGGGGGATCGGGCATGAAAAGATTATCTTTTGAAGAACTTTGTCGTTTTTATCGCCAGATCGAGCGCGGACTCTATTTCTTTCTGGTTCTCTGTCTGGTTATGGCCACTATTTTTACCCTGGGAGATATTATCACCTCTTGGCATCGTTTCCACCTCCAAGGGGATACCCTGGGTCAGATCTTTTTTATTCTTGATCGAGTGCTTTTAGCCATGATGCTCATGGAGATACTCCATACCATTCTTTTCACCTGCGAAGGACATATCCTCACCATAGAGCCCTTCCTGGTGGTCGGGGTAATGGCTTCCGTGCGTCGAATTCTGATTATCTCTCTTGAGATCGCCCATCCGCCTACGGAATTCATCAGTAGCCAAAGATTTAATCAATATATGCTAGAGTTGGGCGTGTTGGCAGCTCTAATTGGCGTTTTCATCTTAGGGATTATCCTCCTTAGGCGTCGGGGAGAGACTGCCTAGGCCTGTCGGGCCAGGTTAAGGAGTGAGCCAGCCAAAAGGATACGGCGGTCTCGATCTGTAAGATCGAGGCGGCCAAGAATCTCTCCCCCGCCTTCAATTTCTATGATTATTGTATCCCTTCCCGTCTCCAAGGCTTTCCGAACCTGACGAAAGACAAGACGGTCACCAGCTTGAATCCGGTCATAGTCGGCAGGATCGGCAAAGATCACCGGAAGAATGCCGAAATTGATTAAATTGGCCTTGTGAATCCGGGCGAAGCTCTTGGCAAGTTTGGCTCGGACCCCGAGGTACCGGGGGGCCAAAGCGGCGTGCTCCCGAGAAGAACCCTGGCCGTAGTTTTCACCACCAACAATAAACACCCCTTCTCCCTTTTCCTTGGTCTCCAGGGCTCGGGAGGAGAACTGAGGGTCGATGGCCGAGAAGACATATTCACTTATGGCCGGAATGTTACTTCTTAAAGGCAGGATCTTGCTGCCGGCCGGCATAATGTGGTCTGTGGTAATGTTGTCCCCCAGTTTAAGGAGAACCACTCCTTTAAGATCTTCCGGTAAAGGATCAAACTGGGGAAGAGGTTTGATGTTTGGGCCGCGGATAATCTCCACTCCAGAACCATCCTCGGGAGGAGGAATAATCATGTTGTCATTTACGATAAAGCTTGAAGGAATTTCGATGGTCGGTGGGGAACCAAGCTGGCGAGGATCCGTGATTTTGCCGGTTATGGCGGCGGCCACGGCCACTTCAGGGCTACAGAGATAAACCTGATCATTTTTGGTTCCGCTTCGGCCGGGAAAGTTGCGGGTGAAGGTCCTTAAGGAGATAGTTCCGGTAGCCGGAGCCTGTCCCATGCCGATACAGCCAAGACATCCAGACTGATGAATCCTGGCCCCGGCGTGGATAAGGGGCTTAAGGTACCCCAGGTCATCAAGATTTTCTAACACTTGCCGGCTACCAGGATTTATTTCAAAGGAGACCTCCGGGTGGATTGATCGACCTTCAAGGACCTTGGCTGCCAGGAGCAGGTCTCTTAAAGAGCTGTTGGCACAGGAGCCGATGATTACCTGGGATACCGGCCTTCCGGCTACTTGGGAGACCGGTACCACATTGTCAGGGGAAGAGGGGCAGGCGATAAGGGGCTCAAGGGTTGAGAGGTCTATTTCGATAACCTCGTCGTAGCGGGCCCCATCATCGGGTAAGATTTCCTTAAAATCTTTTTCCCTCCCCTGAGCCACCAGCCAAGCTTTGGTGACCTCATCAGAGGGAAATACACTGGTGGTAGCTCCCATTTCGGTCCCTAAATTGGCTATGGTGGCCCGGTCAGGTACGGAGAGGCTGGTTACTCCCGGGCCGAAATACTCCAGGATTTTGCCCAACCCTCCCTTGACTGACAGCCGTCTTAACATTTCAAGGGCCACGTCTCTGGCTGAAACCCAGGGGGGAAGAGTTCCGGTAAGACGGATTCCAATGATTTTGGGCATTATCAGATGAAAGGGAAAGCCGGCCATGGCCATTGCCACATCTAGACCGCCGGCTCCGATAGCAATCATACCGCAGCCTCCGGCGGTAGGGGTATGGCTATCTGAGCCGAGAAGGGTTTTCCCCGGGCAGGCAAAGCGCTCCAGGTGGACTTGATGGCAGATCCCGTTGCCCGGACGGCTAAACCAGATGCCAAAGCGAGCGGCGATAGATTGAAGAAAACGATGATCGTCGGCGTTTCTAAAGTCGGTCTGAAGAAGGTTGTGATCTACATAAGAAACTGACAGTTCGGTCTTTACCCGGGGAATCCCGATGGATTCAAATTCAAGGTGAGCCATGGTCCCCGTGGCGTCCTGGGTGAGAGTCTGGTCTATTCGGATGGCGATAGGGGTTCCTCGTTTAAGTTCTCCCTCAACCAGGTGCTCTTTAAGGATCTTTTCGGCGACTGTATAGGCCATTTTTCTCCTCCTAGGCTACGGCCGTCTGGGGATCCCACTTGGAAACCGCTACTCGTGAGGCCAAAGAACGCAGGTCTTCATAGGCCTTTCTGGCGATCCGCATATGCTCTACAAAGTGAGGAAGCTCTTCAAGGGTAATAGCCTGAGGCCCATCACAGAGGGCTTCCTCAGGGCAGGGATGAAACTCCACCAGAACAATGTTGGCTCCGGCGATTACCCCCTGGGCCGCCACATGGAAGATGTCCATGATACCATCAGGAGCGGCAACTCGGGAGCCGATGGGATGACTGGGATCAACACAGACAGGTAGTCTGGTCAGACGTTTGACCACCGGAACATGACCAAAATCTACCAGATTGCGATGAGGATCTCCGAGGTGGGTCCTTACTCCCCGGAGGCAGAAGACTATATTGCGGTTACCTTCACTGGCGATGTACTCACAGGCATTAAGGGATTCCTCCAGGGTAAGGCCCATCCCCCGTTTATATAGAATAGGATGCTCGTGCTGAGACCCTACGGCCTTAAGGAGTTCGAAATTTTGAGCATTGCGAGTGCCAATCTGGAGCATCACGCCTGTGGGATGGCCGGCTTCCTCTAGGGCCCGGTTTATCTCTTCTATGTGATGAGGGCTTAAAACCTCCATGGCGATGATCTTAATGCCATATTTGCCGGCCATTTCGAAAAGCCAGGGAAGACATTGTCTTCCATGGCCTTGGAAGTCATAAGGGCTGGTGCGGGGTTTGTAGGCCCCCATGCGGGCGGTTTCAATACCGACCTTGGCCAGAGCAGCAAAGATCTTTTCGGCATTTTCTTTGGTATCCACGGCGCAGAGGCCGGCAAAGATATGAAAGGTATCCTGGCTGATTTTGATCCCATTGTAGGTAAAACCAATGGCCTCAAGGTCTCCATGGCGACCTATCTGGCGATATTTGGCCGAAACTCTGATGGCCTTCTCTACCCCTGGGAGGGCCTGGACAGTTTCCAGAGGAATGGAGTCCGTGTTGCCGATGAGGTGAACCTCAAGTACGGAACGAGTTTCTCCCTCAAATTCGGCCAAGCGAATCTTGACCCCTTCATATCTATCCAGAAAGCTCAAAAGCTTCTTTAGCTCCGGACTTTCCTTGTTGATTTCTGGCTTGAGAATGATAATCATCGCCCCTCTGCCTCCCGTAAAATAAATTTTGCCTCCCTATACCACCAGGACTCAAAACCGGCAACTTAGAGAATAGCTGGCCGGCACAAAAGGGCTTGCTAAGGGGAGGCTTTAATAATATCTAGAGGCTTCCGGGGGTTTGATGAGAGAATTTCAAACAAAACCATTAATTGAGCGACCATGGCTGGTTTTGTCTTTGGTTCTTCTGGGGGCCATGGTCGTGCGTCTGGTTGTTTTCTGGCGAACTCCGGTCATCGCTGAAGACAGCTTTTTCTATATCTATCACGCCCAGAAGATACTGGCCGGTGCCTGGGAAGAGGCTGTGAGGTGTCGCTATAATTTTATTCCTTTCTCCAGCCTCTCTATTATTCCCTTCTATGAGCTGGTGGGAGACTGGATCCTGGCCGGGCAGATGAGCTCTGTCTTCTGGACTCTGGCGGGAACGGTTCCCCTTTATCTTCTGTCGCGCCAGCTATTCTCTTCCCGGGTGGCCCTCCTTATGGCTGTGGCCTATGCCTTTCTCCCCTTCTTTGTCAAGCGGAGCCTTGATGTCCTCAAGGGCCCCCCTTTCTGGTTCTTCTCCCTGATGGGGTTTTACCTGGTGGGGCGTTTTGGGCAGGAGAAGAGGCCCTTCTGGCTTTCCTTGGCTTCGATTTCCTTCCTTCTGGCCTCTTCGAGCCGTATCGAGGCCCTGGTTTATCTTCCGGGGACTTTTCTTTTTATCCCTTTTCTCTGCCGGGGGCAGGGCTGTAGCCCCCCCAAGGCCCTTTTATTTTTTGCCCTTCCCCCTCTGATGGTCCTTGGGCTTTTCTTTCTTCCCCTTTTCTCGAATAAAGAGGGGACATTTTCTCTTTATCATCTGTATTTTGAGCACCGAATAGGTCTTATCAAACGTCACTCAAGTTATCACCACTGGTATAGCCAGTTTGATACCCTCGCCCGGAAGACAGGGGCCCCCTTATGGAAATACCTCCGGGAGACGCTTTGGATCCTTCCCCTAGAGATCCTCGTCTATAAGATTTTTTCCGCTATATCCGGGCTGGGGCCTATTTTTTGCCTGGGGATGGCCAGGGCAAAGAGTCGCCTTAAAGAGCCCCTGGTGGCCTATTTATCTTTTCTTTCAGCGTTGGCCTTTTTGCTTCTCCTCTTCTGGGCTTATAAGTTTCCGGCCATCACCAAACGCTATGTGATTGTCTTTGTTCTTCCGGCCTATGTCTTTGTGGGCCTTGGTCTTGAATGGCTTCTTGATCGTTGGCCCAAAAGGCAGAAAAAGGTCTTTGTTTTTCTTCTTATCCTTCTCCTATCCTTTCCCCTGGTAGATATTCATAAGCTCAGACGCAAAAATAAGATTCCCTTTCTTAAGGCCGCCAGGGTAATCAACCGCTTAGAAAGACACCACCGTCCGGTAAAGATTGCCACTACCTCCTGGTATATTCTCTTTTACGTTAACTACTTCCGGCGGCCGGCTATCTGCTATCTTTCTATGGTTAACTACCGACAACTGACCTCAAATCCCCAAAATCTTCCCCAGGTCCTTCGTCAGGAGAAAGTGGCCTATTTTGTCTGGGAAGAGAAGACCCTTGGTCGCCGAGGGGAAACTATCAGGGCTGTGGCCGACAAATACCTTCAGCCCTTGGGAGTCTTTCCTGATAGCTCTCTAGGAACGATCATCCTCTACCGGATACCACCTAAAGAGGCCAGTAGGCCCGATGAAGCCTCTTTACCTCCTCGATTATCGGGAGAGAGACCTGGCAGGCCTTAAGCTCCTTTTCCTTCTCTGGTGGGATGAGGCTTTCTCCCAGAAGCTCCAGCAAACAGGCCATAGTGGAATCCCTGAGGCCGGCTAGATTGTAGCCTCCTTCAAGACAGAGGAGAAGTCGTCCCTGACATACTTCGTCGGCCAACTCCATAAGGATTCGGGTCAGGTAGGCAAACCCCACCGGGGTGACCATCATGCCTCCTAAAGGATCAGCGTAGTAGGGGTCAAAGCCGGCAGAGACAAGAATAAGCTCAGGCTTAAAGGCCCGGGCTACGGGAACAAGAATTTCCTTAAAGATGGTCAGATATTCTCCGTCACCACAGCCGGCCGGAAGGGGTACATTAACCGTAAACCCTTCTCCCTGGCCTCGGCCTATTTCTTTTAAGGAGCCACTTCCTGGATAGTAGGGAAACTGATGGGTGGAGAAATAAAGCACGTCATCCCGGTCGTAAAAGCTCCACTGAGTTCCGTTTCCGTGATGAAGATCCCAATCAATAATAAGGATTCGGGAAAGACTTCGGGCTTCTCTGGCATAGTGGGCCCCCAAGGCTACATTGTTAAAGATGCAGAATCCCATGGCCCGGTTGGCCTCAGCGTGGTGGCCTGGAGGTCTTACCAGGGCAAAGCCATTGTGGATATGCTTGTTGAGGATGGCATCTATCCCTGTAAAGACTGCTCCAACGGCTAAAACAGCGGCCTCCCAGGTTCCGGGTGATACCCTGGTGTCAGGGTCAAGTTCGGCCTCTTTTCCGGCCAGGGAGGCGATCCTTCGGACATATTCCGGGGTATGATTCCAGCAAAGCTCTTCTTCTCGAGCCATTCGGGGGAAGAGCTTTTTAAAGCGATCCCTGAATTCTGGTTCCTCCAGACGCTGATAGATGACTCTAAGCCTTTCCGGGCTTTCTACGTGGAAGGGCCCCGGATCGTGATTCAGAAAGCGTTCGTCAAGGATCACCCCAGTCTTTTTCATCGATGACCTCCTTTGTTAAGGAGACGTCCATCCAGGATAGAGCTCTCCCAGACCGGTAGCGATAAACTCTACGGCAATGACGGCCAGAATAAGCCCCATGATTCGGGTAAAGAGCCCCATCCCGGTGGCTCCTAAGGCCCGGGCCACCCAGGTTGCTCGGGCTAGTATAATGTAGGTAAGCACCATAACTACCAATATGGAGACGATTACCAAGAATTTGGACTCCTGGCCAGAAAGAACCATTACCGTGGTTATGGCCCCTGGTCCGGCCAGAATAGGGACAGCCAGGGGAACAATGGCTACGTCTTCTCTTTCCCGGCCAGCCTGATCGGTCTCTTGAGGGGAGGAGCGGGTAAGAAGAGGCAGGGCCTGGATCATCCTTAAGGCAATAAGAAAGAGAATGATTCCTCCGGCCACCCGAAAGGTAGGTACCCTGATGCCAAAAAACTTAAGAATGACCTCTCCAGCGAGACAAAAGATCACCAGGACTCCAGTAGCTACAAGTACAGCCCGTTTAATAGTGCTTCTGATTTTTGTCCGGGGATAATCAATAGTCAGGGCGAGGAAAAGGGGTACATTGCCCAAGGGATCAACAATGATGAAGATAGAAACCAGAGCGGTTATCCAGGCCTGAAGGTTTTTTTCTAGGGGCGGCAGCGGCGGCATGGACAATACCCGTAATAGAAGGCTTCAAGACGTGACTTAAAGATATAGCGATTCCTGGGAGAGGTCTTCTGACCAAAGGGGCAGTTTGGTCGATGGAAACGGAAGGTACGGGTGTTGCCGATGTAATAGGGCTCCTGCCGGACGCGGAGACCAAATATGCCGCGTCTGGCCTCAATAGCCCGCCGCTGGGCGGCCAGAAGGCGGGAGATATAGCGATCATTTGGGGGGTTATAGCAGACATAGGCCAGACCGGCGGCTACCATAGCCTCGTTGACCATAGTCCCATCCGGGAGAAAGACATAGGCCAGAACCCTACCATAACGATCATATCTTTCTTTGGCGTATTCCAGACGAACCCTTTTGCCCTTGAGTAGCTTGGCGTTGTACTTTTTGGCCTCTTCTCCTAAGGGCTCTCCAGGGCGGTCATCATGGGCGATCTCAGGGGCATTTATTCCGGCATAACGGACGCGGGTCTCTCCTCGAACAATAATGGTGTCGCCATCAATGACAGCTCGAACTCGTCTCCAGGCTTTAGCCCCGGCTCCGGTGGCAAAGGAAAGAAGAACAAAGAAAACAACCGCAGTCTTCCAGAGCCTAGTCATAGATAACCCTCCGGGCAGCGTTGTCCAGCATTTGGGCCAGCCCTCCTGCCTGTCGAGGGTTCATCCCCAGGGCCTCTCGCCAGACGAGTTCGCTTTCCATACAAAGATAGATGGTTGTCTCCGGGAAGATCTCTTTAAGTTCAGCATAAAGACGGCGATACATCTCCACCCTGATAGGTCTCAAGTAGCGCATTTTCCCATCAAGGCCAAGGATAAATTCTCCGAGAAAAATGCGGGTCTCTGGATGGCGTTTTCGGGCGACAGCCTTAAGGGAAGGCATGAATCTTAAGGCGCCAAGGCTGATCCAAGCCACGGTAGCGCCAGCCAGATAATCCTTCAGGAGGACAAGGGTTTTCTGGTATCCCTTTTGCCAGCCAGGATAGTAGATCAGGGGATCAAAGTGGAAACCCAGAGGATATCCTGCTTCCGCGGCTCGAACTGCCGCCTGAAGGCGCTCTTCAAGGGACGGGGTCCCTTTCTCTTCGGACTCAGATATCTCAGGGCTATTAAGAGACCAAGAAAGAAAGGTCCTTTTTCGGTGAGGCAATTGGAGGAGGTGATCAATAAAGACGGATTTGGTCTTCAGCTCTAGGCAGGCGTTGTCAAGGTCAGAGAAGGTTTCCACCAGAAGAGGGGCCAATTCGGTGATGGGTTCAAGGCCCAGGCTGTCCATAAACTCTCCGGTGCCGATACGAAAAAACCTATTTCTCTGGGCCGTTATCTCCCTTTGGGCCTGTTTGATTATCTCTGGGGCATTAGTAAAGACCGTCAGATAAGGATTGCTGAGATAGACCTGAAGGATACAGTACGTGCAATCAAAGGGGCAGCCACTTCCGAGATGAAGGATCTGGTAGCCACAGCAGATATATCTTTTTGTCCCCGGGCAGGGGCGAAG